>JAZSEH010000016.1:0-63418 GCA_045531585.1 Acutalibacteraceae bacterium
GATAAGATAGTTAGAGAAACTCAACCTATCTGCTTTGAAAACGCAGTTTGGGCTTACACCGTAGGCGCTGCAATCGCTATTAAAAAAGGTTGCACAAAGGCTAAAGATGCTGCTAACGCTATCGGCGAAGGCTTACAAGCATTCTGTATTCCTGGCTCTGTTGCTGAAAACAGAAAAGTTGGTTTAGGACACGGAAATCTTGGTAAAATGTTATTATCAGAAGAAACTGAATGTTTCTGCTTCCTAGCAGGTCACGAATCTTTCGCTGCTGCAGAAGGCGCAATCAAAATTGCGCTTAACGCAAACAAAGTTCGTGTAAAACCATTAAGAGTTATCCTTAACGGTTTAGGTAAAGACGCTGCGTATATCATTTCAAGAATTAACGGCTTTACCTATGTTGAAACTGAATTCGACCCCTACACAGAAGAGGTTAAGGTTTTAGAGGAAAAAGCATTCTCAAAGGGTCCCCGTGCAGACGTTAAGTGCTACGGTGCAGATAGTGTTCCCGAGGGCGTTGCAATTATGAAGCTTGAAAACGTTGGCGTTTCCATCACAGGTAACTCAACCAACCCCACAAGATTCCAGCATCCCGTTGCAGGCACTTATAAGAAGTGGTGCAATGAAAACGGTGTTAACTATTTCTCAGTTGCATCGGGCGGCGGCACAGGACGTACACTTCATCCCGACAACATGGCAGCAGGCCCCGCTTCCTACGGTATGACAGATACAATGGGCAGAATGCACTCAGACGCACAGTTTGCAGGTTCTTCATCAGTTCCCGCACACGTTGAAATGATGGGTCTTATCGGTGCAGGTAACAACCCCATGGTTGGTATGACCGTTGCTTGCGCAGTTGCAGTTAACGAAGCGCTGAACAAATAATCTGCGATTATTTGTAATGAAATTTGCCTTTTCGGCAAATGAAATTCATAATATGAATTAAATGCTAACGCATGAAATGTGCCGCATCTTTTGGATGCGGCACATTGTTTCAAATTAAGACAAATTGGGCAAATTTTATTTCATGCAACGCAAGTTGCATTTCATGAAGAATTCATTTCATGCACATAGCGCATTTCATTAAAGAGGAGAACAAATATGGCTGTTAATCTTTTGGTGGAACTATCTATTGAATTTGCAGTTAAAATTGTTAAATTGACTGATGAAATTCAAGGAAAAGGTGTTTTAAAAAATCAAATTCTCAAAAGCGGAACCAGCATAGGCGCTAATATTCACGAAGCCAATTATGCACAGAGCAAAGCTGATTTTATTTCAAAATTCCAAATTGCATTAAAGGAATCTTATGAGACTGAATATTGGCTTGAACTTTTTTCAAAAACAAATATGATTGATGCGAATCAATATTCCGAACTTAAAAACGAGTGTGGTAAAATCAGGCGTTTGTTGATTGCTTCTATAAACACAACTAAAGAAAAGTATAATCTATAAATATAATCAAATAAAAGTGATAATAACAGTTGGACACATCATTTAAGGATTTTACCCTATGATGTGTCCTATTTTTATGTTACCCATATTTTTAATTTTAATCAGCACTATAAAAACAATCGTCCTGCCATTTTAAAGGATTCGTATCAATATAACTCCAAATCTTTAAATAATCCTCTTCTCCTCGTATTATATGGTCGTGGAAGGAGCACTGAAAGATATTGTGACCTACTTCACGATTACAATACCGTTTAAACAACGATATAAATTTTGGGATTGTTGCATTTGTAGGGTATGGCGCTTGCGACAAACCGTTATTGGGCAAATTAAATATTTTAATTATCAAATGAATGTGATTTGGCATTATAACGTATTTATCAATCTGCACATCATCATATTTCAGATTCATTTTTTTGATATTGTGAAATACAATATTTCCGTATTTTGACAGATTTGTTTTCGGGATGTCGTAAACGCCATCCCCTACAATATCACATAATATTTTTTGTTTATTATGGGTGCAAATTGTCACAAAATATGCGCCTGCGCTACTGTAATCATAATTTTTGAGCCTTGTGGGTTTGCGGTTGGGTAAATCCATACATTATCACCAAAAATATTTTGACATATGTAATGACACAAATCAATTAAATACAAGGGAATATAATTTTTAGCCGTTATATTTAATGAAATTAATAATATCGTCGCTAATGGTTTTCATACCTGCGGCGGTGGGGTGGCCGTTTGCCTTTGCAATGGTACTGCACTCAATAAAGCCAATCGCCCATTTTTTGCAATAGTCTTTATAGGCTTCATAAAGTGTGGGGTTTGAGGTTTTAATGCTATCGTTAAGAATAAAGTAAATTTTTGTTTGTCTGGGCAGATTTCTTCTTAACTTGTTAAGGAAATAGCTGGCGCCGGGGAGAGACTTTAATATATCGCTTTCGGTCCAACCATCGTATTTAAGCTGACCCATTTGTTCAACACCAACATCATTAGTTCCGCCGAAAATGAAAATTGTATCAACCTTATTCTGGTTAAAATAGCCTTGCTTTAACAGCTTTTCAAAACGGGCGCTGAAGCACCAACCGTTGCCGCCGTTGTATGTGTTCTGGCCATATGTAGTTCCGCAAATTGTGGCACCTGAAAGACTATCATTTCTAATAATCTGACCCTTGGTTTGCTTTAAAAGGTGAGAGAACCACATATCCTCCAAATCATCCACATCATCTGTATCATTAGGATAATAGGGAGCGTTTCCGTAAGGATACTTATCGTCAACACCCTGCTTATGGAAGGCTGAATAGCTATCACCAAAGATAAGGATGTTTCCAAGCTCATCCCAACCCTCAACAGGCTGAGTGGGCTTAGGTGCTGTGGGTGTAGAGCTTGTGCTCTGGGATACGCTTTCCACCTTGGAGGAGCTGTTGCTGCTCTGAGTAGGCTTGGAGCTTGTGGTTTGTGTAGGCTTGCTGCTTGGAGCATTGCTTGAAGCTGCATTACTAACATTTTCCGACACGGCATCGGAGGTTTGCTGTGAAGCATCGGTACTGATGTTTTCAGAGGAAGAATTAACCTGAGAAGAAGTAGTGTTGTTACCGCATCCGCACAGACCTAAAAGCAAAACTGCACATAAAAAAACACTTAGAAAACGGTTCATTTTAATCTCCTAAAAAATAGTTTTTACAAAGATATTATAAACTTTGTTCCTTTGTTTTTAAATACACAAAAAAAGGATTATATGGATATTATTCTTTTCTCGAAAAGTTATTTGTTAGCTTCGCGGGCAGCCTTTTCGGCATTAGCGGCGGCGATTTCGTCCTTAAGCTTTATTTCCTCGCCTTCCTTCTGGTAAAGGCGAACGTAATCAATAAAGTAGTCGATGGGCATTTCGTCCTCATCGGTTAAAGCGGTGCCTTCAGGCTTCCAGCCGCTACCCTCGGAGAAAATTTCATTGTTATATATAATGTACTGAAAATCGTGGAAGCCCGTGGTTCCATCAATAACCTCAGGGTAGAAGTTACCCTTAACGGGGTCAATGGGGAAGGTGGAATACTTTTCACCGTCAACGTAGAAGTTCATTTCCTTCTCGTCCCACTCAAAGCCGTACACGTGGTACTCATTATTCAGGTTTTCGTATTTTTCAAAGGTGTAGGCTCTTGAAATACTGCCCTCTCCACCGGGGAGCATACAGTGCTTGCCGTAGCCCCATTTGTGCAGATTGCAGACTGCGTTACGGTCAGAGGAGAAAACCTCGAAAATATCGGTCTCACACATCCAGGCGCACTTGGCAAAGGGGGTGTTGGACTTCATCCAAAAGGAGGGCCAGGCACCGTGACGGAAGGGAACGCAGGCGCGCATTTCAAGATAGCCGTATTTAAAGTTCATTGTATCCATGGTACAAAAGCCCTCACTCAGGGCAAAATTAGCGCCTTCCTTTTCACTGCGCCAAACCTGAAGGTGGGCCTTACCGTCCTCAACACGGCAATATTTTTCACTGTTGTCATACTCTCTGTCGGAGGCGCCCATTGTGCGCTTGAAGCACCATTTATCATAATCAATGGCACCTTTGTCAAATTCATCGTGCCATACAAGCTGTCTGCCCATTTTCTCATAGGGAGCGCCGCAATTCTCGGCCTCTTTTTTTAATATATTGCTACACATTTTTATCCCGCCCTTTACGGTTATTTAAGGGGTGAAGCCCTCTGACGCAATGTTACCATACTTAAATTGAATAATCAACTAAAAAATGGCATCCTTTGGCACTAAAAGTCAGGGTATGTCCTGCACTATGGCACCCAATGGCAGTTTTTTTGAAGTTACAATAATATTTGCCGAAGGGAGGGACACATACCGTGCCGAAAAAACAGGATTTTTCAAAAATACTAAGCAAGCTTTTAACCACCCGTGCCACCTTGGAGGAGACCGAGCAGCTTAGAGCCGCAGGCTTTAATTTAAAGGCGCCTACAAAGCAGGCGGTTATTATGGCGGCGCTTTATAAAAAAGCCGCCGCAGGGGACCTAAGTGCCATTAAGGAGCTGAGGAACGTTCTGGGTGAGACGGCATCTGCCGATACAGGCACGGCGGTGGTGATAATTGACAACATCAAAAATAACCACTGCTGAGATTGTGGGCGGAGGATATGACCGCTTCTGGAACTGCAAAAGCCGATACAGGGTGGTGAAGGGGGGCAAGGCCTCCAAAAAATCCACCACCACGGCCCTGAATCTTATATATCGACTTATGCGGTACAAGGACAGTAATCTTTTGGTGGTGCGGCAGGTAATGAATACCCATAGGGATTCCACCTTTGCCCAGCTTGCCTGGGCACAGGAAAAGCTGCAGGTGGCACATCTGTGGCGAAATACCGTATCACCTATGGAGATGACCTATCTGCCTACGGGACAAAGGATACTTTTCCGTGGCTTTGACGACGTTTTAAAGCTTGCCTCAACCACCGTAAACAAGGGATATTTGTGCTGGGTATGGATTGAGGAGGCCTACGAGATACCAAAGGAAGAGGATTTTGATAAGCTTGACCTTTCGGTACCCAGAGGCAACGTGCCCGATGGCCTTTTTAAGCAGACCACAGTAACCTTTAACCCTTGGAGCCGCGACCACTGGCTTAAGAAAAGATTTTTCGATACCCCGCGGGACAATGTGAGCGTGTACTCGACCAACTACTTTTTAAACGAGTTTTTAGACGACACCGACCGAGCGGTTTTTGAAAATATGAAAAGCACAGCACCGAGAAAATACGCCGTGGCAGGGCTTGGAGAGTGGGGTATTGCAGAGGGTCTTGTTTTTGAAAATTGGCAGGTAGGTGTACCGGAAAGAGGAGAGCTTGACCCTGAAAGCAGGGCCTATTTCGGGCTTGATTACGGCTACACCAACGACCCTACGGCATTTATTGCATTTAAGGCCGATCCGAAGAAACGCACACTTTATATTTTTGACGAGTTTTATCAGCGGAGGATGCTTAACTGTGATATTGCCGAGAGGATTAAAAAATTGGGCTACGCCAAGGAGCGTATCCGAGCCGACTGTGCCGAACCAAAAAGCAACGACGACCTTAAAAGGCTGGGCATTACGCGAATAGTGCCCAGCGTAAAGGGCAGGGACAGTATTTTAAACGGTATTGCCAGAATAGGGGAATATAAAATTTTTGTTGACCCAAAATGCGTTAATACCGTAAGGGAGCTGTCAAGCTACGTTTACGATACCCACAGAGGGGAGAAAGGCTACATTTATCCAAAGGACAGCGAAAATCACCTGATGGATGCCCTGCGCTACGCCTTTGAGGACGTAAAAAGGGAAACGGTACCTGCCTTCGGCATTAAAACCTCCGCTGAATCAGGAATACGGGGGAGCGATCTTACGGGGAGGTGGGAGGCTTGACGGTATACTGCATAGCCGTTACCTTTGCTCTTGCATTTGTTATGGGCCTTATAGCAGGTCTGCTATTTTGCAGGGGCAAAACGGCGCACAGTAAAAAAAGCGTTGGAGCGGATATACGCCCCAACAGCGAACTTATAAATTTTTTGAATTATGACGGAGAACAGCAGTAATGGAAGAAAAAAGTAAGGAGCTTTACGGCTTTGATAAGCTTAAAAGCCGCTTCCCCAATATACGGGAGGAGGATATTCCCGAAAGCGTTATAGAGGCAGTGGGGGAAACGGGAGATTTAACCCTTGAGTATCTGGCCTATGAAAATAGGCGGCTTAGTGAAATAAACGCCGAGCTTTTAAGCCGAGCCGCCGCCGCTGATGCAGATATTGGGGATCAGCGCAGTCCCGATACGTCGGACACACCCTTAAACGAGGAATTTATGCGCTCCCTTTGGGGGAAATAATTTAAAGGAGAAATTTTATGTCTATCAATTCAATTGAAACCGCAGCCGCCTACACAGGTGAGCTGGACAAAATGTTTGCACAAAAAAGTGCAACAGGCTTTTTTGCCGATAATAATTTAAGCGCCAAGTTTGTTGGTGCCAAGACCGTTATGATACCCGACGTGGATTTTCAGGGTCTTGCAGATTATGACCGTGACACAGGCTTTTCAAGGGGTGCAATAACCGTTGCAAATACCTCCTACACCATGGCTATGGACCGTGCACGCTCCCTGCAGATAGACCGTGAGGATATGGATGAAACGGGTGTTGCCAGCCTTGCAGGAAAAATTCTTGGCGAGTACGTTCGCACCAAGGTTATCCCCGAGTGCGATGCCTACGTTATCTCCAAGCTTGCAGGCCTTGCCGCCTCCCGCTCTAACCTTTTTGAGGGCAACCTTGAAAAGCCCTACGAGACCCTTTGCCATATGATAAACGAGGTACAGGCTCAGGTAGGCTATGATGAGGAGCTTGTTGCCTTTGTGGACAACTACGTATACGCACAGCTTCAGAACTGTGAGGAGGTATCCCGCTTTATTACCGTAAGCGACTTTCGTCAGGGCGAGGTAGACCTTAAGGTAAAATCCTTAAACGGTGTTGCCATTATCCCCGTTGTCAGTCAGCGTATGAAAACCGCCTACACCTTTAACTCTACCGAGGCAGGCGGCTTTACCCCTGCAGCTAACGCAAGACAGGTACATATTCTTGTATGTCCCAAGCGCGGTGCACACCTTGTTAAAAAGACCGAGAATATGCGTATTTTTACCCCTGAGCAGAACATTGATGCCGATGCCTACAAGTTTGACTACCGCATCTACTACGACGTATTCGTAAAGAAGAGCGGTCTTGACGCGGTATGGGCCTTTGTTTCACCTGAGGTAAGCATTACCGCCCAGCCTGAGGACGTTACCGTTTTGGAAGGTAATATTTCGGGCAGCCTAAGCGTGACCGCTTCCACCGAGAGCGGCAGCACCCTTACTTACCAGTGGTATGAAACCAACGCCTACGGCAGCAGTGCCAAGAAGATGGCCGGTGCAACCTCTGCTGCCTTCAGTATTCCTGAGGACCTGACCGAGGGCAAGCATTACTACTTTGCCAGAGTTATTGTTGACGGTGCAGCATCTACAGATAGTGCAGTTGCTATAGTAACCGTAGAGTAAAAGCAAGGAACTGTTATTTGGGATGCGAGTAAAAGAGGTATATTTAAGGCTTCTTTATCCTGAATAACAGTTCCAAAAATCAGGAGGTACAAATGGATACAGTAAATAAAATATTTGCAGAATATGAAAAAGGTACCGCCTTTAAAGCAGCCTTGGGTAAAAAGGGAATTTATGAGCAGGCCCGTACAAACGAACGCTTTTTTATAGGTGACCAGTGGTACGGTGCCAAATGCGGAAACGAGAGGCCGCTTGTTCGCCACAACATTATCCGAAGGATAGGGGATTATAAAATATCCTCTCTTTTAATGCCGCAAATCGGTATTGAGTATCACGCCGCAGGGGTACCCCTTACTAAGCACTCAAAAGAGAAGCTTCAGGCGGTACGTCAGGATTTTGCCATGGGCAACGTAACCGACCCCACCACTCTTGATAAGGAAGGGGAAACCGCCCTTATTACCAATGCCTTGTCCCTTCATGCCAAAGCGGTGGCAGGAAGGGTGGGTCTTACCTCCCTTTTGGAGCAGGCCCTCAGAAACGCTTACATAAGCGGTACGGGCATAATATACAGCTACTGGGACTGCGATGCCGATACGGGGCTTCATACCGCAAAGGGCTCTCTGCCCGTTAAGGGCGAGCTTGCCTGCTGTTGCCTTAAGGTGGAAAACGTCTGCTTTGGCGACCCCTTTAATCATAGCATTGAGGCTCAGCCTTATATTATTATTTCAAGTAAGCTGAGTACTCAGTCGGCCCTTTTCCGTGCAAAGCGTTTCGGCGCAGGGGATTTTACCCTTGGCAGAATTCGTGAATGTGAACGTGACGGCAAAATAACAGTGCTAACCCGCCTTTACAAAAAGCGTATGCCGGACGGTATTCATATTATGGCAAGGCAGGTGTGCCGTGGCGGTGTGCTTCGTGATGAATGGGATACCCTGCTGCATAAATACCCCCTTGCCAAATTTTGTTGGGACAGAAGGGGAGACCTTGCCTACGGTGAAAGTGAAGTAACCTACCTTATCCCGAACCAGATAGCCATTAACCGTATGATAACCGCCAACGTTTGGGCAGGCATGGCAATGGGTATGCCCATAATGGTGGTAAACGGGGACAGCGTGCCTGAGCAGATAACCAACGACCCCGGTCAGATAATAAAGATATACGGCAGTAACGAGGACGTTGCAGGGGCGGTAAGATACGTTTCTCCCCCTGATTTTGCCGAAAAATTTCAGGGTAGTGTTGATTCTCTTATAAAAAATACTATGAACCAAAGCGGTGCCACCGAGGCCGCCCTTGGTGAAATGGATGCCAACAACGCCACCGCAATACAGCGCCTTAATACCGCCGCCTCCCAGCCTATGGAGGTTATGCGTAAGCGGTACCACGCCTTTCTTGAGGAATTATCCCTTATATGGGCAGATTTCTGGATGACCCATTACGGTAACCGAAACATAAGCATTGAGGATGAAAACGGACTTTGGTACCTGCCCTTTAGCGCGGCAAGGTATAAAGATATGACCCTTTACGCCAGGGTCACCAAAAGCACGGACACCGATAAGGATAAGCTGCTTGATATTTTAGGCCGCCTTTACGAAAAGGGAGACATAACCCCAAGGCAGTATATTGAAAGCCTGCCTCAGGAGGTTATGGGAAGCAAGCGTGAACTGCTTTACGGCCTTAAGGAGGATAAAAATGACGGGAATTGATATTTTAAAGGAGGTATATGCCCTCCTTGATATGGATGCTTCAAAAATTACTCCCGCCCAAAGGGCAACGGCCACCTCCGCGGTGAGCCGTATTGCTCAGGAGCTGGGAGGGGTAAATCCCGTTACAGGCCTTCACCAGAATTTAGGGCTCGCACAGGAAAAACTCAGCGCAATGGTTTATGGTGTGGCTATGCTTATTTGCGCCGCCCGTGGTGACGGGGAAAGGGCGGCATATTTTACTGCCCTTTATAACGGTAAGCGTGGCAAGGCCTTATCAAACAGCTGCCGCCGCAGGGATACCTTGCCTGCGTCCTTTTCATAAAGGAGGTCAAAGAGAAAATGAAGTATCCTGAATACAAAGCCGCTAAACCTCGAAGAATAGCGGTAAAAACTATGAACGGAGGCCTTAACTTAAGGGAAAGGCCCTTTAATATTGACGACGGTCAATGCAGTGAAATGCAAAATATGTGGTTTGAAGGGGGCGCGCTAAGGACGCGCCCCGGAATTAAAACCGATAACCAAAATATTATTTTTGATGCGGATACCTACCACGCACTTTGGTATGATATATCTCTTTTCGGCGCAGGGGTAACACCGCTGTCAGACCCTTGCCGTCTGGCACTTTGCAGGGAAACAACCATGGAGGGCATAATACTTAAGTTTTATATGCTGTATTCTGATGGCGCGGTAAAGCCCGCAGGGAATATATCCTTTTATCGCACAAGTCCAATGTCATCTATTTTTACACCCAAGGTCTGTAGCGTTTTTTACAACACCAGCAGTACGGGCAGCGGAATTTACGTAATGCTATCAATGTGCAATTATGAGGAGGCCGAAAGGGGCACACACGTCCGCTTTTACGAGCTTTCAAACGACCTTACCGTCTGGACCGACGTTACAGAGCAGAAGCTGTACATACCTACCGTTTATATAAACGGCAGGGGAAATAACTTTGGTGCCGTGGGTGACGAGCCTGCGCTTTCCTTCGCCCCTGCCGCATTTTGCGAGCCAATGAGTATGCTTACGGGAAAATTTCGTGCCCTTTACGGAACCGACGGTCTATCCCATACCTTTAAGCTGCCCTTTCAGGAGCTTACCAAAAGGTCAGGAGAGACGGTGACCTGCAGGCTTACCTATATGGGAAGCGAGTATTTGTGGCGCATCTCTCCCGAAAGCGCCTTTTCAAACACTGTGGAGCTGATGGGCGAAAGCTATAGTGTGGAGCTGGACAGAAAGGGAGGCAGGGTGACTTTTGTTGATCCCTCAAACATGAACTATAAACCCCTTCCCATTACCGAGCTTCTTGGTAACAACCTTGAGATAACAGCCTATCGCTCCGACACTAAGCATCTTGAGACAATAAATACCTCAGGTGTATTTTGCGAATATTCCTCCCGTTTGTTTTTAAGCGGCTTTGAGGGTATTCCTAACGGGATATTTTTCAGCGCCGGGTCTAATCCCTTTTATTTTCCTGTAGATAACGTGCTAAGGCTTGGCAGTCAGGCAGGTAAAATCACCGCCCTGGCAAAGCAAGGAAAGCTGCTTGTTGCCTTTAAAGCAGAGGAGTGTCATAGTATAGATTGCAGGAGCGTTGAAGAATACGATATGAATTTGGTTGTGACAGGCACGGCCAAGTTTCCCTCTAAGCTTAGCGATGTTAGGGTGGACATTTTAAGCAGTGAAATAGGCTGTGATTGTCCCGACACCCTGCTTAACTGCGCTAATCGTCTTGTATGGCTAAGCACCCATGGGGTGATATATACCATTATTGCATCAAATCAGTACAGCAAGGGAAACGTGTACGAGCTTTCTCTTAATATCGAGCCGTATTTAAAGGCCTGTGATAAGGAGAAAATGCGCTCGGCATTTGGCGTGCTGCATAGTGGTTACTACGTTTTATTCATAGGTAATGAAGCGGTGGCAATGGACTACACCATAAAGGGCTTCAGATACGTGGCAAGCTGCTCCGACCAAAAACAGACCAGTCGCAGTATTTATTGGTATTTATGGAAGCTGCCTGAGGAGCTTTCCTTTTCAGGCGGAGTAAGCATTAACGGGCAGGCTGTTCTGTTGGGCTATCGCGCAACGGATGAGCATTTTTGGTACGGCACTGCCACCCTTTCCGGGGAAGAGGATATTATTCCCATTGGAAAATTTGGAGCACTTGGTGCAGAAAAAAAGGGGATTTTCTGCAGTTTTCGTACCAAAAGCTTTGATTTTGATTTTCTTAAGGTAAATAAATTTATAAACGGAGCATATCTATCTATAGGCAATAAAAAGCCAGTGGCTATTACCCTTTATGACCTTGATGAGGAAAAGACCTGCACCTTAATTCCTGCCGATGAAAACCCGCAGGCAACGGTAAAAAGGGTTAGCTTTTATAATACTTTGCTTTCACATTGTGCTCTTGATTTCAAGTGCAACGGGCCTGTGCAGTTATGCGGCTTTGAGCTTTACGGAGGGATATAATGAAAAGAATTTTAGCCTTGTGCCTTGCACTTTTACTGCTTTGCGGATGTGTGGGAGAAAACACTAAGCCCCAAGGTAACGAGGAGCTTTCCGCCTCGAATACGGTTGGCGTATGGATAACCGCCTTTGAACTGAATGAAATGCTTAAAGCGGGAAACGGCTTTCAGCAGGAATTCTCAAGCGCCCTTGACAATCTGCAAAGCAGTGGAGTCAACTGTATTTACGTTCACGTAAGGGCCTTTGCCGATGCATATTATCCATCTGCTCTTTATTCTATGGTAAAAGGGTTGGAAGAAAATATCGACCCTTTAAAAATTATGGTAGATGGGGTAAAAAAGCGGGGAATGAAGCTTTTTGCCTGGATAAATCCCTACAGAATAAGCACCTCTACAAATGATAAGTCCGTGGTAGAGGATGCTCTGATAAAGACGGTGGGTGAGGAGAATATATTATCTACCGAAAACGGATTATATTTTAACCCTGCCGCCGACACGGTACGCCGTCTTGTTATAGACGGCGTGCGTGAGGTGGTAAAAAATTACCAGGTGGACGGAATACATTTTGACGATTATTTTTACCCCACCAAGGATCAAACCTTTGATAATGCAAGCTATACTGCCTACCGTGAGGACGCCGCTACCCCCTTATCCCTTGAGGATTGGCGAAGAGCCAACGTTAACGCCCTTATAAGTGGTACCTACAGTGCAATAAAGGCTATAGATGATAAAGTATTGTTTAGTATAAGCCCTGCCGCAAATATAAGTTCAAACTATAATGATTTATTTGCCGATGTGCGTTCCTGGTGTGACGGGGGTTACGTGGATGAGATAATACCACAGCTTTATTTTGGCTTTGAGTATCCCGATAAGGCCTTCCGTTTTGATACTTTGCTTGATACCTGGAAGGATTATTTAGGCGGTGCCCCCGTGCGCCTGCTTATAGGGTTGCCCTGCTATAAGGCCTATACCCCTACCGATGCGGATAGGGCGGAGTGGAGCAAATATGATGATATAATCCCCCGTCAGATACAGTGCATAAAAGAAAAGACACCACAGGCAGGGTACGTTTACTTTTCCTATTCATCTTTAAAAAACGGAGGAAAATATGAAAATTGAATTTAAAATAAAGGAACTTAAAATTGCTGCAGATATGGGACGTATTCTTGTTTCTGACAGCGTAGGCTTTGTAGCTGCCGCCTTTTCCTTTGACGGTGAGTGGAGCGGTCTTTCCAAAACCGCTACCATTTACTGCGGTGATGAGAGCTATGACCTGCTCCTGCCCGAAAACGGAGTGGTGGAGGTGCCTTATCAGCTGCTTAAGGGCGGCAATGAAATTAAGGTAACGGTTAGCGGCTACGGCGAAAACGGAGAGAAAATAATTCATACCGCCCTAATGGATGCAGGAATACAGGTAGTAACTGCAGGAAAATTTACAGGTGAGCCTGCCCAAAGCTATACCCCTGAGCTTTGGGAGCAGGTAATGTCCCGTGTGAATGAGACCCAAAACCTTTTTGGCGGCATCTGGCGGCCAACGGTTGATGAAAAGGGGAATATTTTCTGGGAAAAATCCACCGAGAACACCGCGCCCACCGGGGTTAATATAACAGGCCCCAAAGGTGATACGGGTGCCCCCTTTACATACTCTGATTTCACCGCTGAGCAGTTAGATTCTTTGCGTGGCCCTCAGGGAGTGCAGGGCCCTCGCGGCCTTAAGGGTGATACGGGTGAAAAAGGCGACAGGGGAGAGACGGGTATACAAGGTCCCGTTGGCCCTAAGGGCGAAAAAGGAGATAAGGGTGAGACGGGCGACACCTACACCCTGACCGATACCGATAAAACCGAAATTGCCGCCTTGGTGCTGGCTAACTTTACCGACGTTTCGGAGGTGGGACAATGAGTAACGCAGTAATGCCCCTAACCGATTATGTGGCGGCCTGTGATGCCGTTCGTGAAAAAACAGGCTCTGCCGAAGCAATAAAATCGGGTGAAATGGCAGTGAAAATAAATGATGTCTTTAAGGCAGGTCAGCTTGATATTATTTCAAGAGCCGAAGCCTTAAAGGGCTCTGCAAGCGGTACAGATATTATTGCAATAGCCGATGTAAGCCATATAGAGCATAATGTTAAATGCTGGGTTTCAAGCGATACTGTAACAGATTTATCTGCCGTAACGGTGAAAAGGTATGGAAAAAACTTAGTCAATTCAACGGATTTTGACGTTAACCGTTCAATAACTATTACTTTAGATAATCCGCTACCTGCTGGAACCTACACAATAAGTGGATTGTTTACCACCACAGCAACACAGGGATTGGTGCAATTTGTATATGCAAGCGGAGGTACTACAAGCGGAAACTTGGATGTGGGCTATGATAACAATCCCAACAAAAGAGCAGTGGCAACCAGAACATTTTCAAAACCAATAGCTAAAATCAATATATATGCAGGCTTTGGGTACACCGCCAGTGCGGGACATACGGCAAGTGTTGCTGATTTTATGATAGAAAAAGGCTCTACCGCAACCGATTACGAGCCATATATTGAGCCTACCGAGCATACCGCCAATGCAGACGGAATGGTAGAAGGTATAAGAAGCCTTTATCCAACCACCACGCTTAGCTCTGATACCCAAGGGGTGATAATTACGGCAGAGTATATAAAAGACATTGACAAGGCCTTTGAGGAACGGCTTGCCGCCCTTGAGGCAGAATTAGTAAATAATCAGTAAGGAGAAAACTTATGTATCAGATAATTAAAAATGTTATCAGCCGTGGCGGCTACGAGCTTAAAAGCGTGCTGGATAAAATAGATGCCCTTTGGGTACAACAGCGCTTTACCGATGAACAGCATACCGAGCTTATCGCCCTTGCCCGTCAGGGCGCTACAGCAGAAAAAAGCGTTGACCTGATGGCCAAAATAACCGAGCTTGAGGAGCGTATCAAAGCCCTTGAGGGAAATCCCCCCTCGGAGGAATACCAGGAGTACGTACAGGGTAAATGGTACTATAACGGGGACACCTGTTCTCTGAGTGGTAAAAATTATATTTGTATTGCCCCGGCGGGCACCCCTTGCGTATGGTCTCCCTTCCAGTACCCTGCTTATTGGCAAGAAAAGTAGGGGAGTGAAAAAATGACGTTAAAAGGAATAATATCTGCCGTGACAGGTATTTTGGGAGGGATTGTTACTGCATTGTTCGGGGGCTGGAGCACCGGCTTTTGCACACTGCTTATATTTATGTGCATAGATTATATTACGGGGCTTATTGTTGCGGGGGTGTTTAAAAACTCCCCCAAGACAGACTCCGGTGCCTTGGAGAGCCGGGCAGGCTGGAAGGGTCTTATAAGAAAGGGAATTACTCTTCTTGCAGTGCTTATAGGCTACCGCCTTGATATACTTCTGGGCACCGCCTATATCCGTGATTGCGTGATAATAGCCTTTATCACCAATGAAATAATTTCCATTACCGAAAATGCAGGGCTTATGGGGGTACCCATGCCCGAGGTAATAAAAAAGGCCATTGATATTTTAAGGGGAAAGGAGGATAAAAATGCCTAAAATTTATTTATCCCCTGCATATCATAAATTCAATCCCTGTGCCATAAATGGGTGTGATGAAACCACCCATAACAATTTGTATCTTGATGAGCTGGAGCCATATCTTAAGGCCTGCGGTATAGAGTATAAAAGGGGTAAGCGCAGAACTCCCAATTCCGCTGAGGACGGAGACGCCTTAATGCTTGACGCCATAAGGGAAAGCAATGCATATAATCCCGATATACACTACGTATCCCATACCAATGCCTATAACGGCACCGTGAGGGGCTACAGGCCTATGATTTATACAGGCTCCAAAAACGGTAAAAGGCTGGCGGATATTATTATTAAATACCGCAGGGAGATATACTCACAGCCCATATCCTTAAACACAAACACCACCCTTGCAGAGCTTAAATCCACCGTGGCTACCGCCTATTACGAGGAACACGTTTTCCACGATAATGCCGAGGATGCCATGTGGTTCCACGATAATTTGAGAAAAATAGCTCAGCAGACCGCAAAGGGTTTTTGCGAGTATTTCGGAATTGCTTTTGTTGACCCTTATGCCAAAAAGCCTGATGTCACACCCGAAAAGCTATATCGCGTGCAGGTTGGGGCATACAGAGAAAAAAAGAATGCCGAGGAAATGGTGAAAAAATTAAAAGCTGCAGGCTTTGATGCTATTATTAAGGAATAATCGGTAAATTTTTGCAGATGCTATCAGCGGTGAATAAAATGAAAAAAACGCTGATAATATTTCTTGCACTAATATTAAGTTTTACTATGCTCAGCCTCACCGTAGGCGCCCTTTCCAAAATCGGCTCCAGAGGGGAAGAGGTAGTAAAAATCCAAACAAAGCTAAAAAATTGGGGCTACTATTCAGGGAGTATAGACGGCATCTACGGTACAAAAACCAGGGATGCGGTAAAGCTTTTTCAAAAGAAAAACTCCCTTACTGTGGACGGTATTGCAGGACGTAAAACCTTGGAGGCTATGGGGATATTTGAATCCTCCTCAGCCTCCACAGGTGCAGATTCCGCTGATTACAGACTCCTTGCGCGGCTTATCTCAGCCGAGGCACGGGGTGAGCCCTACGTGGGTCAGGTGGCTGTGGGCGCCGTAGTGCTTAACCGCATTGAGCACCCCTCCTTTCCGAATACCCTATCAGGGGTAATATATCAGCGCGGTGCCTTTTCCTGCCTTGACGACGGTCAGTGGAATGAGCCCGTGGCCGACAGCGCCTACTCTGCCGCCCGTGATGCACTTAACGGCCTTGACCCCAGCGGCGGCGCAATATATTACTTTAATCCCAATACCGCAACAAACAAATGGATATGGTCAAGACCGCATATTACTACCATTGGCAAACACCGCTTTTGCGCATAAGAACTGTCATTTAAGCGCAGAACAAAAGGAATACTTCCTTTTTAAGGCTTTTTTCGGCACGAAAGGCGTATATTCTATACTCCAAGTGCCGAAAAAAGCCTTTCTGCATCTTAACTGACAGTTCTTGTTTTTAAAGGAGATTTAAGCGCAGAACAAACCGATGGGTTTAAGACTTTTTAAGGATAACTCATACAGCTTATCCATATTTTCAGTTTTAATGTTAAGCCGATTTATATCTCATCCTCAATTTTATTTATGAGTTATTATATTTTCTTTATTTTTGAAAAGCAATATATGTTGCCAACATGGTACAATAATGTACCAACATGGAACAAAACCTTGTATAAACATAAAATTTGTGTCCCCAAGTTGGTTTTTAGGCAGATGTTTTCGGCTGTTTTTATTGACATTTAATTGCTTTCACTTTATAATTTAAACATTGAAAGAAGGTGTAAAAGATGTCCCTGATAGCCTGCCACGACCTAAGGCTTTCCTACGAAAACAGGACGGTGCTTGATAAAGTCTCCTTTAACGTTGAAAAGGGGGATTATCTTTGCATCGTTGGTGAAAACGGTTCGGGTAAAAGCACCCTTATAAAGGCGCTTTTAGGCCTTAAGTCTTTAAATGGCGGAAGAATAACCTATGGCCAGGGGCTCACCCCACGGGAGATAGGCTACCTACCACAGCAAACGGCGGGCCATACCGATTTTCCTGCCAGTGTTTTTGAGGTTGTGCTTTCGGGCTGTCTTAACAAAATGGGCATTATTCCTTTTTACACAAAAAAGCAGAAGGAAATCGCCCTTAACAATATGCGCCGCCTTCATATTGAGGATATTAAAAACCGTTGCTTTGGGGAGCTTTCGGGCGGTCAGCAGCAGCGCGTACTTCTTGCCCGTGCCCTTTGTGCCGCAGGTCAGGTGCTTCTCCTTGATGAGCCCACCGCAGGCCTTGACCAAAAGGTTACGGGGGAGCTTTACGATATTATTGCCCGACTTAATAAGGAGGGCGTTACCGTTATTACGGTATCCCACGATATTTCTGCCGCAGTAAAATACGCAAGCCATATACTGCATTTGAAGGAGACCTCGGTTTTCTTTGGCACAACCGATGAGTATTCAAAGCAAGGAGGCGGCAGGGATGCTTGATATAATCACACAGCTTTTTTCCTATGCTTTTTTGCGCCGTGCCGTTATAGCAGGTATATTTATTGCCCTGTGTGCCGCGCTTTTGGGTGTTTCCCTTGTGCTTAAAAAGTATTCAATGATAGGTGATGGATTATCCCACGTTGCCTTTGGCGCCATGGCGGTGGCTACCGCCGCAAATTTAGCACCTCTTAAAATAGCCGTACCCATTGTGGTGCTGGCGGCCTTTTTACTGCTTAGAATCAGTGATAACAGCAAAATAAAAGGGGACAGCGCCATTGCTCTTATATCCACGGGAGCATTGGCGGTAGGCGTTATGGCGGTTTCCCTTACCACGGGTATGAACGTGGACGTGTATAACTATATGTTCGGCAGTATACTGTCGGTGAGCGGCAGTGACGTTACCCTAAGCGTTGTGCTTTGCAGTATAGTTTTAGTGCTTTTCATTCTGCTTTATAACAGGCTTTTTGCAGTTACCTTTGATGAGACCTTTGCAAAGGCCTCAGGCGTGCCCGCAGGTATTTACAATATGCTTATAGCCCTGCTAACCGCCGTTACGGTGGTGCTGGGTATGCGCCTTATGGGTGCTTTGCTTATTTCCGCTCTTATTATTTTTCCGTCCCTCACCGCAATGCGTGTGTTTAAGACCTTTAAGGGAGTTACTCTTTGTGCGGCGGCGGTTTCGGTGGTAAGCTTTATGGTGGGAATTATTTTATCCTACCGCTTTAACACCCCTGCAGGTGCAGGAATAGTTTGTGTAAATATTATCGCACTGTGTATTTTTGCCGTTGCGGGATATATTAAATCAAAGGCTTTGGGAGGCTTTAAAAAATGATTAAATTTGATGAGAAAAACAGTATTTTTTACCTTAACACAAAAAATACAAGTTATATTATCGGTATTTTAAAGGGTATAGTTCCGGTGCATCTGCATTGGGGCGGCAAAATTGCCCACATTGACAGTATTGATACAATTCTTACCGATAAAACACGCAATCAGTGTGCCGCATCAAAAAGGCTGGATATAGCCTATACAGAGGACGTTATTCCCCTTGAGTATTCTCCCTATGGCACTACCGACCTTCGTGAGCCTTCGTTGGTGCTTCGCTATGCCGATAAATCCGCAGTGGGTGACTTCCGCTATGCAGGCTACGAAATAATTGAAGGTAAGCCTGCCCTTTGTGGTCTGCCCTCCACGTATTGTGAGGCAGGGGACAGCGTTTCCACCCTTATTTTAAAGCTTGAGGATAAGCTTAATAATTTGAACCTTTACTTATCCTATAGCGTGTTTGATGAGTATGATGCAATAACAAGAAGTGTGCGCCTTGAAAACGTGGGAAGTGCCCCTGTGGAGATTGACCGTATTTTCAGCGTCAACATTGATATGCGTTGCTTTGATTTTGAAATGCTTACCCTTGAGGGTGCCTGGTGCAGAGACCGCTTTGTGCACAAAAACTCTTTGCTTAACGGCAACGTAAGCATTAGCAGTATGCGCGGCGTAAGCGGACATAACCGCAACCCCTTCTTTGCCCTTGCAGAAAAAAGCACCACCGAAACTCAGGGCGAGGCTTACGGCGTCAGCTTTGTTTATTCCGGTAACTTTGAAGGCGGCGTTCAGAAGGATGCCTTTAACAGCAACCGTGTTTATATGGGAATCAATCCTGCCGATTTCAGTGAGACTGTAAATGCAGGAGAAAGCTTTACCGCACCTGAGGTAGTTTTAGCTTACTCCGATGAAGGCTTTAGCGGTATGTCCAGAATCTACCATAAGCTTTATCGTGAGCGCCTTTGCCGCGGCAAATTCCGTGATATAGAGCGTGACGTGCTTATAAACAACTGGGAAGGCACCTATTTTAACTTTGACGATGAGAAGATTGTTAACATCGCAAAGGTTGCAAAGGAAATGAACCTTGACCTCCTTGTTCTTGACGACGGATGGTTTGGCGTTCGTGACCACGACCGCTGCTCCCTTGGCGACTGGGTGGTTAACCTTAATAAGCTTAAGGGCGGCCTTGACGGACTTGCCAAGAGTATAAATGAGCTTGGACTTCGCTTTGGCCTTTGGTTTGAGCCTGAAATGATTTCGGAGGATAGTGACCTGTTCCGCGCCCATCCCCATTGGCGTCTGCCTTCGGGCAAGGTGGAGCCCTCCCCTTCAAGATGGCAGTATATTCTTGACCTATCCCGTAAAGAGGTTCAGGATTACGTTATAGAAAGTGTTTGTGCCGTTCTTGCAAGCGCAAATATAGAGTACGTTAAGTGGGATTTCAACCGTAATATGACCGAAATACCCTACGGCGGTACATATAAATATATAGTTGGCCTTTACAGAGTAATGGAGGAGATAACCTCCCGTAATCCGGGTGTGCTTTTTGAAAGCTGTGCCTCCGGTGGCGGACGCTTTGACCCCGGTATGCTCCACTATATGCCTCAGGTTTGGACAAGTGACTGCTCCGATGCTCTTGAGCGCCTTTCCATTCAGTACGGTACAAGTATGTGCTATCCCTACTCTGCAATGGGCGCTCATATCTCTGCCGTTCCCAATCATCAGACAGGCAGAACAACACCCTTTAATTTCCGCGCCGATGTAGCTTTGCCGGGTCAGCTCGGCTTTGAGCTTGATACCACCAAAATGACCGAGGATGAGCTACAGCTCTCCCGTGAGGTTGTTGCAAGGTATAAAAAGCTTCGCGAAATTTTCCACACAGGTGATTTATACAGACTTAAGTCTCCCTTTGAGGGTGACACCGTTGCCCTTGAGTTCCTGTCTCAGGATAAGGAAAAGTGCGTTGTTTGCTATTACGTTGAGCGTTGCCATTGTAACGACGCCCGTGAAATAGTAAAGCTTCACGGTCTTGATGCAAACGCTGTTTACCGCGTGGAGGATACCGACAAGGTATACGGCGGTGACTTCCTTATGAAATTCGGCCTTGACTTTAATCCCGATATGGATTACAAGAGTGAAATAGTGGTGTTGGAAAAGCAGTAAACCAGAACAAATCAAGAAATTCCCGTGAATAAATTCACGGGAATTTTATTTTGATATATTTGTTATTACTTTATCGGTACATTTGAATTTTTTACACCTGATAGGTGTAAAAGTTAATATAACTTTTTGATATATGGTAAAATATGCCTATAAATATTAAGGAGAAAATCAAATGAAACAAAAAGATATTGAATTAAAAAATTTTTTAAGTAATATAAAATGGTTGCGTAGTCACTACGGTTTGACAAAATATGAAATGGCAAAAATTTTAAGATTAAGTGTGAAAAGTATAGAAAGAATCGAAAGGGGAGAAATGCCCTCGAAATTAAGCTTAAATGTTGTTTTCAGAATACAATCTTTTTTTAATATAACTGCAAAGGAACAATTTGAAGCTTTATTAGAAAAAAGCAACAGATAAAATAATTGTATGCTATAGCAGAAATTTTATATTTTTTGCATAAAAAATAATTGTTGACAAATCGGGAAAAAGATGGTATACTCGTTAGGCCGCATATTGAAGGCTTGTTAAGTTATGCCCGTTTTTAAGGGTGTACGCCTTACTGTAGCGAGATCATAATTAAGGCAGGTGCCAAGAGAGATGTACGCAATTATTGAAACCGGCGGAAAGCAGTACCGTGTAGAAAACGGTGACGTTATCTTCGTTGAGAAGTTAAACGCAGCTGAGGGTGAAGAGGTTACCTTTGACAAGGTTATCGCTGTTAAGAACACTACCTTAAAGGTAGGTAAGCCCTATGTTAAGGATGCTTTCGTAAAGGGTACCGTTGTTAAGAACGGTAAGGGCAAGAAGATCACAGTCTTCACCTACAAGCCCAAGAAGGGTTGCGCCCGTAAAATGGGTCACAGACAGCCCTATACCAAGGTACAGATTACCGAGATCGGTTAATTACCTATGACCAAAGTAGAATTTTTCGCTGAACCTATTGGTTTTTGTATGACGGGCCATTCCTCAAAAAACGGTGATGATGAACAGGGTCGCATAGTGTGCGCGGCGGTGTCCTCCGCAGCTTATATGGCGGCTAATACCATTACCGAGATAATAGGGGATAATGCAGATATAGAGGTAGACGATGCAAGGATGCATCTTACCGTTGCCGCCCCGTCAGATGAAACCATCGCAGTTTTAGCAGGTCTTGAGCTTCATTTAACTGAGCTTAGTGACCAATATCCAAAAAACATTAAGGTTATTTCGGAGGTGTAGTCATGTTAAAGATAAACATTCAGTTGTTTGCTCATAAAAAAGGTATGGGTTCTACCAAGAACGGCCGTGACAGTGAGGCTAAGCGCCTTGGCGTAAAGCGTGCTGACGGACAGTTCGTTCTGGCAGGTAACATCCTCGTTCGCCAGAGAGGTACACATATCCATCCGGGTAATAATGTAGGCCGCGGCTCGGATGACACCCTGTTCGCTCTTATTGACGGCAAGGTTAAGTTTGAACGTATCGGTCGTGACCGCAAGCAGGTCAGCATTTACGCTGTTGAGCAGTAAAAATGTTACATCCGGGTGATATTATCACCCGGATTATTTTTTTAAAGATACAAATAATAATCTCAAAAAAACGGAGATAAATTTTATGTTTGTAGATATAGCAAAAATACACTTAAAGGCAGGCTCAGGCGGCAACGGCGCCGTTTCCTTCCACAGGGAAAAATACGTTGCTGCAGGTGGACCTGACGGGGGTGACGGCGGCAGAGGCGGAAATATATTCTTTGTTGCCGACGATAACCTTTCCACCCTTGCGGATTTCCGCTATAAGCGTAAATACTCTGCCGAAAACGGCCAAAACGGTGGCGCCGCAAGGTGCACGGGTAAGCGCGCACCCGACCTTACCATAAAGGTTCCCCGCGGTACCCTTATAAAGGATCAGGAAACGGGTAGAATTATTGCCGATATTTCGGATGATGAGCCTGTTTTAATAGCAAAAGGCGGTAACGGCGGCTGGGGTAATCAGCATTTTGCCACATCCACCCGTCAGGTGCCCCGCTTTGCCAAGGCAGGCAACCCCGGTGAGGAATTGGATGTTACCCTGGAGCTTAAGCTTCTTGCCGACGTGGGCCTTATTGGCTTTCCAAACGTTGGTAAATCCACCCTTGTTTCGGTGGTAAGTCAGGCCAAGCCTAAAATTGCCAACTACCATTTTACCACCCTGACCCCAGTGCTTGGCGTTGTGTCCCTTGGGGAGGGCAGCTCTTTTGTTATGGCCGATATTCCCGGTCTTATTGAGGGCGCAGGTGAGGGCGTTGGCCTTGGTCACGAGTTTTTGCGCCACGTAGAGCGCTGCAGAATGCTCCTTCACGTTCTTGATATTTCAGGAAGTGAGGGTAGGGACCCTAAAGAGGATTTTGATACCATAAATAAAGAGCTGGCCGTGTTCAGTGAGGAATTGACGGAACGTTCACAGATAGTTGTTGCCAATAAGTGCGACCTTATTGATGAGGAGCAGATAGAGGAGTACCGTGCCTATTTTGAAGGTAAGGGCTATCAGTTCTTCCCCATAATGGCCGCCATTGCAGAGGGCACCGATGAGCTTATTAAGGCCGTAGCGGCTGAGCTTGCAAAGCTGCCCCCCGTTAAACGCTATGAGGCCGAAGCCGCCCCTGAGGTGGACTACACAATGCCTTCAAACAACCGTACTTTTAATATTCGTGTGGTTGAGGGCGTGTTTATGGTGGAGGATGCCCCCTGGCTCTTAAAGGTAATGGCCGATATAAATCCCGACGACTACGAATCCCTTCAGTATTTTGAAAGGGTGCTTCGCTCCTCGGGTATTATAGATGCCCTTGTTAGGGCGGGCGTTAAAGAGGGCGATACCGTAAGCGTTTACGACGTTGAATTTGATTACGTTCCATAAGGTGATGAAAAAAGATGAACGCTAAACAACTTAATCCCGCCGCCCTCGCCTTTGTGGGTGATGCGGTATACGGGCTTCTTGTGCGTGAGCGGTTAAGCAGTATTTCCCGTCCCTCGGGGGAGCTGCACCGCCTTTCGGTAAAGCTTGTAAGCGCCGCCGCACAGGTGAAGGCTTTTAAGCTTATTGAATCCAATTTATCGGAGGAGGAGCAGGAAATATTCCGCCGCGGCAGAAATTTTCATACCAACTCCACCCCCAAAAGCGTAAGTGTGGCAGAGTACCATATAGCCACAGGCCTTGAGGTGCTTTTCGGCTATCTCCATATGAGTGGGGAGCATACAAGAAAAAATGAGCTTTTTTCTATAATATGGAATGATTTTGAGCATAAAATATAGATGTTGGGAAACCAACGTCTATTTTTTTATATTTGGAGCTCTTATGAAAAAAATTAAAAGTATATTAGTGGATACCCTTTATTTCGCCCTGGGAAGCTTTATTTATTCCTTTGCAATAACCTGCGTAATGGCTCCGGCTCGTGTTTCCCCCGGTGGAATAACCGGCGTTGCAACGGTTATAAACTATCTTTTAGACCTGCCTGTGGGGGCAACGGCGTTGGTGCTTAATATTCCGCTTTTTGTGTTGGGATTTTTAAAATTCGGGGCAGGCTTTGTGGCACGTACCGCCGCCGCAACCACCATCGCCTCCCTGTTTCTGGACCTTACTGCCGCCCTTGTTCCCAAGCTTTCCTTAAACGGAATACTTGCGGCAATATTCGGCGGTATGCTTTTAGGTTTGGGCCTTGGTACCGTACTGCTGAGAGGTGCCACAACAGGGGGTACCGATATTGCCGCAAAGCTTATAAATGCACGGTTTCCGCACATTTCGGTGGGTAGATGTGTCCTTATTTCCGATGTGCTGGTGGTGGCCTTAACAGCCCTTGTTTACGGCAATATTGAAAGTGCCCTGTATTCGGTGGTGGCGCTTTACGCCTCCTCCCGCGTTATGGACGGGCTGCTCTACGGCGCCGACAGCGGCAAGCTGATATTTGCCGTAAGTGAGAAGGCACAAGAAATATCCAAGGGCATAATGAGTGAGCTTGGCAGGGGAGTGACGGTGCTTCCTGCAAGGGGTGCCTATACGGGCAGGGAAAGCTGTATGCTTGTTTGCGCCGTAAGACGGCACGAGGTAGGTGCCCTGCACAGAATAATACGCAGTACCGATGAGGGGGCCTTTATAATAGTATGCGAGGCAGGCGAAATTTTAGGGGAGGGCTTTAAAAAATAGGGAAAGCTTTCCCTTTCGCTTTATGTCACAGTTGTTCAAAATAAATTAATTATTTTTATATAATATATAATTGACTTTAGAGCGGTTTTTAGGTACAATAAAGTGGAATAGATATATTCCGAAAGGATGAATAAAAAAATGGAACCAAAATATAAGCGCGTACTAATAAAACTTTCAGGTGAAGCCCTTGCAGGGGAAAAGAAGTCGGGTATTGATTTTGATACCGTGCTTCGCGTTTGTGAGCAGATTAAGGTCTGCGTTGATATGGGCGTAGAGGTGGCAATAGTTGTAGGCGGGGGCAACTTTTGGCGCGGTCGCTCCAGCGGTAAAATGGACCGCACCCGGGCCGACCATATGGGGATGCTTGGCACAGTTATAAATTCTCTTGGCCTTGCAGACGGTCTTGAGCAGGTTGGTCTTGACGTTCGCGTTCAAACTGCCATTGAAATGCGCCAGATAGCCGAGCCCTATATCCGTAACAAGGCAGTTCGCCATCTTGAAAAGGGCAGGGTAGTTGTGTTCGGCTGCGGAACGGGTAACCCCTTCTTCTCCACCGATACCGCTGCGGCTCTCCGTGCAGCGGAAATTGATGCCGACGTTATATTCAAGGCAACCAACGTGGACGGTGTTTATGACTCCGACCCCAAGGTAAATCCCAACGCTAAGAAGTTTGACACCCTGTCCCATAAGGACGTGTTAAGCAAGGGCCTGCACGTAATGGACAGCACCGCCGCATCCCTTTGTATGGATAACGGCATTGAGATACTTGTGTTTAATCTTAATAATCCCGAAAACATTGTTAAAGCAATGGTTGGCGAAACAATTGGTACTACTGTAAAATAAAAACAAATAAACATATATTGCGGAGGAAATTATTATGAACGAACTTATTAAAGCAACCGAAGGTAAAATGGATAAGACCATTGCCGCCCTTGACAGGGACTATGGCGCAGTTAGAGCAGGCAGAGCCAACGCCGCCGTGCTTGACAAGGTGCTGGTTGAATACTACGGCACCCCCACCCCCATTCAGCAGATGGCAGCCGTTTCGGTGCCCGACCCCAGAACCCTGCAGATTCAGCCCTGGGACGCTTCAACCTTAAAGGATATTGAAAAGGCTATTCAGGTGTCTGACATTGGCATTAACCCCCAGAATGACGGTCGCGTTATCCGCCTTACCTTCCCCCCTCTTACAGAGGAAAGAAGAAAGGATATTGTTAAGGACGTACGCAAAATGGCAGAGGACAGCAAGGTTGCCGTTCGCTCCGTTCGCCGTGACGCCATTGAAAAATTAAAGGCTATGAAGAAGGCTAATGAAATTACCGAGGACGATCAGGCAAACGGCGAGAAGAAGATTCAGACCGTTACAGATAAGTTCTGCAAGGAGATTGATGACCTTGCAGCAGCTAAGGAAAAGGAAATAATGTCCATCTAATAAGGGTGAAGTAAAATTGAGTTTATTTCGCAGGAAAGATAACGGGGAGCGCAAACTCCCCGTTCATATTGCAATTATAATGGACGGTAACGGCAGATGGGCAAAAAAGCGTATGCTCCCCCGCACTGCAGGCCATGCCGCAGGCAGTGAAAACTTTAAAACCATTGCCCGTTACTGTAATAAAATAGGAATAAAATACCTGACGGTTTATGCCTTTTCCACCGAGAATTGGAAGCGCCCTGAAGCAGAGGTAACCGCTATTATGGACCTGCTGAGAAACTACCTTAAGGATTCGGTAAACTTTAAGGCCGAGAATATAAAGCTCCGCTTTATCGGCAATTTAAAGGCCCTGCCTGAGGATATTCAGCAGCTTATGATAAACGCTGAAAGGGACTCCGAGGAAGCCACAGGTCTTACCGTGCTTATGGCGGTAAACTACGGCGGCAGGGATGAAATAGCAAATGCCGTAAGGGAAATTGTAGAGGAAGGCACTCAGGCACAGGAGGTGACGGAGGAGCTTATTTCCTCACGCCTGTACACTAAAGACGTGCCCGACCCCGACCTTATAATCAGACCCAGCGGGGAATACCGCCTATCAAACTTTCTTATATGGCAGGCGGCCTACAGCGAATTCTGGTATTCAAACGTGCTTTGGCCCGATTTTAAACCAAGGCATCTTGAAATGGCTATAGATTCCTTTAACGGCAGAGATAGAAGAATGGGAGGACTGAGTAAGTAATGAAGGAACGTGTAATTTCAGGCATTATAATGGCGGCTATTGTTGTTGCCGTGCTTATTCTAGGCAGCTTTTTCCCAATAGTGTTTACAATATTTTTAGGCCTTATTTGTGCGGCCTGCGTTTATGAAATGATGTGGAACACAGGCGGAGCAAAGGATATTTATGCTCTTGCTTTAGGTATGCTTTACGCCGTTGTAATTAAGTTTGCTTATTCGGGTTATATTATTTGCTTTGGCCCTGCATATACCGCATACACATTATCCTCTTACTATAACACCTTATCGTCCCTTACCGTAACGGTAATAACCGCAATTTATATGCTTGGAATAATAATAATCTCCCTTGTAAGGCATAATACCTTTGGGCTTAAGGAGTTGGCCGTTTCCTTTATGGTGCCCGTTGCTTTGGGCTTTGCTTTCCACGGTATTGAGTTTCTGCTCAGCTCCTATCCCAAGCTTTTCGGCTTCTTCCTCATCTTCAACTTCGCCTGTATGTGCGATATGGGCGGTTACTTTGTGGGAAGAAAGCTTGGAAAGCATAAACTTGCCCCCACAATCAGTCCTAAAAAGACTATTGAGGGAAGCATCGGCGGCGTTATATTTTCCCTTGCCGCAACCGCGCTTATAGTTGTGCTCTACAATAAGCTTGGCGGCTATAATTACAGCCTTGTTAAATGGCTTATAGTTACCCCGATTTTCTGTGTTGTTGGTATGATAGGTGACCTTTTTGCATCGGCAATAAAGAGAAGTGTAGGCATAAAGGATTACAGTAATCTTATTCCCGGTCACGGCGGTATAATGGATAGGCTGGACAGCGTTCTGCTTATATCACCCTGCCTTATGACCTTCGCTCAGCTTGGTATACTGATATGAGTAAAAGTCTTATAATTTTAGGCTCCACAGGCTCCATAGGTACACAGAGCCTGCAGGTAGCAAAGGAAAACGGCTGGGCGGTTACAGGCCTTGCCGCAGGCAGTAACGTAGACCTGCTTGAAAAACAGGCGAGAGAGTTTAGACCCCTTCATGTGGCAGTATTTAACGAGACAGCCGCCGCACAGCTTAAAATCCGACTTGGAGATACCGGTATAAAGGTGCTTTCCGGTGTAGAGGGCGTGTGTGAGGTTGCAAGAGGTCAGGGCGATACCGTGCTTAATGCCATTGTAGGCATTGCGGGTCTCAGTCCCACCGTTGCCGCACTTGAAAGCGGCAAAACCCTTGCTCTTGCTAATAAGGAGACACTGGTAACAGGCGGTCACCTTGTTATGGATTTAGCCAAGAAAAAGGGCGTTAAAATTCTGCCTGTTGACAGTGAGCATTCCGCAATATTCCAGTCCCTTCAGGGGGCACCTGAGGGCTCACTTAAAAAAATTCTTTTAACCGCCTCGGGCGGTCCCTTTTACGGCAGAACAAGGGAGGAGCTTAAAAACGTTACCCCTGCACAGGCACTTAAGCACCCCAACTGGTCTATGGGCGCAAAAATTACCATAGACTCTGCTACACTTATGAACAAGGGCCTTGAGGTTATTGAGGCGGTGCATCTTTTCGGACTGCCTGCAAAGGATATTGAGGTACTTGTCCACAGGCAAAGCATACTCCACTCGGCGGTGGAGTTGTGTGACGGCGCCGTTATCGGACAGCTTGGCACCCCCGATATGAAGCTGCCCATTCAGTACGCCCTGACCTATCCGGAAAGGGCAGACTGTGTATTTGAGAAATTAAGCCTTGCGGACGTGGGAACACTCACCTTCGCCCGCCCCGATTTAGACACCTTCAGGTGCCTTCAGGTGTGTATAGATGCCATTAACGCAGGAGGACTTCGCCCTGCGGCGGCAAACGGTGCCAATGAGGAGGCGGTAAGTCTCTTCCTTGGTGGAAAAATCCCCTTTCTTAAAATTGCCGACCTGGTTGAAGGTGCGGCACTTAATCAGAAAACAACGGAAAACTATACAATTGAGGATGTTTTTGCGGCTGATAAAGCTGCTCGCGAATACGTACGGGCAAACTATACTAAGTAACTGAGGTTTTTTATGGAAATATGGAACAATATCTGGCCATACATTGTGGCTGTGTGTTTATTTCTTGTTTTAATAATAATACATGAATTCGGCCACTTTATTGCCGCAAAGCTGCTTGGAGTCAGGGTAAACGAGTTTGCCGTTGGCTTTGGTCCAAAGCTTTTCGGTATAAAGGGCAAGGAAACCCACTATAAGGTTAATCTAATCCCCCTTGGCGGTTACTGCGCTATGGAGGGTGAGGATGAGGACAGCGCCGATGAACGTGCTTTTTGCAAAAAGAAACCCTGGCGCCGCCTTATAATAGTTGCGGCAGGTGCAATATTTAACCTTATATTCGGCCTTATAATAGTTGCAATAATCTTAGCCCCGGGTGAGTATTTTGCCTCCACTACCGTTGCGCAGTTTCGTGAGGAGGCGGTAAGCTCTCAGCACGGTCTTATGGAGGGCGACACCATTTTAGAGGTGGACGGCAGAAAAATATTTACCACCTACGACCTTTCCTATGCCTTCACAGGTGTTAAGGACGGCACCATTGATATGACGGTGCGCCGTGACGGTGAAAAGGTAAAGCTGGACAATGTTATGTTTAAAAGTGAAGAGGCCGAGGGTATTTCATATTTAACGGTGGATTTTTACGTTGAGCCTATACAAAAAACCTTTGGCAGCTATGTTCGGCAAACCGTTAACACAACTATTTCTTACTGCCGCGTAATCTGGTTTTCCCTTATCGACCTTATTTCGGGTAAGTACGGCATAAGTGCAATGTCCGGCCCCGTAGGCGTCACTGTTGCAATAGGCAACGCCGCTAAGCAGAGCCTTAAAAACATTCTTCCAATTATTGCCCTTATAACCGTTAACCTTGGCATATTTAACCTTCTGCCAATCCCCGCGCTTGACGGCGGCAGAATTATGTTTATTCTTTTTGAAATGATATTCAGAAAGCCCGTTCCCCAAAAGTGGGAGGGGGTAATTCACGGCATAGGCTTTGCCCTGCTTATAGGCTTTATGCTGCTTATTACCGCAAAGGATATTTGGACACTTATTTTTTAAAGGATGAGGATTATGTACACCCACAATAGTACCAAGACCGTAAAAATAGGAAACACCCGTATAGGCGGCGGCTCTGACGTGCTTATACAGTCAATGCTCAGCGTCCCCTCAGGTGATATTCAGGGTAACGTGGCTCAGGCTGTTGCCCTTGAGGCGGCAGGCTGTGAAATTGTGCGTGTTTCGGTGCCAGATAAGGCAAGTCTTGCCCTTATTCCTGCCATTAAGGAAAAAATTTCCATACCCCTTGTTGCGGACATTCACTTCGACCACCGCCTTGCCCTTGAAAGCGTTGCGGCAGGGGTGGATAAGGTGCGCATAAATCCCGGTAATATTGGCGGTGACGATAACGTCCGCGCCGTTGCAAAATGCTGTGGGGCGGCGGGGGTGCCTATAAGAATAGGCGTTAATTCAGGCTCCCTTGAAAAAAAGATACTTGCAAAATACGGCGCCCCCACCCCAGAGGCTATGGTGGAAAGCGCAAGGTATCATATATCCTTACTTAATAAGTTTGATTTTGACGATATTGTAGTTTCCCTTAAATCCTCCGACCCTGCTTGTATGTACGGCGCCTACACCCTTATGGCGCAGCAGTTTGATTATCCTCTTCATTTGGGTGTTACCGAGGCAGGCTTTGGGGATGAAGCACTTATAAAATCCAGCGCCGCTATGGGCGGCCTGCTCCTTGCAGGAATAGGCGATACGGTGCGTGTCTCCTTAACCGATGACCCTGTAAAAGAGGTTGAGGCGGCAAGAAAGCTGCTTAGCGCCATAGGCCTTAGAAAGGGCGGCATAACCTTTGTTTCCTGTCCCACCTGCGGCAGAACAAAAATAGACCTTATAACCTTGGCAGGTAAGGCTAAGGAACGCTTTAAGAATATTAAAACTCCCATCACCGTTGCCATTATGGGCTGTGTTGTAAACGGACCCGGTGAGGCAAGTCAGGCCGACGTGGGCATTGCCGGCGGTGACGGCTGCGGTATCCTGTTTAAAAAGGGAGAGATAATCCGCAAGGTGCCCGAAAACGAGCTGCTTGACGCCCTTGCACAAGAAATTGAAAAGATAACGGAGCAAAAATAAATGAAATCCAGTTTCTACGATATGTTCGGGGAATTTATACCCGATGTACATATAGCTGAGCTTAAATCGGTGCCCCTTACACAGTGTACACTTGAACCTGAAAAGCGTAGCTTGACCTTAGAGGCACAGTTTGAAAAATATATAACCCTTGATACCGTAAGCAAGGTTGCGGATGCCCTTAAAAGCGGTCTGGATCTTGAAAACTGCACCTTTGTGCCCAAGTTTTTACCCTGCGCCTTTGGTGTGGCCGCCTGTGAGGACGGAATACTTCACATACGCCGTAGGTTCCCTCAGCTTAACGGCTATTTTAATAATGCCATTTATACCTTAGAGGGTGACCTGCTCACCGTTGAGCTTAAATACGGCGGCCTTTCCACTATTGAGGAGGTAAAGCTGGAGGCACAGCTTAAAAGGCATATTAAGGAAAACTTCCAAAGGGATATTGAAATATCCTTTACAGGTGTTTTAAATGAGGAGGATGCCATTCCTCCCGAGCTTCCCGTGGAGGAGATAATTCCCCAAAGGCCTGCACGTGAAAAGGTACAGCCCAAGCAGGAGGACAAGCCTAAAATAAAGTACGACTATAAACCGAAGGAAGGTCTTCCTGTTTATCTTGAAAGCGCGCGGCTTTTCTTTGGCAGAAAAATTGATACCGCCGTTAAACCCCTATCGAGCATTGTTGCCCCCGTTGGTGAGGACGAAAGCGTTTACGTTTGCGCCTGGGGCGAGGTTTTCGGCACCGACATTAGCGTAAGAGATACAAAGCGCGGCGGAAAAATGGTAATAGCAAAATTCTTCTTTTCCGATAATACCAATTCCTTCTCCGCCTCCATAAAGAAATTTTTTGACCAGCGTTACAGCAAGAATATGGAGGAGGATGCAAGCAATTTTGCCGCCTCCCTTGCACCCTTGAAGGACGGTGCCGCCGTTATTGTTAACGGTGACTATTCTTATGACCGTTGGAGTAATGATTTTATTGTGGACGTAAAAGCCCTTGCCACCATAGAAAAATATGAGGAAAAGGACGAGCACGAGGGGCTTAAAAGAGTAGAACTCCACTGCCACACCAATATGTCCGCTAAGGATGCGGTGTCAAGTGCAGGGGATATTATTAAGCGCGCCTATAAATGGGGTCACAAGGCTGTTGCCATTACCGACCATGGCGTTGTTCAGGCCTATCCTGCCATTGCCGAGGCTATTGGTAAGATACGCAAGGACGGCGGTGAATTCAAGGCCATTTACGGCGTAGAAAATTATTTTATTGACGATACAAGATATAAACTTGATGGACTTACCACTAAGGAGATAGGAAAACTCAGAAACCACCAGATACTCCTTGTTAAAAACCTTGTTGGTCTTAAAAATCTGTATAAGCTTATCTCCCTTTCCCACCTTAACACCTTCCACGGCAGACCTATAATACTCCGCTCTCAGCTTGATGAGCACCGTGAGGGTCTTATTGTGGGCTCCGCCTGTGAGCAGGGTGAGTTATATAAGGCTATTATTGACGGCGCCGAGGATGAGCGTCTGCTTGATATTGCCTCCTATTATGATTACCTTGAGATTCAGCCCCTTGGCAATAACGAGTTTATGGTTAGGGATAGCGCTAACCCGGATAAGGTGGATAAAAAGGGCAACGTGACCCCCAACCGCTTTAAAAAGGTTACCAGCCTTGAGGTAATAAAGGGCTTCAACCGCAAGGTGGTTGAAATTGCCGATAAATTGGGTCTGCCCGTTGTTGCCACAGGTGACGTTCACTTCCTTAAAAAGGAGGACGGCATAATCCGTCAGATAGTTATGGCGGGTCAGGGCTTTGATGATATTGCCAATCAGGCACCCCTTTATTTTAAGAGCACCGACGAAATGTTGGCAGATTTTGATTATTTTGGCGACCGTGCGGCGGAATTTGTAATAGATAATCCCAATAAAATAGCCGAAATGATAAGCGACGAGGTTATCCCCGTGCCTGCAGGCAACTATCCTCCTGTTATTGAGGGCTCGGATGAGGAGCTTCGCCGTATCTGCTGGGAGAACGCCCATAAAATTTACGGCGACCCCGTTCCCGAAATAGTTGAAAAGCGCCTCAATAAGGAGCTTGATTCAATTATAAATAACGGCTTCTCCATAATGTATATCTCGGCGCAGAAGCTTGTTGCCTACAGTGAGGAGCAGGGCTATCTGGTAGGCTCCCGTGGCTCGGTTGGCTCCTCCTTTGTTGCAACCATGGCAGGCATTTCCGAGGTTAACCCTTTAGCCCCCCACTACGTTTGCCCAAGCTGTAAGCATAGTGAGTTTTTCACCGACGGCAGCGTAGGCTCAGGTTTTGACCTGCCTGAAAAAAAGTGCCCGAACTGTGGCACACTCCTTGACCGTAACGGGCACGACATTCCCTTTGAAACCTTTCTGGGCTTTAAGGGAGACAAGGTGCCTGATATTGACCTTAACTTTGCCGATGAGGTGCAAAACAGGGTGCAGGAGTATACCAAGAGTCTGTTCGGCGCCGAAAACGTGTACAAGGCAGGTACAATTTCTACAATAGCGGAAAAAACCGCCTTCGGCTTTGCCAAGGCTTATGCTGAGAAAATGAACGTGGTACTTAATCAGGCTGAGCTTAACCGCCTTGCAGGCCTTGTTGAGCGGGCTCAGGTTAAAAGCACCACAGGTCAGCACCCTGCAGGTATGATTATCGTGCCTCGGGATATGACCATTTATGATTTCTGTCCCGTTCAGCACCCTGCGGACGACGTTAACTCCGATATAATTACCACCCACTTTGATTTCCACTCCATTCACGATACCATATTAAAGCTTGACGAGCTGGGTCACGTTGTACCTACCACCTATAAGTATCTTGAGGAGTATTCGGGAATAAACGTTAACGACGTTACTATGAGTGACGAAAAGGTATACAGCCTGTTTACCTCTACCGAGGCTTTGGGTGTTACTCCTGAGGAGATTGATTCCAAAACGGGCACCTTCTGTCTGCCTGAGTTTGGTACCGAGTTTGTTCGGGGAATGCTTGTGGACTGTAAGCCTAAGAACTTCTCCGACCTTTTGCAGATTTCGGGCCTGTCCCACGGTACCGACGTGTATCTTGGCAATGCTAAAGACCTTATAGAAAACGGAACCTGTACCATTTCCGGGCTTAGAGGTACCCGTGATAACATAATGGTGTACCTTATCCATCAGGGTATGGAGGAGGGCAGAGCCTTCAAAATAACCGAAACGGTGCGTAAGGGTCTTGTTGCCAAGGGCAAGGTATCTAAAGAGGATTGGAACGGCATGGTTCAGGATATGCTGGATTTAGGCGTTCCCCAGTGGTATACCGAAAGCTGTGGCAAGATAAAGTATATGTTCCCCAAGGCTCACGCCGCCGCCTACGTTATTTCTGCCATAAAAATAGGCTGGTACAAGGTGTACAAGCCTCTTGAGTTTTACTGTGCCTACTTTACCGCCCGCCCTGAGGACGTGGACGTTCCCACCGTGCTTAAGGGTAAGCAGGGGGTAAGGGAGATGATGAGCGTCATCAAGGCCAAGGGTAAGGAAGCCGCCAAGAAGGAGCTGGACGTTTACGGCACCCTTCAGATATTTAATGAGATGATGTCAAGAGGTATTGAGGTGCTTCCCATTGACCTTAAGAAATCCCACGCCGTAAAATACGTTCCCGAAAACGGAAAAATGCGTCTGCCCTTTGGAGCTCTTGCAGGGGTTGGCGAAAAGGCCGCCTGGCAGCTTTACAACGCTGCACAGGAAGGAAATTTCATCTCCAAGGAGGAATTTCAGGTTGAAGCGGGTGTTTCAAAGACCGTTGTAGCCATGCTTTCCGATATGGGCGTTTTAGGTGACCTGCCCGACACCAACCAAATTTCAATGTTTTAATAAAAAACAGGCTATGTTGTTTAAAATATAAACAATTAGCCTGTTTTTATTGGTTGATATGCCAAAAAAATTAAAATTTATTATCAAAAGGTTGCAATCTTGTAACTATTTGGTATAATAATAACAGTGTTTAATTACAGAAATGTTACTTTTTAGGAGGATGTTGCTTTTATGCAGCGCGTACTTGATACAGTTAAAAGCTGTTATGGTTTTGCAAAAAAGCATATAAAAATAATAGTTCCCGCTGTCTTTTTATTTGTGGGAATGCTTGCTATTGTTGCAAGTATGAATATGTGTGGTCTTACCTTCGCTTATGACCTTTCTTTTAGTGACGGTACAATAATCCGCGTTAAGGATATGGACGATTTTGCCGCCGCTAAAGATATGATTCAGCAGTCAAGCGCTACAGATGATGTAGATGCCCTGATTGATGAGCCCGAATTTTCCAGAACTCTGGCTATGAGCTCTCAGATAAGCGATGTGAACAGCATTGCCGAAACCATTATTGAGCATACCGATGAAATAGTTACCGCTACAATACTGAGGGTTAACGGCGAGTATGTTACCTGCGTTTCGGGTGATACATCACTTGATGAGTATATCGATGCCGCCCTTCACCGCTTTGATAACAAGGGCAGTGGTGCCACATCTAAGTTTGTCGATGAAATAACCACCGAAAAGGCCTTTTATCCTGCTTCTAAGGTTAGCAGTATTGAGGATGCCAAAAAGGTTATTGATACCCTTAAGGTGCAAACCGTTGCAACGGTTTCGGGCACCTACAGAACTTCATATTCCACCTCTGTTATAAAGGATACCAGTAAAACATCGGGCTATTGCAAAACCGCTAAGAGCGGCGCTCCCGGTGTTACAAAATATACCGATAGCGTTACCTTTATTAACGGTGTAGAGCAGAGCCGCATTCGTCTTTCCTCTACAGTTGTAAGCAAACCTTCAAACGAAGTTATTATCGTGGGCACTAAGCCTCTTGATTTAGGCGGTGCAAAGTTTGGTTGGCCTCTTGCAAGAGGAGTTAATTATAAAATCACCTCTAAAATTGGCGATAACCGCGATCATAAGGGCTTTGATATTGCCGCTGACGAGGGAACTCCTATTTGTGCATCACTCGGCGGTGTTGTAGTTGAAGCATCAACAGGTTATAACGGTGGATACGGCTACAAGGTGGTTGTAGACCACGGAAACGGTATTAAAACAGTTTATGCCCACTGCAGTAAATTGCTTGTTTGCGCGGGACAGCGAGTGGAAGCAGGTCAGGTAATTGCAAAGGTAGGCAACACCGGCCGCTCTACAGGACCGCACCTCCATTTTGAAATCAGAGTTAACGGCAACTACGTTGACCCCGGCCCATATTTAGGAGTATAAAAATTTAAATCCCGAAGGAATTTTCCTTCGGGATTTTTTTAGTACTCACTGAGTCTGCATTATTGTTTTAAGGCACGTTCGAGCCAGATGCTTCCAAGATCCATTGCCTCAAAGAAGCCGTTTTTCTCACCGGTTTTGGTGATGCGCTTTTTCTCATCAAGGGAGGTATCACTGAGCATAAGCTCAATTTTTATCTTATCGCTAAGCTCCAGCTCGCCTTCCTTTGCTTTAGAAAGAATTTCAAAGCGTACAACGTATTTTTCGGACATATCGCCGTAATAAACGGTGTTGCCCTTTCTTACAAGGGGCTTACCCTTGTAGGTAAGAAACTGTTCAGCCATTTTTCTTTACCCTCCTAATTTTTTTCGGGCATATCGTGGTAGAGGTTGAAGCGGAAAAGCTTGCTTTCATCCTCAGGATTGGTACAGCGGATGGTAGCCTCGGATACCCTTGCACCGTTTAATATGGTGGCAATACCCATTATCTGGCAAAGCTTGGATTTAAGATTTAAAACGTCTCCATCCTTTGTTTCCAAAAACACGTCGCCCGCGCAGGTGTCAAGTGCTTTTATAAATTCATTAAAGTCAAGGTCATGGACCTGAAATTTATTATGCATAAAAAATCCTCCTTAGTATTAGTTTATTAAATTATATAAGAATTACTCCTTATTGTCAAGAATTTAAAGTTGTTATAAAAATTTTAGTTGACATTTGCCCCTTACTTGATGTATAATCTCATAATGATAGGCTATGTATAAAGGCGCTTTGTCTTTTAACATCTATAAACACTCTAAAAAGGGAGGATAGCAAAATGAAAAGAACTTACCAGCCTAAGAAGCTGCACCGTAAAAAGGAGCACGGCTTTTTAAAGAGAATGTCTGACAGAAACGGCCGCAAGGTGCTTGCACGTCGCAGAGCCAAGGGTAGAAAGCATCTCACCTACTAAGGCCACATTTTTTGTGGCTTTTCTTTTTTGAAAAGCCAAAAAGGAGAAATTATGTCCGCCGTAATAAAACTAAAACAAAATTGGGAGTTTCGCCGTGCCTTTACAAGAGGTAAAGCTACGGTAACGCCAAGCTTTGTTGTCTACGTCGTAAAAACAGGCGGTACCGGAGTAAGGCTTGGAATAAGCGCCGGTAAAAAGCTTGGTTGTGCAGTACAGCGCAACCGTGCCAAGCGGGTACTTACCGCGGCATTTATGCAGTGTCTGCCACATATTTCGAGAAACTGTGATGTTGTTCTGGTGGCAAGGCACCGTATTCTTTCACAAAAAAGTACGCAGGTATATAATGCCCTGCAAAACATCTTAATGCAAAACGGAATATATGAGTAAATTACTGATCGGTCTTATTCGTTTTTATCAAAAGAACATTTCACCGCAAAAAATATCTTGTTGCCGTTTTACCCCTACCTGCTCCGCCTACGCTATTGAGGCCATTCAGGTCCATGGTGCATTTAAGGGCGGGCTACTCAGCATTTACAGGATACTGCGCTGTAACCCCCTGTGCAAGGGCGGTTATGACCCTGTGCCCGAAAAAAGAAAAAGAACGGACGGTGTGAAATAAATGCAAGCAATATTTAACATTATCAATATACCCCTTGGTTGGGTTCTCAGAAATATTTCTGCACTCTTTGGCGGTAACTTTGCCGCTGCGGTTTTTGTTTTCACCCTGCTTATAAATATCGTAATGATACCATTAAGCATTAAAAGTCAGAAATCCTCTGTTCAGCAGCTTCGCCTTAAGCCCAAGCTTGATGAACTTAAAAAGAAGTACGGGGATGACCGTACAAAATACTCCACCGAAATGCAAAAGCTCTACCAGGAGGAGGGCGTTTCCATGTCGGGCGGATGCTTACCTATGCTTATCCGTCTGCCTATTATGATGAGCATTTACTACCTCATCACTCAGCCCCTTACCTACCTTATGGGCGTTTCTAAGGATGCCGTTGCCGCCGCTGCTGATGCCTTTGTTAAGGTGACCGAAGGGGCAAAGGCCGCCACTGTTTCTCAGCTTTCTCTTATCGAGGCTGTGCAGAGCGGTAAAATCTCCAGCCCTGAAATTTCTGAAAAGCTGGGCGATATAAATTTCGGTCTTTTTGGTATTGATCTTACCGAAACCCCTAAATTCTCAATGAATATTTTCGGGGACTTTAAGCTTATCTGGCTTATCCCCATTCTTGCCTTTGCCACCGCAATGCTGTCAAGCATTATCTCTATGCGTATGCAGAAAAAAATCAATCCCGATGCCCCAAGTATGGCAGGCATGATGCTGACTATGCCTCTTATCTCTCTGATTATCGGCTTTACCGTGCCCGGCGGCGTTGGCTTCTATTGGGCCTGCTCAGGTCTTATAGGCGGTCTTATCCAGCCTATTATTCAGACCGTTTACGGCCCCCAGCAGCTTATTGCCAAGGAAAATGCAAAGGCAATAATTAAAACACATCAATCTGAGCTTGCCGCTAAAAAGAACAAAGCCGCAAGGGAAGAGGTACAAGAATAATAAACCGTTTTACGGTTCCCGAAAGCGAGGAAAAACATCTTGATTAAGGAAGCATTCGGCCAAGGTGCCGGTATTGAAGAGGCTAAGGAAAGCGCCCTTGCCGCCCTTAATGCCCGTCCTGATGATGACGTGCAGTTTGAAATAGTTGATATGCCTAAAGCTAAGGTTTTAGGTATCTTTGGCGGCAAAGCCGCAAAGGTAAGAGCTTATATAGAATTACCTGACCCCAAACCCGGAAAAAAGAAGAGCGAAAAGCCTGCGAAGGCCAAAAAAGCTGAAAAGCCCGCAAAGGAAAAGAAGACCGAAAAGCCTGAGAAAAAGGCAGTGCCTTCCGCAAACTATGCCGACGCTGTTCCTGTTAGCGAGATTGAAAAGGATTCTCCTGCAGGCAGAGCCGCCGCATATCTTTCCGCCATTATAGAAAAACTCGGCTGTACCGACGTTGAGATAAAGGTAGCCCTTAAGGAAAACGGCGCTATGTTAATTCTTGCAGGTAACGGTCTGGGTGTTGTTATCGGCCGCAGGGGCGAAACTCTGGAATCCCTCCAGTATTTAACCTCTCTTGCCGCAAATAACGGCGGCGGATACTATAAAGTGTCCATTGACGTTGGCAACTACCGCGAGAAGCGTGAGCAAACCCTTACTGCACTTGCAAAGCGCGTTTCTGCTCAGGTGCTCTCCACCTCCCGCAGCCGTTCATTAGAGCCTATGAATCCTTACGAGCGCCGTATAATCCATACCGCCGTACAGGAGATTGAGGGTGTTACCTCCGGCTCAGTTGGTGAGGGCTCCTCCCGTCGTGTTGTTATAAGCCCTGTTGGCGGTAGCACTCCCAAAAAGGAAGCCGCCCCTGTAAGGGAGCCTAAGAAGGATGCGGCAAGCGCACCTCTCTACGGCAAGATAAACTAATTAGGCTGTCCAAATAAGCGCAGAACAAAAGGAAAAGAAAAATAAAGATAAAGGTGTCTTGTAGAAGAGTGTATTTTCTGCAAGACATTTTTTCTTTTTTACAAGGTGAAATTCTTCGAATTTCGAAAATATATCTTTTCCTTTTTAAGGCTTTTTTCGGTACTCGGAGTATAAAGGCAAGCAACAAAGGTTTCAAGCCTGATTTTCGCGGGCAGATTTTTAGTCGTTGCCTCGTTAAAATGCTCGTTAAACCCAGCCAGGTTTAACTGCGCTTTATGCCTTGCCCGACATAAAATCTGCCCCGAGAAAATTCTACGACCTTATATGGGCAAATTTTCGAGGAGATTTTAGTGCGAAGGATGAAGAAAGGTGCAACCTTTCAAAGACGACAAGCAAAAAGATACCGAAAATTTGCCATAGAAGGCAGACTATAAGCCTTTGTTGCTTGCCACACCTACCGTACCGAAGAAAAGCCTTTCTGCATCTTATTTAGCCAGCCCTTTTACAAACACTTCGATGCACTATTTTTTGACTTTTTTTAACATTTTCTTGACATTATCACTTTAATGTGTTAATGTAAAGACAAATAAAACCTTGATAGAGGTGCGCCTGAAAATAGTATTCTGCGGTTTGAATCAGCATTGGCCGCAGGAAAAAGGGTCAGGTGCCGAAGTGCCATTTTGAAATTGCTGAGCTTTCGGTGGTGCTGGGGTGCAGTAAAATATACTGCACACTGTCACAAAATGTGGAGCGCTATCGGAAAAAATCTTAAAAATTCCGTGGTTGCTTTGTGTTTGCAATCACGGTTTTTGTTTTAAGTAAAATCTTTAAGGAGAGAAAAAACAATGCAAGCTAAAAAAATTATCCCCAAGCTTTTAATTGTGGCTTTTGTTGTGGGCTTCGGCGTAGTTTGCGCCCTTACAGGCTCCATCACAAGCCCTGTGGGAACACTTTGGTCACTGTTCCCCCCTGTAGTTGCAATCGGTCTTGCCCTTTTAACCAAAGAGGTTTATTCATCCCTCTTTATCGGTATTTTGGTGGGCGGCTTACTTGCTACTAACTTTAATCCCCTCCACGCTGTGGACTCGGTAGTTACCACCGGCCTTATTGATTCCGTTTCCGGTACAGCAGGTATTTTCGCCTTCCTGGTTGTACTTGGAATCATAGTTGCCCTGCTTAATAAGGCAGGCGGCTCCCGTGCCTTTGGTAACTGGGCTGCCAAGCATGTAAAGGGTAAGGTAGGTGCCGCTCTTGCAACCTTTGTTTTCGGCGTACTTATCTTTATTGATGACTATTTCAACTGCCTTACCGTTGGTGCCGTTATGCGCCCCGTTGCGGATAAGGCTAAGATCTCTCGCTCAAAGCTGGCCTATCTTATTGATGCTACCGCAGCCCCTGTTTGTATGATAGCTCCTATATCCTCCTGGGCTGCTGCAGTTTCTTCCTATGCCCCCGATGGAGAGGGTCTTGCAATGTTCATCAAGGCCATTCCCTATAACTTCTATTCTCTGCTTACCTTTGTATTTATAATTGCTATTACCCTTATGAAGGCTGATTATGGCCCCATGAAGCTTCACGAGATGAATGCCGAAAAAGGCGACCTGTTCACCACAGGTGAGCACGTTGCCGAAAACAGCGATGAGCTTGATTGCTCCACTAAGGGCAAGGTAATTGACCTTATTATCCCCATTGTTGTACTTATTGGCGTTTGCGTAGTATCTTTGTTCTACGTTGGCCGCTGCATGGGCGAGGAGTGGGTATTTGCTTCCGCTAACTATGACCCATCCTTAAACTTTGTTGATGCCTTTGCCAATACCGATGCCACCGTTGGTCTGCCCTGGGGCGGTCTTGTAGCACTTATCATAATTATGATATACTTTATTGCCCGTCGCCTTGTTACCGTTAAGGAAGCAATGGAGTGTATCCCCAAGGGCTTTATCGCAATGGTTCCTGCTATTTTAATTCTTACAATGGCAACCGCCCTTAAGAATATGACAGGTCTCCTTGATTCCGATACCTTCGTAAATAATGCTCTTGCCAATGCAAGTACTTTTAATAATTTCTTGCCTGCAATTATATTCCTTGTTGCCTGCTTTATTGCCTTTGCAACAGGTACCTCCTGGGGCACCTTCGGTATCCTTATTCCCATTGTACTGAGCATATTCCCTGCAGGTAGCCTTGTTGGTACCATTGGTATGTCTGCCTGTCTTGCAGGTGCGGTTTGCGGTGACCACTGCTCACCTATTTCCGATACCACAATTATGTCCAGCGCAGGTGCACAGTGCAACCACATCAACCACGTATCCACCCAGCTGCCCTATGCAATTACCGTTGCTGCCATATCCTTTGTCTGCTTCCTTGCAGCCCCCTTTATCGGCAATGCCTGGATAAGCCTTGCTATGGGTATGGTTCTCACTGTTGGTGTGCTCTTTGTTATTAAGCTTATGAACAAAAAGACTGCATAAACTACTTGAAATAAAGGTTCACTGCCTGTATAATTAGGGCAGTGAACTTTTTTTATTCTGGAGAAAAATATGGCAGAAAAAATATTACCAAAGCATATAGAAATTCAGCGTTCAATAATAAAAAAATACCGCAAAAGTCTATGGAATCCCTTTGTAGGCGCAGTAAAGGAGTATGAGCTGATAAAGGCAGGGGATAGCATTGCCGTTTGTATTTCAGGCGGTAAGGATTCAATGCTTTTAGCCCTTTGTATGCAGCAGCTTTGCGCCCATAGTGAGGTACCCTTCACCCTGCGCTTTATTACAATGGACCCGGGCTACCGTGCCGATAACCGCGCCCTTATAGAGGAAAATGCCGGGAAAATGGGAATACCCCTTGAAATTTACGAAAGTGATATTTTCGACGTAGCTAATAACGCAGGTGGCTCACCCTGTTACCTTTGCGCCCGTATGCGCCGCGGCTGGCTTTATAACAAGGCAAAGGAGCTGGGCTGTAATAAAATTGCCCTTGGCCACCACCTTGATGACGTTATTGAAACGGTACTCCTTAGTATGCTTTGGTCGGGAGAAACCAAAACAATGCTCCCAAAGCTTAAAAGTGAAAATTTTGAAGGCCTTGAGCTTATCCGCCCCCTTTATAAGGTGAAGGAGAGAGATATTATCAAATGGGCAAATTTCAATGAACTTAGGTTTCTAAACTGTGCCTGCCGCTTTACCGAGGCCGCAGAGGAGTTTGAAAATCTTTCAAAACGCCGAGAGATAAAGGAGCTTATAAAAAAGCTTCGTGAAACCAATCCAAAGGCCGACGATAACCTGTTTATGAGCCTGCACAATGTTAACACAGGTGCCATTGTTGGCTGGCGTGAGAGAGACGGAGAGCCACTGCACAGTTTTCTTGAAAAATACTAAACAAAACACCGTTATTGCTATTGCAAAAACGGTGTTTCTTTGTTATAATAATATATTATTATATATTATATATATTTCCGAGGAGAAATTTTAAGTGCCAGAAAATAAAAGTGGTATTCTAGCTGAGCAATTTGGCTATATGGAAAGGGTGCGGTCCCTTTGTACAGGGATATATCCTGAAGGCCCCAAAGCCCATATAGTTACCTACGGTTGTCAGCAAAACGTAAGCGACTGTGAAAGAATACGGGGTATGCTCATTAAAATGGGCTACCTTATCACCGATAATATTGAGGCTGCGGATTTTGTTCTGTTTAATACCTGTGCCGTACGTGAGCACGCGGAGGACAGGGTATGGGGCAACGTTGGCGCAACCAAGAATTTAAAGCGCAGAAGGGAAAACGTTATAGTTGCGGTTTGCGGCTGTATGGCTCAGCAGGATAGGGTGCGTGACCGCCTGAAGGCCAGCTACCCTTACGTTGATATAGTTTTCGGCACCCACGTTATTCACCGCCTGCCCGAATTCCTCTATAAAAGGCTTAACGGCGGCGCAAGGGTTTTTGAAACCTCAATGGATTTTCCCGATATTGTGGAGGGCCTGCCTGTGGAGCGTGACAGGGGCATTAAGGGCTGGCTCCCCATTATGTACGGTTGCAATAATTTCTGCACCTACTGTATTGTTCCCTACGTTCGGGGCAGGGAGCGCTCCCGTGACCCCGAGGCAGTTCTTAAAGAGGCAAGGGAAATGGTCAAGGCAGGGTATAAGGATATAACTCTGCTGGGCCAAAACGTTAACTCCTACGGTAAAGGGGAGACGCATGGCGTAAACTTCGCCAAGCTTCTTCGTATGATAAATGATATCGAGGGCGATTTCCGCATACGGTTTATGACCTCTCACCCTAAGGACTGCACAGAGGAGCTGCTCCTTGCTATGAGTGAGTGTGAAAAGGTCTGTCGTCATATACACCTGCCCTTTCAGAGCGGCAGCAACAGGATACTTGAAAAAATGAACCGCCGCTATACAAGGGAAAAATATTTATCCCTTATAAAGCGTGCAAGGGAGCTTATGCCTGACGTTGCCTTTACAAGTGATATTATAGTGGGCTTTCCGGGGGAGACCTATGAGGATTTCTGTGAAACCTTGTCCCTTATAAAGGAGGTTGAGTTTTCCTCACTTTTCACCTTTATTTACTCCCCACGTTCGGGTACCGTTGCCGCAGATTTACCCGACCCCGTTTCCCGTGAGGAAAAGGGCAAATGGTTTTCTGAGCTTTTAAAAACTCAGGAGGAAATACAAAAACGGGTCAACACCCGCCTTGTGGGTAAAACCTTCCGTGTGCTTTGTGATGATACAGGCCGAAACGAAGGTTATCTAAGCGGTCACACAAACGGCACCGCCGTTATAGAATTTAAAGGCCAAATACAGGACGTTGGAAAATTTCTTAACGTCAGGGTGGATTCCATTAGCAACGTGCTTGAAGGCACTGTTATAAAATAAAAATTACTTTAAAGGAGAAATAAAAAATGGATATTATTGAAGCTGCAAGAAAATTAGGCGCCGCCATTCAGGAGGACCCCCGTTTCATTCACTATGCCGCCGCTAAGCTGGCTAACGATAAGGACGAGGACCTTCAGAACAAAATCGGCCAGTTCAACGTAATAAGAATGAACCTTGATACCGCACTTTCTGCAGAAGATAAGGACGAGGCCAAGGTTCAGGAGCTTAATGAACAGCTCCGTGCACTTTACGGTGAGATAATGGGTAGTGAGGCTATGCAGAAGTATAACGAGGCCAAGACCGTGCTGGATGCTATGCTTAACGACATTAACAGCATTATTATGCAGTGTGTTGAGGGCGCAGACCCCGAAACCGTTGAGGTTCACACAAACTGTACAGGCAGCTGCTCCACCTGCGGTGGTTGCCACTAAGTAAAAACTATTAAAGCAAAAAGGGGGTGCCGTTATGGCGAAAAATAATAATGAGCTGTCACCTATGATGAAGCAGTATCTTGAGATTAAAGGTCGCCACGAGGATACAATTCTGTTCTTCCGCCTTGGAGACTTTTACGAGATGTTCTTTGACGATGCCAAGGTAGCAAGCGAGGAGCTTGACCTTGTGCTTACCGGCAGAGACTGCGGTCAGGAGGACAGGGCGCCTATGTGCGGCGTTCCCTATCACAGCTGTGAAAGCTACATTGCACGCCTTGTGGAGCGTGGCTATAAGGTTGCCATTTGTGAACAGACCGAGGACCCCTCTAAGGCTAAGGGCATAGTAAAGCGCGATGTTGTTCGTGTTATTACCCCCGGTACGGTAATTGAAAACACTATGCTGGATGAAGGAAAAAACAATTTCCTTGCCACGGTGTGCGTTACCCCCGGCGGTGTGGGCCTCTGCTTTGTGGATGCCTCCACAGGTGAGGTTCGCCTTACCGAAATTTCAGGGGCCGAGGCCGAGCTTCGCCTTATTGATGAAATATCACGCTTTGCCCCAAGTGAGGTTATTCTTACAGAGGATACCGCAAAAATGCTCACCTTTACAGGCTATATTAAGGAGCGGTTTGAGGGTACCTCCACACTCCGTTCTGCAGGCATTTTTGCTCCCCTTAACGCTGCAGAAAAGCTTCGCAGCTACTTTAAGACTACCGATCTTTCCTTCCTCCCTGCCGACCCTGAGGGTGCGGCTGTATGCGCCTTTGGCGGTGCGGTAAGTTACCTTTCGGAAATGGGAATTACGGGAAATATTGTAAAATCTACCATTCGCTATTATACCCTTGAGGAATACCTCCGTCTGGATATGACGGCAATGCGCAACCTTGAGCTTACCGAAACAATGCGCCAAAAAGCCAAAAAAGGCTCCCTCCTTTGGGTTATGGATAAAACCAAAACCGCTATGGGTAAGCGTCTGCTCAGGGGTTGGCTTGAAAAGCCGCTTATAAGCATTACCGAAATAAACAACCGCCTTAACGCTGTGGAGGAGCTTTATTCCGATACCGTTTTACGGGGTGAGCTTACCGAGTATTTAAGCGGCGCAAGGGACGTTGAGCGTCTTATGGCTAAGGTGGTATACGGTACCGCCCTTCCAAGGGACCTTACCGAGCTTGCCTCCACCATTGACCGCTTTGCCTACGTAAAGCAGGGCCTTAACGGTGTAAGGTCGGGTATGCTGAAGGCCATTTGTAACGATATTGACCCCCTTGAGGATATAAGCACCCTTATAACCGAGGCTATTGACCCCGATGCACCCAACACCGTGCGTGAGGGTAAGATAATCCGTGAGGGCTACAACGCTGTTATTGATGAGGTTCGTGCCGATATGAACGGCGGCACGGGTACCATAGCGGCTATAGAGGCAAGGGAAAAGGAGCGCACGGGCATTAAAACCCTTAAGGTGCGCTATAACAGGGTATTCGGTTATTATATTGAGGTTTCAAATTCCTTCCTTGACCGTATACCTGAGGATTATATAAGAAAACAAACCCTTACAAACGGTGAACGCTTTATCACCGATGAGCTTAAGGACCTTGAGGCAAGAATTTTAGGCGCCAAGGAAAGGGATGCCCAGCTTGAGTTTGAGGAGTATGAGCGCATCCGTAAGGCTACCGCTAATGAGCTTGACCGTTTTCAGGTTACCGCCGCCGCCATTGCAAGGCTTGATTGTCTTATATCTCTTGCAAGCGTTGCGGTAAAGAATAACTACTGCCGCCCCCGTCTTAACGGGGAGGGTATCATCAGTATACAGGAAGGCAGACATCCTGTGGTGGAGCAGTTAAGCAGTACGCCCTTCGTCACCAACGATACCCTGCTTGATTTAAACGATAACCGTTGTGCCATAATCACAGGTCCCAATATGGCGGGCAAGTCCACCTATATGCGTCAGGTTGCCCTTATAACCCTTATGGCTCAGATAGGCTCCTTCGTGCCTGCGGCAAATGCCAACATTGGTATTTGTGATGCCATATTTACAAGGGTAGGCGCATCGGATGACCTTTCAATGGGTCAATCCACCTTTATGGTGGAGATGAGTGAGGTTGCAAGCATTGTTAAAAATGCCACACGACGTAGCCTGCTTATTCTTGATGAAATCGGCCGTGGCACCTCCACCTATGACGGTATGTCCATTGCTCGTGCCGTTTTGGAGTTTGCCGCAGATAAACGCAGACTTGGTGCAAAAACCCTGTTTGCCACCCATTATCACGAGCTTACCCAAATGGAAAACGAAATGAAGGGCATTAAAAACTTCAACATAGCCGTTAAGCGTAAGGGAGATGATATAATCTTCCTGCGCCGCATAGTAAAGGGTGGTGCCGACCAAAGCTATGGTATTGCCGTTGCCCGCCTTGCAGGTGTGCCCGACAGTATTATAAACCGTGCTAAGGATATTTTAAAGGAAACCGAGGAATCGGGCGTTACCGTTGTTCGCGGTGAGGTTGGTGCACAGCCTACACAAATGGCCTTTGATATGTCGCCCTCAGGCAACGAGCTTGTGGAGGCACTTAAAAGTATTGACGTTAATACCCTTACCCCCATTGAGGCTATGGGAAAGCTCTTTGACCTTGTAACCAAGGCGAATCAGATAAACTAAAATACGAAAAGAAAGGTAGGTAAAGATTATGCCCAAAATAATTCAGCTCCCCAAAAACGTTGCTGAGCTTATTGCCGCGGGTGAGGTGGTTGAAAGACCTGCCTCCGTAATAAAGGAGCTTGTGGAAAACTCTGTGGATGCAGGTGCCACTTCGGTTACCGTGGAAATAAAGCAGGGCGGCATAACCTACCTTCGTGTTACCGATAACGGCAGTGGAATTGAGGCTCAGGACGTTCCTACAGCCTTTAAACGTCACGCCACAAGTAAAATAAAAACAGGGGCCGACCTTGACAGTATTTCTACCTTAGGCTTCCGTGGTGAGGCGCTTGCCGCCATAAGCGCGGTATCCCGTGTGGAGCTGCTTACTGCGGTAAAGGGTGCTGTGTCGGGCATACGCTACTGTATAGAGGGTGGGGAGGAGATCTGCCTTGAGGAGGCAGGCTGTCCTACAGGTACCACCATTATAGTGCGTGATATTTTTTATAATACCCCCGCCAGAATGAAATTTCTTAAAAAGGACGTTACCGAGGGCAACACCGTAGCCGCTGTTATGGAGCGTATGGCACTTTCCCATCCCGAGGTTGCCTTTAAGCTTATTCGTGACGGAAAGCAGACCATAACCACCCCGGGTGACGGAAAGCTTGAAGGTGCGGTGTACAGCGTGCTTGGCAGAGAATTCTCAGCCTCCCTTGTACCTGTGGACCTTGAAACAGACAGAATTTTAGTGCAGGGTCTTACCTGCCGTCCCGTAAGCTGTAAGAGCAGCCGAAACGGCCAATACTTTTTCCTTAACGGCCGTTACGTTAAAAGCGGCACCATAACCGCCGCCCTTGAGCAGGCCTACAAAAACACCATTATGGTGGGCAAATTTCCCACGGCGGTGCTTAATGTTACGGTACCCTTTGACAGTGTGGACGTAAACGTTCATCCCGCCAAAACCGAGGTGCGCTTTACCGATGAACGCAGGGTTTTTGCCGCAGTATATTATGCAGTGAAAAATGCCCTTGCCGCAGGGGATAAGCGACCGGATATGCAGATAAAGCCTAAAAAAGATGCCTTTGTGCATATGTCCGCGCAGGAGTATAAAAGCTCCGCCCAGCCAAGACACAGGGAATACAAGCCTGCCGTGCCCGAAAGACAGAATATATCAAAGGGCACACAGCTTGTTCTTGATGATTTTATGCAGACCGTTAAGGAGACGGTAACGCCTCCCATAATGGTGGAAAAGCCCAAGGTCGTTGCTCCTGCCGTGTATACCGAAAAGCAGGTAGCACCTGCCGTACCTGCTCCCGTAAAAGAGGAAAAGGAGGAGCCAAAGCAGCCTGCCGTTACTCAGGCACCAAGTGTTACTGAGGTTAAAGAAGAAACACAGGTAAAGCCCGTACATTATATAGGCGAGGTATTTAAAACCTATATCCTTGCCGAAATGGAGGGGGAGCTTTACTTTATAGATAAGCACGCCGCCCATGAGCGGATAAATTTTGAACAGCTTAAAAAGGCTCAGGAAATACAGGTGCAACCCCTGCTTGACCCCAGAGCCGTTACGTTGAGTGGCGCCGATTATGCCGCCATAATGGATAATCTTGATATTATTTCCGCCGCAGGCTTTGAAATTGAGGATTTCGGTAATATGAGTGTTATCGTTTCCGCGGTGCCTGCAATGCTCACTAAATGTGACGTGGGTGAACTTGTAAACGAGCTGGCTCAAACCGTTGTCGTAAACGGTACGGCAACATTACCCGTGCTTGACCGTATCTATCATACCGTTGCCTGTAAGGCGGCTATAAAGGCCGGCAATACAAACGACAGGTATGAGCTGGAGCGTCTTGCACAGCGTGTCCTTAATGATAACGATATTATGTATTGTCCCCACGGAAGGCCTGTTGCAATAAAGCTTACCGAAAGGGAAATAGAAAAACAGTTCGGAAGAATACAGTGATGATGGATAGTAAAATACCGTTACTTTGTGTGGTTGGTCCCACCGCATCGGGGAAAACAGGTCTGGGCGTTCAGCTTTGTAAAGCCCTTGACGGCGAGGTGTTAAGCGCCGATTCCATGCAGATATATAAGGGAATGCCAATAGCCGCCGCCGTACCCGATAAAAAAGAGCGTGCAGGCGTACCCCACCATCTTATGGAGTTTCTAAACAGTGAGGAAAACTTCTCGGTTGCAGATTATGTAAACCTTGCCCACAACAAAATAAGTGAGGTATATAACCTTGGAAAACTGCCTGTATTGGTTGGTGGAACGGGACTTTATGTAAACTCACTTGTGGATAATATACAATTTGTACCCGAGCCTGTGGATTATGAGCTGCGCCAAAAGCTTAATAATGAGCAGGCCCAGCTTGGTGAGGAGCATATGCTCCAAAAGCTCAGCGCGGTAGACCCGGAGGGAGCAAAGCGGTTTCATAAAAACAACCGCCGCCGCGTTGTGAGGGCTCTTGAGCTTTACTACCTTACAGGCCAAACCCTTGAGGAAAGGGAGGCTATGTCCCGTAGCATTCCATCCCCCTATAATGCCTGTATGATAGGGCTTACCTTTTCGGACAGGGAATTGCTTTATGACAGAATAAGACGCCGCGTGGATATAATGCTGGAGAGTGGCCTTCTTGAGGAGGCGCGCTCCACCCTGAATATAAAGCAGGGTGGCGGTGCTCAGGCAATAGGGCATAAGGAGCTTCATAAGTACTTTAACGGTGAGCTGAGTCTTAACGAGGCGGTGGAGCTTTTAAAGCGTGAAACCTGCCGCTACGCAAAGCGTCAGCTTACCTGGTTTAAACGAGACGAAAGAATAAAATGGATTGAGTGCGATAAGGTTTCCGATGTTACGGGGGCCGCGCTTGAAATAATAAAGGAGGCGAAATTTGATGGGAGGTTCACACAAAACCCTTAAAATACTTGCAGTAATTCTGTTGGCGGTGTTCTTTGGCCATCAGATATACGCCTCGGTGTACAAACCCATAACCACACAGTCTGCCACCTACGGGGAGGAGCTGCAGGGAATTAACGTAAATGCCGTTATAATTCGTGATGAGCAGGTAGTAAATTACGGTAAGGAAGGTGTCCTCCACTTTAACGTTGAGGGTGGAAGGCGCGTTGAAAAGGACGGCATAATAGCCAGCGTCTATTCAGGTGAGGGCGATTCGGTTACCGCCGCCAAAATTAACGAGCTTGATTCAAAAATAGCCGATATAGAGGAGCTTCAGAGCTATAACGCCGTATCGGCCACCGACCTTGACCTTTTAAATCAAAGACTCACCTCTGCCCTTGATACGCTAAGGCTTTCTTGTGCCTACGGTAATTTTGAAGGTGCGGCAGAAAATGCCGATGCCCTTATGATGATAATGAACCGCCGACAGATGGTTACCGATGCCACTACCGATTTTTCGGCTCAGCTAACAGCCCTAAAGGCTCAGCGTGATTCCTTAAAGGCTACCTTATCGGCACCTAAGGATTATATTAAGGCCGCAAACTCAGGCTATTTTATTGATACCGTGGATGGATATGAGACCCTGCTTACCGTGGACAGCATAGAAACCCTCACCCCCGAACAGTTTGATTCCCTGAAGGCTGCTCAGGTTGCCAATACCTCCATAGGAAAGCTGGTGTCGGACTATAAATGGTATATAGCCGCCGCTGTAAGTGTTACCCAGTCCCTATCCTATAAGGAGGGTGACCGTGTAACCGTTTACACAAACGTAAAGACCAACCCGTCCCTAAACGTAACGGTGGAGCAGATAAATATTTCTCCTTCAAGTGACCGTGCCGTAATAGTTATGTCCTGCCAGGAAATGAGTAGTGCCCTTGCCTCTATGCGAAACGGTGCAATGACCCTTGTGAGTGGAAGCTATAAGGGACTTAAAATCAGTGAAAAGGCACTCCGCGTTGTAGATGGACAGACAGGGGTTTACGTGCTCAGCGGTATGGAGCTGAGGTTTGTTCCCGTAAACGTACTTTATAACGATGGGGAACAAATAATCTGTGAGTTGGAGAATAAGACTTCGGGCGTATTAAAGCTTTATGACGAGGTCGTTGTGAAAGGAAAAAATCTTTATGACGGAAAAGTTGTGGGCTGAGGATCTTAGAGAAAATTATAAATATATAAAAGAGCGGTTTGATAACGCCGTAATTAAAAGCGGCAGAAAAGCAGGGGAGGTAACCCTTCTTGCCGCTACAAAAACGGTGCCTGCTCAAATTATTAACGCCGCGGTGGAGCTGGGAGTAACCCATATGGGCGAAAACCGTGTGCAGGAATTTTTAAGCAAAAACGATGATATAACCAAAAAGGTTCATCGCCATTTTATCGGACATCTGCAAACCAACAAGGTTAAGGATATAGTTGGCAAGGTGGAAATGATAGAATCGGTCCATTCCTTAAAGCTGGCGGCGGAAATCGGAAAATGCTCGGTAAAAAAGGGTATTATAACCGACGTTCTGGCCGAGGTGAATATAGGAAATGAGGAATCAAAATCGGGATTTTCTCCCGAAGGGCTGGCCGAGGAAATAGAAAAAATGGGTCAGATACAGGGCATCAGGGTGCGTGGACTTATGTCCATACCCCCAATATGTGATGAACAGGCGCAAATTCATACTTATTTTACAAATTTACGAAAACTGTTTATTGACATTAAGGCCAAAACATTGGATAATGTTAGTATGGAGATACTGTCTATGGGAATGTCCGGCGATTTTGAGACTGCCATAGAATGTGGCTCCAATCTGGTACGAATAGGAACCGCATTATTTGGAAAAAGAGGAGTGTAAACAATGGGATTATTTGATAAAATTAAAAATTTAGTTAACGTAGATGATGAAGAGTTTGACGAGGATATAGTTGAGGAGGAAGAGGAGCCTGTACAGAAAAAGCAGAGCAGCTCCTACTACCGTGAGCCTGAACAGAAGAAAAGTGAGCCCGCTCCCAGAATGTTCCAGGGCGGCCGCAATTCTAAGACCGTAAGCTTCAATCAGAATCAGCAAATGCAGGTTGTTCTTGTAAAGCCTGACCGCTTTGAGGACGTTACCGATATTGCCGATCACCTGAACGTTAAGAAAACGGTTGTGCTTAATCTTGAAGCCGCCAACCGCGACGTGTCACGCCGTATAATTGACTTTTTAAGCGGTGTTGCCTATGCAAACAAGGGCAACATAAAGAAGGTTGCCAACAGCACCTTTATAATTGTTCCCAGAGACGTTGACGTTTCAGGGGAGCTTATGTTTGACGAGTACGACGATACACGAAGTTACTATTAATGGATGAGAATTTAATTGCTCCCCGTATCAGGGATGCCCTGCGCATCGCCATGAGAACGGGGGCACCCCACTTTGTAGGCTTCTTAACTCCGGAGGAGTGTGCATTGGCAGTAACCGCGGCACAGGGGGAGCGTTTCTCCCTTTCAGGCGGCTATGCTGAGGCTGAGCGGAAAATATTTGCCGCCCTGCCCGATTGGTGTCAGGAGGATTTTGATATTTTCCCCATAACCCCCATAACACTTACCTTTCGCAGTGAGGATAGGCTTTCCCACAGGGATTTTCTGGGTACACTTATGTCCCTTGGAATAGCCAGACAAAGCGTTGGCGATATTCTTGTTGAGGATACAAGGGCCGTTGTGTTCTTAACAAACGATATATACCCCTTTGTAGATGCCAATCTTGAAAAGGTTGGCGGCGTCGGGGTGGAGCTTAGCAAGGGCTATAGTCTGCCGTTACCGGGACTTGGCCGTCTGGCTCAGTTTTCCGATACGGTGCCCTCCCTCAGGCTGGACTGCATTGTAGCCGCGCTTTCGGGGTCATCCCGTACAGGTGCAGTCGAGCTTATTGAGCAGGCAAGGGTGCTTGTAAACGGCGTTGCCTGTCAGAAGGTAACCAAGGCTGTGGTACAGGGCGATAAAATTACCCTGCGCGGTGTGGGCAAATTTATTATAGGCGATACAAGTAAGCTTTCCAAAAAAGGGAGAGTAATACTTGAGTATGAAAAATATATTTAATTAGGAGAAGTGGTACAGTTATGCTGAGTGCAGAAGAAATCAGAAATATTACGTTTTCCAACTCCATGAAGGGCTACAAGAAGGAGGAGGTTGATATCCTGCTGGATAAGATTGAATCCGATTATGAACAGTTTGGACGTCAGCTTCGTATTATGCAGGAAAAGAATGCCGAGCTTACAAAGCAGCTTGCAGATACTAATTCCTCTAAGGACAGTATCCAGACTGTACTGCTCAGCGCACAGAAGCTGGCAGACCAGATAGTTGCCGAGGCTAAGCAGAAGGCCGATGAAATACTGACCGCCTCTCAGGCTGAGCTTGAAAACTATAAGGCAAACAAGCAGCAGATGATGGACGCCATAGATAAGGAATATCTTGATAAGAAGGCACAGCATGAAAAGGATTTTTCCCTTCTTGCCGATGAAAGCGATAAGAAGCATCAGGCAATGGAGGCCGCCGCTATAGAGAGCGTAAATAAACAGCAGGCACTTTTTGACCGCCTGCATATTGAAGCCTCCGCCTTTAAAAGCGATATGCTTGCCCGTTGCAAGGCCTTAGTGCTTGCCCTTAATGACCTTCCCGATGTGGCTCCTATGGACGCTAAGCGCGCCGCCGCTGCCATTCAGACACAGTTTGAGGAGCAGCCCGTTCAGCCTCCTGTAGAGGAAACACAGGAGGAGCCGCAGGAAGCGGAAAGTGAAGTAACCGAGGAACAGGCTGAATAAAAACGCAGGGAAACCTGCTTTGGAGGAGAAATAATTGGTTATATATATTTTAGCCGCCATTTTTGGTGTAGGAATTTTAGCGGTTGATCAGCTTACTAAGGCCTACGTGGTTTCGGAGTTCGCCCTTGGTGAAAGCCGTACCTTTATTCCCGGTATACTTGATTTTACCTACGTACACAACAAGGGCGGTGCATGGGGACTTATGGACGGTCATACCTGGCTGCTTATCTCCCTTACCGTAATTATTATGATAATATGTCTTGCTCTGCTGCTTACCCGTGGCATAAAGAACAAAATGTTCTTTTGGTCGGTAATATTTATTCTTTCGGGAGGGCTTGGAAACCTTGTGGACAGAATATTCCGCGGCGGTACCGTTGTGGATTTTCTGCATCTCCACTTTATGCCCGATTTCCCCGTGTTTAACGTTGCCGATTGCGCCATTGTGATAGGTGCAGGCCTGCTTATATTAAACCTTCTGCTGGACGTTGTGCGTGAGCGTAAGGAGCGCCACTCGGTAGTAAATAAGGAGAATGCTCCTGATGTGCAGGATTGAGCATATCAGTGAGGCTAACGGCACTCGTCTTGACGTGACCGTGGCCCTTGCAGCGGAGGTTTCCCGTTCATATGCCGCAAGGCTTATTGAGGAGGGAAACGTTACGGTAAACGGAGCAGGCTCCCTTAAAAACTGTAAGCTTAAGGTGGGGGATAGGGTAGAAATAACCCTTCCTGACCCTGAACCCCTTTCGGTGGAGGCACAGGATATCCCTCTTGATATCGTTTATGAGGATGCTGACCTGCTTGTGGTAAATAAGCCCAAGGGTATGGTGGTTCATCCTGCCGCAGGAAATTATGAGGGCACCCTTGTAAACGCCCTGCTTCACCACTGTGGGGATAGCCTTTCGGGAATAAACGGTGTTATGCGCCCAGGCATACTTCATAGAATAGATAAGGATACCAGCGGCCTTTTAATGGTTGCAAAAAATGATAATGCCCATCAGCTTTTAAGTGAGCAGATAAAGGAGCATTCCTTTACAAGGGAGTACGAGGCTGTGGTTTACGGTACCTTTAAGGAAGAAAAAGGCACCGTTAACGCTCCTATAGGCCGCCACCCCGTAAAGCGTAAGCAGATGGCCGTTACCGATAAAAATTCAAAGCCTGCCACTACCCACTTTACAGTGCTTGGTAGTGGTGGAGGCTTTACCCATTTAAGGCTCCGCCTTGAAACGGGCAGAACCCATCAGATAAGGGTGCATATGGCATATATAGGCCATCCCGTTGCGGGGGACGGTGTTTACGGCCCCAAAAAGGTTATAAAGGAGCTTGGCGGTCAATGCCTTCACGCTAAAAAAATTGGCTTTGTTCACCCTTCTACGGGCGAGTATATGGAGTTTGAAAGTGAGCTCCCACAGTATTTTAAAGGTTTTCTTGAAAGGAATTTTAGGTAATGGGAATATTTGAAGGCTGTCTGCTTGCCTCGGACGTGGACGGTACACTTGAATGTAACGGAGATATAAATCCTAAGAATATTGAAAAAATTCGTTTTTTTCTTAAAGAGGGCGGAAGATTTTCACTTGCCTCAGGCAGAGGTCCGGAAGGCATTATGCCAATTGTAAGAAAGCTTGGTGAAATCTCTGCAAGCGTAACAAGCAACGGCTGTGTTATCTACGATACAACAAACAAAAAGGTTTTATACGGTGAACAAATTCCCGAAGCAGATAAGCACTTTGTTTTAGATGTTTTAAAGCAGGTGCCGGGTGTTGGTATGGAGGTTCACGTAGGGGATAAAACCTATAACGTTAACTGCAACAAGGAAACCGATGACCACGAGCTTCACGAGGAAATAAACGCCATATTTATTGACGTTAAGGAAATTATGGACATTCCTTGGAGCAAGGATATATATGCCAACCAATCCACAGGAAATGAAGCAGGTTGTCAGCATATCAAAAGCAGAGAATAACAGTAATTTTGTTTTTTCCTGCGCAGATATTGACGGAATCAGACGGGATTATTACGAACAACTGCCTGTAGGTGTGTCAAAGGCGTCAGCTCTGTCAAAACTGAAAAAAATTTATAATATTAAGGAAGGTTCACTTTTTGCAATAGGTGACTATTATAACGACCTTGAAATGCTCCGCGTTGCCGATATAAGCGCGGCTACAGCCGAAACGCCTGAGGATGTCAAGGCAGAGTGTGACTATATTGCCTGCGGTTGTGCCGATGGTGCAGTTGGGGATTTTATAGATTATTTAACAAATAAATTTAAAAAATAAAAATAAGGGGTGTTTAATGTTATGGACGCATTAACAAAAAAGCAACTTGAGCAGCTTGCCTGCAAGGTGCGTATCGGTATTATCGAAGGGGTACACAGTGCCAAGGCCGGTCATCCCGGCGGCTCACTCTCCTGTGCCGATATTCTTACCTATCTTTACACAAAGGAAATGAAGGTGAATCCAAAGGATCCCAAAAAGGCCGACAGAGACCGTTTTGTTCTTTCAAAGGGACACGCCGCACCTGCGCTTTATTCAATTCTCGCCAACTGCGGATTCTTCCCTGTGGAGGAGCTTAATACCTTGCGTAAGAGTGGTTCAAGGCTTCAGGGACATCCCGATATGAAGAACATCCCCGGTGTAGATATGTCAACAGGTTCTCTGGGTCAAGGCATTTCCGCCGCCGTTGGTATGGCACTTTCCGCTAAGCACTTTGGCGACTCCTTCCGCGTATATACCGTTCTTGGTGATGGTGAGATAGAGGAAGGTCAGGTTTGGGAGGCAGCAATGTTTGCCGCTAATAAGAACCTTGATAACCTTGTTGCTTTTGTTGATTTCAATAATCTTCAGATAGACGGTACCTGTGATGAGGTTAACTCTCCCGCTCCCGTTGATAAGAAGTTTGAAGCCTTTGGCTGGAACGTTATCACTATTGATGGTCACGATTTTGAAGCTATTGAGTCTGCTTTAAATAAAGCACGTGAAAACAAGGGCAAGCCCACCGCAATAATTGCCACCACCGTTAAGGGTAAGGGCGTTTCCTTTATGGAAAATTCCGTAGGCTGGCACGGTGTTGCTCCTAACGATGAGCAGTATGAGCAGGCTATTGCAGAGCTTAACGCAGCTCTTGCCGAACTTAACTAAGGAGGGGAAAACAATGGCAGAAGTTAAAAAAATGGCTACAAGAGACGGTTACGGTGCCGCCCTTGTTGAGCTTGGTGAAAAGAATAAGGATTTTATAGTTATGGATGCGGACCTTGCTGCCGCTACCAAAACAGGTATGTTTAAAAAGGCGTTCCCCGAGCGCTTCTACGATTGCGGTATTGCAGAGCAAAATATGATGGGTATTGCCGCAGGTATTGCCTCCACAGGCAAGCGTGTAATAGTTAGCTCCTTTGCAATGTTTGCCGCAGGCCGTGCCTTTGAGCAGATAAGAAACTCCATCGGCTACCCCCACTTAAACGTTATCATCGGTGCTACCCATGCAGGTATCTCGGTTGGTGAGGACGGTGCAACACACCAGTGCTGTGAGGATATTGCCGTTATGCGCTCCATCCCTGGTATGACCATTATCAACCCTGCCGATGCCACCGAGGCTAAAAAGGCAGTATTCGCTGCTATGGAGCATGACGGTCCCGTTTATATGCGCTTCGGACGTCTTGCAGTTCCCGTTGTTTTTGACGATGATTATGCTTTTGAAATAGGTAAGGGTGTTGAGCTTAAAGAGGGTAACGACGTTACTATTATAGCCACAGGCCTTATGGTTGCCGAGGCTATGGAGGCCTATGAGCTGTTAAAGGCAGAGGGAATAAACGCCCGTATTATCAATATGGCTACTATTAAGCCCCTTGATAAGGAAATCGTTATTAAGGCTGCTAAGGAAACAGGCGCCATTGTTACCGCTGAGGAGCATTCCGTTATCGGCGGTCTTGGCAGTGCCGTAAGCGAGGTTATCTGTGAGGAGTGCCCCGTTCCCGTATTAAAGCTTGGCGTAAACGATACCTTCGGCAGATCAGGTGCCGCAGTTCAGCTTCTTGATGAGTTTGGCCTTCGTGCAAAGGACATTGCCGAAATGGCAAAGAAGGCAATATCCCTTAAAAAATAAATAGGGAGGTGTCCAAATTAAATGGGCATTGTACTTGATATTATAATTATTGCAATAATAACCGTTACCGCTTTTCTTTCGGCAAAGCGTGGCTTTGTAAAAACCGCGGTGGAGCTGGTGGGCTTTGTGTTGGCTTCATACCTTGCCTTTGCTCTAAGTGCACCCCTATCTGCGTTTATTTACGGTAGTTGGATAGAGCCGGGCGTGTCAAGCTCTATTGCTGAAAAAATAGCAGAGGCGGGTGGCAGTGTTCAAACCGCCGCCATAGACGCCCTGCCTGCTATTATCGGAAATAATCTTGATAAATTCGGAGTAGACCCCACAGCCCTTGCGGCAAGCCTTCCCGATACTGCACAGGCTGCCGCACAAACTCTGTGTGATAACATTATAGGTCCCATAGTAAAGGGCATCTTCCAGTCACTTCTGTCAATAATTATTTTTATAGTTGCTACCTTTGTTGTAAAGCTTCTGGCTAAGCTTCTTAACAAAATTTTCTCCTTCTCGGTAGTGGGCGTGCTTAATAAAACCTTAGGCTTTGTCCTTGGTGCCGTGAAGGGTGCGGTATTTGCCGCAATATTCTGCGCCGCTGTTGTGCTTATAGCCTCCCTTACAGGAAAAGGCTTCTTTATATTCAGCGCCTCGGCGGTAAACTCCTCCCTTACCTGTAGTCTGCTTACAGGTATTACGGGAATGGATATTTTTAAATTGTAATATTAAATAAGGCTGGCAGGGTATTCCCTGCCAGCCTGAAAACCTTAAAAATAAGGGATGAACAATGAATAAAAAAGTTTTTACAATACCAAATATAATATCAATGTTCCGCATTGTGCTTATAGTAGCTTTTATACCTGTGTATTTCTCTAAAATTGAAAACAATCTGCTTATTGCTCTTGGTATTATGCTGCTTTCGGGCATTAGTGACGTGGCTGATGGCTTTATCGCCCGTCGCTTTAATATGGTGTCCGACGTTGGCAAGGTCCTTGACCCCGTTGCCGATAAGCTTACCCAAGGGGTAATACTGTTCTGTTTATTAATAAATCATTCATCCATTTTCCCTATGTTTATAGTATTATTTGTTAAGGAGCTTTTAACCGCCTTTGCCGCAGGGTATCTGCTTAAAAACGGTCTTAAGCCTATGTCGGCAAAGTGGTGGGGCAAGCTTTCCACTGCAATTATATACCTGACCATATTCTATACAATAATTAACGACCAATTTGGATTGTACGATATCGTGCTTACCGTCCTTGTGGCTGTTTCCATTGTATGTATGCTTGTTTCCCTTCTTGGATATGTGAGTGTGATACTGAGTAAATCCAAGGACGCTATTAAGGAGAGTAAATAGTTTTGATGAATCTTTGTTCCAAGTGCAAAAAACGCCCTGCCGTGGTCTTTATTTCCGACCCTACCAAGGCTGACAGCGCGCCACAGGGTCTCTGCCTTGTGTGTGCCAAGGAAATGGGTATTAAACCCATTAACGATATGCTTGAGAAAATGAATATAACCGATGAGGACATTGAGCAGATGAGCGACCAGTTCACCGAGATAATGGCCCTTTCGGAGGATGGAATGGATGACGGCACCTTTGATTTAGGTACCGCCCCTGCATTTCCGTTTTTAAATAACATTTTCGGAAATCCTGCCTCTAAAAAGGATGAGGATGCAAAGGGCGGCGATAAGGAAGCCGATAAAAAAGGCAAAGAAAGGGATAAGAAAAAGCGTAAACGCTTTATGGAGCAGTACTGCACAAATCTTACCGACCGCGCCCGTAGGGGTGAGCTGGACGTTATAATCGGTCGCGAGGAAGAGCTTTACCGCACCATTCAGATACTTTCCCGCCGCAGTAAAAACAACCCTTGCCTTATAGGCGAGCCCGGCGTTGGTAAAACCGCCATTGCCGAAGGTCTTGCCTTGAAAATTGTCAACGGCACTGCCCCCGCAAGGCTGCTTGATAAGGAGATACATCTTCTTGATATGACAGGTCTTGTGGCCGGTACACAGTTCCGCGGTCAGTTTGAAAGCCGCGTAAAGGGCCTTATTGAGGAGGTTAAGCAGGCAGGAAACATTATTCTGTTTATTGATGAAATACACAACCTTGTTGGTGCAGGTGATGCGGCAGAGGGCTCTATGAACGCCGCCAATATCCTGAAGCCCGCCCTTTCCCGTGGTGAAATTCAGGTTATTGGTGCCACCACCTTTAAGGAATACAGAAAGTATATTGAAAAGGATGCCGCTTTAGAGCGCCGCTTCCAGCCCGTAACCGTTGAGGAGCCTTCTATTTCTGAGGCCACCAAGATACTTATGGGGGTTAAGGGCTATTATGAGGGATACCATAACGTAAAGATACCCGACAGTATAATTGAAAATATAGTTACCCTTTCGGAGCGCTACGTAAGTGACCGCTTTTTACCCGATAAGGCCATTGATCTGCTGGATGAGGCCTGTGCCTGTGCCAGCCTTGCAAACCCTGCAATAGATGAGCTTTATACCGTTAATAAAAAGATAGCCGATTGCTCTGTTGAGCTTGAGGCTCTGGAGCAGGAGATCGAAAACCCCGACTACGAGCGCATCGCCAACGTAAAGGGTAAGCTTGAAAAGTATAAAAATGAGGCCTCCGCCCTTTATGAGCCTGCGGCAAACAATACCGTAACCTATTCCGATATAGCCAAGGTAATTGAACTCTGGACGGGTATTCCTGCCTCTAAGGTTGAGGAAAGTGACCTTAAAAAGCTATCAGGCCTTGAGGATGAGATAAAGAAGCATATAATCGGTCAGGATAACGCCGCCGCACTTGTTACCGCTGCGGTTAAGCGCTCAAGGGTACGTACCTCTGCACAGCGCCGCCCTGCCTCTTTTATATTTGTTGGCCCTACAGGCGTTGGTAAAACCGAGCTTGTTAAGGTGCTTTCAAATCAGCTTTTCTCTACTCCCGAAACTATGATTCGCCTTGATATGTCGGAGTTTATGGAAAAGCATTCCGTTTCCCGTCTTATAGGCGCTCCTCCCGGATACGTAGGCTATGACGATGCAGGTCAGCTTACCGAAAAGGTGCGCAGAAAGCCCTATAGCGTAATTCTATTTGACGAAATTGAAAAGGCACACCCTGACGTGCTGAACATTTTGCTTCAGATTCTTGATGACGGAAGAATTACCGATGCACAAGGAAGAACGGTTAACTTTGAAAACACCGTTATTGTTATGACCTCCAACGCAGGAAGTGACAGGACCGATACCCTTATGGGCTTTGGTAAAACCGTATCCGATGCGGCAGGGGAGAAGGCTATAAAAGCCCTTGAAGACTTCCTTCGTCCCGAATTCCTTGCCCGTGTGGACGAGGTTGTTGTGTTCTCACCCCTGGGAAGAGACTCCCTTGAAAAGATTGCCGATTTAATGCTGGGTGAGCTAAGGGAGGCTATGGCCCAAAAGCAAATTGAGGTTAAGTGGGATAACAGCGTTTGCTCCTACCTTGCAGCCAAGAGTGACGGCGCTAAGGAAGGCGCACGAAAGCTTCGCAATACCATCCGAAGAGAAATTGAGGATAAGATAGTAAATATTATCATCGAAAAGGGCGAGGCAGGGGTTAAGGAAATAACCCTGAAGGCCGACGATAAGCAAATAATTATTGATAACAAATAGAAAAAATCACCTATCGGAACGGGCGCGCACCCGAAGATAGGTGATTTTTTGTTGCGTTTTATTATTCATAATCTCCGCTGCTTACCCGTATGTAATCGGGAATAAGAATACAGGCAAAAATAACGGTATATTCAATTATAAGTCTTAAGGTGCCGTCCCAAACATCCTTTGGGAGCACTACCTCACATATAAGCTCAAACAGGAAAAAAATGGCAAAGCCTATAAAGCCGTAGCAAAAGCTTTCAACGTATTCCTTCAGCGCAATCGATAAAAGAATTATTCCTACGTAAATAATTATGGAAAGCACCAGCGCACAGCCAAGGAATTTCAAAACACCAAGGAATGACCAATCGGAGCCTAAAAGCATATCCTTAAAGCTGTTAAAAAAGTTAATGCCCGTTTTTGCAAACCAGTCCCAAACACCGCTTAAAATAAAACCTAAATAACAGGCCATAAAGGTGGTAATTGTATAATAAACAATGGAAACTATTCTATGTAAAATTGAGCCGTCGTGCTCATAGCCGTCAAGACAGAGTTTAAAAAACAAGCCGATAATCATACCCGAAACGCCCGTGCTTATAAGCCCCACAACCGAGAAGGTTATTTCGTGAGAAAGCAAGCGCATAATAAAGAAGAAGGGAAGCATAAACAGGGAGGATTCGGTAAAAAGGAAGGCTAAATTATTATTGCAGGCATAAACGATAACAAGCACGACTATTGCAATAATAGACAGCAAAATAAACCGCATACCCCTTGCACTGCCAAGAACGGGATGCCGCCTTGAAAGCAGTGGGAAAGGGTCAATTAAAAGAAAATCCTCTATGTACTGTGTCACCTTCTTAACAGGGTAGGTAAGGGCCCTAAAGGGATAACTTATCTTTTTAATACCCATATCAAGCAGCGGCACGGCAATCTGCGAAAAATTAAATAGAAAACGACATAGCTTATACGCTAAAAAAATACACAAGCCGCATAATGCAATTAGTAGAATTTTAAGAAGTACCTTGAAAAATTCCGCCATAATTCTCACCCCACTTAAAGCATTATAATGAAAATAGGTTGGTGAAAAAGCGCAAATGCGCTTTTTCACGGACAAATTAACAATTGTCCGTGAAATTATATAAATAATTTCACCTAATTCATTGCAATGATGTCGGTGTAAATAATCAGAGATTATTTACA
>JAZSEH010000058.1:0-122931 GCA_045531585.1 Acutalibacteraceae bacterium
AATTATATAAATAATTTCACCTAATTCATTGCAATGATGTCGGTGTAAATAATCAGAGATTATTTACATAAAACCGCTACACTTAGCGGTTTTTCGAAAAGCTTTGATTGAAAGCTTTTCGACTACCGATTATCATTATAAAGGAAGGGAGGAGTGTTACCGTGGCAAAGTTATGTCCGCTTTTTAGCTCCAGCGAGGGTAATTGCACCTACATAAGCACAGGCAAAACAGGTTTTCTTGTGGATGCAGGTGTAAGCGCAAAGCGCATTCTCACCGCCCTGGAGGCAGGGGGGATAGACAAGGAAAACGTTAAGGGCATTTTTATTACCCATGAGCACTCCGACCATATAAACGGACTCAGGGTACTGCTTAAAAAGCTGAAGGTGCCTGTTTTTGCCTCTAAGAAAACCCTTACCGCGGTTTTTGAGAAGGGTGCCTTTGATGAAAGCACACAGGTTTGCCCTATTGAGGACGAAACCGAGCTTTTGGGCGTACATATAAAAAGGTTTGCCACCAGCCACGACTGTGAGGGCTCAAGCGGCTACCGTTTTGATTTAAATACAGACCTGAGCGTAGCGGTTTGTACCGATACGGGCATTATTACCCCTGATATAAAGCAGGCCCTTATGGGCTGCCGTGGGGTGCTGATAGAATCCAACCACGATATAAAGATGCTGAAAAACGGGCCCTATCCATATGAACTGAAGCTGAGGGTAGGCTCCGACCACGGCCACCTCTCCAATAACGCTTGTGCTGCCCTTTTGCCTGAGTTGTTGGACGGCGGCACCACAAGAATAATTTTAGGACATTTAAGTCAGAATAATAACCGACCCGACCTTGCCCTTTCCTGCGCTCAGGCGGCGCTTATGGATATAGGCGCAAAACGGGACGAGGATTACCTCCTTTCCTGTGCGGGACCCCTTGGCGGAGGTGAACTGGGCCTATGATGAAGATAACACTTATCGTTTTATCGGGACTGAAGGAAAAATATTGGATAGAGGCGGCAGGGGAGTACGAAAAGCGTCTTTCCCGTTACTGTAAGCTTGAAACGGTGGAGATAAATCCCGTGCGCCTGCCCGATAATCCAAGCGTTTCACAGATAACCGCCGCGCTGGAAAGCGAGGCACAGCTTATTGAAAGGAAAATACCAACAGGTGCCGAGGTTTTTGCAATGTGCATAGAGGGCAAGCAGATGTCAAGCCCTGCCTTCAGCAAGTGTCTTGCAGATATTGCAAATACAGGCTCGGGCCACGCCGTATTTATAATAGGTAGCTCCTACGGCCTTTGCGAGAGGGTAAAGGCGGAGGCGAAGCACCGCTTTTCTATGTCGGAAATGACCTTTCCCCATAAGCTTGCAAGGGTAATGCTACTTGAGCAGATATACCGTGCCTTTCAGATAGCCGCAGGAGGAGAATATCATAAATAATAATTTTTTAAAAAAATGCTTGACCTACAGGGGACTTTGTGGTATAATCATTCTACCTCTGTAGGTTCTTTTTTTTTGCAAGAAAGAGCCAAATCAAAGCATTTTTCCCTATTTTGTATGTGCTTTTCCCATACATAACAAAATGTTGTGTAAAGGGTTTTCAAGGTGAGGAAAATTGACTGAGGGAGGCCATTTACCCTGCCTTTAAAGGGGCAGGAAAAAATAATTCCGTAAAGCGGGAGGTGCCGTTAATGAGAGTAAAAATTACTTTAGCTTGTACCGAGTGCAAGCAGCGCAACTACAACACTATGAAAAACAAGAAGAACGATCCTGACCGTCTTGAAATGAACAAGTACTGCAGGTTCTGTAAAAAGCACACCGTTCACAAGGAAACAAAGTAAGGAGGCAGAAAGTATGAAAGCAACTAACGCACTTTGTCGTATTCTCGCCTTGGTATTAGGCGTAGCTGCCCTTGTACTTTTCTTTGTTCCCTTTGCCACAATAACCGCATCCGAAGGTACCCTTACCTTTAATGCTGCACAGCTTGCCTGGGGCGGCGGTGCACACGGCCTTGCTAAGTCTGCAGATATTCTTTTCTGTATGATACTTACCATTCTGGTTGTTATCGGTGCGGCTCTTACCTTCAGCAAAAAAAGCGCTAAGGGTGCACGCTGGTTTGCTCCGGCGGTTGCTCTTGTGGCTGCTGTTTATATGCTGGTTGTGGCATTAAGCAAGGCTTTGTACTTTGTAGACACAAGACCTCTTACAGGTGTAACGGGTATTGCATACACTATGTGGACCCCCTTTATCAGCGTTGCACTTTTTGCAACCGCCATCTTTGGCATTGCACATTTGCTCCTTGATGATTACATCACCGTAAGTGAGTCTAAGGGCGGAGCTCTTACCATTCCCAAGCGTATAGTACGCTTCCTTCGCGATTATAAGAGCGAGGTTAAGAAGATAGTATGGCCCGGCTGGAAGGACGTTGCCAAGAACACTATTATTGTTCTTATCATCTGTCTTATCATTGGTGCCGTTATCTGGCTTTGGGACTTTGGTATCGGTAAGCTGCTTGAGTGGCTGCTGAGCCTGGGCAAGGCTTCTTAAGTTTTTTCGGAGGATTTTGTAAATGTCTGAAAACAACGAAGCAAAGTGGTATGTAATCCATACCTATTCGGGTTATGAGAACAAGGTAGCCAATGATCTTGAAAAGCTTGTTGAGAATCGCGGAATGCAGGACTTGATAGTTGACATTAAGATCCCTACCGAGACCGTAACCGAGATCAAGGACGACAAAAAAAGGGAAGTAGAAAGAAAAATCTTCCCCGGATATGTTCTTATTAAAATGATCGTGACCGACGATTCCTGGTACGTTGTCCGCAATATTCGCGGCGTTACAGGATTTGTAGGCCCCGCATCAAAGCCCGTGCCCCTCACCGATGATGAGGTTGCCGCACTGGGTGTAGAAAAGCACAGCGTTGAGGTGGGCTACAAGGTTGGCGACACCGTTAACATCATCAGCGGTCCTCTTGAGGGCTACAGCGGTGTTGTAAGGGAAATAGATATTCCCGGAAACGACGTTTGTGTTGTTCTGTCTATGTTCGGGCGTGAGACTCCCGTTCAGATGGAGCTTGACCAGATAGCTCTGGCAGATTAATTTTGTTAATATGCGCAATAAGCGCTTATTAAAACGGCTGTTTTGCCGATGGCACAATTTTTAAGTGCCAAGGTGGGAGAGGCGGGAATAACGTACCGCTTCGCCAAAGGTGTTAAAAAACACTATTACCACGATTTATGGAGGTGCAAACAATGGCTCAGAAAATCACAGGTTACATTAAATTGCAGATTCCCGCAGGTAAAGCCACACCGGCTCCCCCTGTAGGACCGGCACTTGGTCAGCATGGTGTAAACATCATGGCCTTCACCAAGGAGTTCAACGAACGCACTAAGAATGATGCAGGTCTTATCATTCCGGTAGTTATCACCGTTTATGCAGACCGCTCCTTCAGCTTCGTAACCAAAACTCCGCCGGCAGCGGTTCTCATTAAGAAAGCTTGCGGTATCGAAAGCGGCTCCGGTGTTCCTAACAAGACTAAGGTAGCTCAGATCACTCGCGAACAGGTGAGAAAAATCGCTGAACAGAAAATGCCTGACCTTAATGCAGCAAACGTTGAATCTGCTATGAGTATGATAGCAGGTACAGCTCGCAGCATGGGCATTACAGTAGTCGATTAGTTCTCTCTCGTGGGAGGAAATTTCCGATTAACCACTTATTGGGAGGTAAAAAAGTGAAACACGGTAAAAAGTATAATGAAAATGCCAAGCTTATCGAGGCAGGAAAATTTTACGATGCTGAGGAAGCTTTGGAGCTTGCCGTTAAAACCGGAACGGCAAAGTTTGATGAAACGGTTGAAATCCACGTACGTTTGGGTGTTGACTCCCGTCACGCTGACCAACAGGTTCGCGGCGCTGTAGTTCTCCCCAACGGAACCGGTAAGGACGTTCGCGTTCTTGTACTCACTAAGGGTGACAAGGCTGATGCCGCTAAGGAGGCAGGCGCTGACTTTGTTGGTGCTGAGGAGCTTGTTGCCAAGATCCAGAATGAAAACTGGCTCGATTTTGACGTTGTTATTGCAACACCCGATATGATGGGCGTTGTAGGTCGTCTTGGTAAGGTTTTAGGCCCACGTGGTCTTATGCCTACTCCTAAGGCAGGTACCGTTACTCCTGACGTTGCTAAGGCTGTTACCGAGGCTAAGGCAGGTAAGATTGAGTACCGTCTTGACAAGACCAACATCATCCACTGCCCCATTGGTAAGGTATCCTTCGGCGCTGCTAAGCTCCAGGAGAACTTTGATGCACTTATGGGCGCTATCGTTAAGGCTAAGCCTGCAGCAACCAAGGGACAGTACATTAAGTCCTGCGTAATTGCTACCACTATGGGCCCCGGCGTTAAGCTTAACGTTGCTAAGTTTGGTGCTTAATCGTACCAAAAAAATATTACAAATTAAGGGTTGACTTTTCGCGCACCGCGTGATATAATTAGCCCGTTGCTAATCCGTAGACAGTAGGTCCCGAGTATTCGGGGTAAACGTAAGGCCTGCCGAGGTGTGCGAAATAAACCTATTATTGTAGTGTTATTACGCCTGTCTCGAACTGTCTTCGGGACAGGCGTTTAATTTAAATTCGGAGGTGAATTTACTTTGCCAAACGCTATAGTTTTAGAACAAAAACAAAAACAGGTTGCTGAAATTTCTGAAAAGCTTAGCAGCTCCTGCGCAGGTGTTGTTGTTGACTACAAGGGTATTAACGTTGCTGACGATACAGTTCTCCGTAAGGAGCTTCGTGAAGCAGGTGTTGATTACTTCGTAGTAAAGAACACTCTCCTTTCCCGCGCTATAGAGGGTACCGATCTTGCCGAGATGAATAACGTGCTTGAAGGTACTACCGCTATCGCCATCTCTAAGGAGGACCACGTTGCAGCTGCAAGAATTTTAAAGAAATTCGCAGACGCGCATGAGAACTTCTCAATTAAGGCAGGCTTCCTTGACGGTAAGTGCATCAGCCTTGATATGATTGATTCTCTTGCAAAGCTTCCCAGCCGAGAGGTTCTGCTTGCTACAGTTCTTGGTGCATTCCAGGCTCCTATGGCAGCTTTTGCCCGCGCAATTCAGGCTATCGTAGACAAAGACGGTGAGGCTGCTGCCGAATAATTAAAGGCGCACCCACAAAAACAAATTTTATTAAATTATTATTGGAGGAAACTAAAATGGCATCTGAAAAAGTTACAGCTATTATTGAAGAGTTAAAAGTTCTTACTGTTCTTGAGCTTTCTGAGCTTGTTAAGGCAGTAGAGGAAGAGTTTGGCGTATCCGCTGCTGCTGCAGTAGCAGTTGCTGCTCCCGCTGAGGGTGGCGCTGCAGGCGGTGCTGCTGAGAAGACCGAGTTTGACGTTGTTCTCGCAGCTGCCGGCGCTGAGAAGATTAAGGTTATCAAGGTTGTTCGTGAGATTACCGGTCTTGGCCTTGCTGAGGCTAAGGCTATCGTTGATGGCGCACCTAAGACCCTTAAGGAAGCTGTAGGTAAGGACGAGGCTGAGGAAATCAAGGCTAAGCTTACCGAGGTTGGCGCTACTGTTGAGCTTAAGTAATTAAAGCTTAATATAATGTGAGAAGCTCTGCTAACGCAGAGCTTCCTTTATTTTAATAAGAAATTTCTTTAAAAAACTAAAAATTTACAATTTTTCTAATCTTTGTTGAAAATTGCTAATAAGGATTGTTTTTTATAGAGTTTTTGGAGATATTTTTTTAATTTTATAGAGAGGTTGCACAATTTGAAACACAGAAGTTTAAAAAAACAGCGTTTAGAATTCAAATTTCGTTACTTTTCACCCCGAAAAATTTAATGTAAAATAATAATGTGCAAAAATAGGAGGAGTGTCACCCAAATGAGGAAAGTTTACGTTGTACTTGCTATGGTGCTGTGCTTTTTGCTCACAGGCTGTGGCGCCTCCAATACCGTTAGTAAGGATAAATCCTTTGATGAGGAGCCCGACGGTGCCCTTGCAGGTGCCCACCAATATACAGGCAGTACTGTTAAGGTTGCCACCTGGGCGGATTGGTCATCAAACGGCAGTGACGATATGCAGAGCACCTTCTACGATAGATTTGGCATTGAGGTTGTTCCTGTTACCGTTCCTCAGGGTGATTACATAACTAAGGTTTCGGGCCTTATTGGTGCAGGGCAGTCGCCCGACGTTATTCTTGATAATCTGGAGTTTCCCAACGCCTTTGCTCTTGCACAGCCCCTTAACGATATAGCCTCCATAAACGTTGCCGACCCGTTCTGGAGCAAATCAGTTATGGATATGGCTACAATAGATAATAAAATCTATTTTATTGATTCTGAAAACTCCCCATCGGATTACCGCTTTATGTGCTTTTACAACAAAAAGCTTTTTGAAGACTACGGCATTAAGAACCCAGGTAAGTTCTATGAGGAAAATAACTGGACTATAGATACCTTTGAGGAGTGTGCCCGACAGATAGACAAACTTGGTGATGAGTACGTGGGCGCTTCGGTACGCCCCGAATTCGCATCGGGCATATGGGAAACCTCACCCATTCTTTATAGTGAGGGCAAATTCGTTTCCGGACTTAGTGATACCCGCCTTGCCGAGGCCTATAAATGGATGCTTTCAGGCAGGGAAGAGGGAATATTCGTTACCACTTCTGCTTCGGTGCAGTTTAATGCCAACCTTTGTGGACTGTTCCTTTACGGTGACCACGGTCTAAGGTCGGACGGCGGCTTTGAAACTATGGATCCCGATGTGCTGGGCTACGTGCCCATGCCTAAGGTTAAGGCTTCAGATGCCTACTATCCCAGCGTTTCCTCCTGGCATGCCTACGGTATATGCAAGGGCTCCAAGAATGCCGAGGCCGCAGGCTATTATCTGCGGTATAGCCTTGACCCTGCAAACCATAATACAAAAACCAAGTTCAAGTCTGAGGCGGCAAGCAATTTTTACGACGAGCTTCGGGAAATTGAGGTTAAGCGCTTCCATATGTTCTCCGGTGCTTATGAGGGGAATGATAAAATAGTAGCCTCTACCTCTGCTCAGGTAGATACCGTTCTTAAAACCCTTGAAAATAGTATAGAAGCAAGGGTGAAAAGAAACAACGCCGTTTTAAAGAAGGTTAAATAAAATTACATATAAAAGGCTCCCACACAGAGGGAGCTGTCACCGAAAGGTGACTGAGGGAGTTTGGTTACTCCCTTCGTCAAACCTCACGGTTTTGCCACCTCCCTCTATGAGGGAGGCCTTAAGATGAAATTTGATATTTTTCGGTTAACCGGCGCAACTGCGCTTTAACAAATATAAAAATTTTAAAAATAAAAATGGAGGTTTTTAAAATGCAAAAATTCAGAACAGTAATCAGTCTTTTGCTGGTGCTTCTTATGGCCCTTTCCTGCCTTTCGCTTGCAGGTTGCGGCGAAACGAAGCCCACCATTGAAAAAGACAAAACCACAGGTGATGAGGACGAGGGCACCGCTTATGCAGGCATAAGCGAGTATGCGGGTTCTACCATCAAATTTGCTACCTGGATCGATCATACTCAGGGTGAGGGTGCCGTACCTATGGCTTCCTTCGCTGAGAAGTATGATATTGAGGTAGTATTATCACCCGTTCCTCAGGCCGACTACGTTACCAAGATATCCGGTCTTATCGGTGCAGGCCAGTCCCCCGATATGATAGTTGATAACTACGACTATCCCGATATCCTTGCCCTGGCAATGCCCCTTGATGACGTTAAGTCTATTGACCTTACCGATGAGTTCTGGGATCAGGACCTTGTTAACGGTATGGGCTGCGTAAACGGCAAGCACTACTACGTTAACTCTCTCCAGTCTCCCTGGACCTACCGCTTTATGTGCTTCTACAATAAGAAGCTCTTTGAAGACCACGGCTTTACGACCCCCGGTGAGTTCTATGAGGAAAACAACTGGACTATAAAGACCTTTGAGGAATGTGCCCGAAAGATAGCCCAACTTGGCGATAAATACGTAGGCGCATCTGTTCGTCCCGAGTTTGCCGCAGGTATCTGGGAGGCTTCCACCAACTATTATAAGGATGGAAAATTTGTTTCCGGCCTTGAGGATAACAAGCTTGCTACAGCCTTTAAGTGGTCTATAGGCGGTAAGGAAAATCGTATCTTCTCCACTGCTAACGAAGCTGCAAAGTTTAAGGCTAACGAGTGCGGTATGTTCCTTTACGGTGACTTTGGTCTGCGCTCCACCGGCGGCTTTGAGACTATGGACTCTGAGTATCTTGGCTACGTTCCCATGCCTAAGGTAAACGCCAGCGATAAGTATTATCCCTCAACAGGTACCCTTCGTGCATACGGCATATGCAAGGGCTCCAAGAATGCTGAGGCTACAGGCTACTTCCTGCGCCACTTCCTTGATTTCAAGAACTATGACAGAGAGACCATGTTCAAATCTGACGAGGCTTCCGAGTTCTATGATGAGCTTCGTGAGATGGAGGATCATTGCCACCTGCTTGTTAGGGGCAGCTACGAAGGCAATGGTGCTATTATGCAGGTTACCTCTGCTCAGGTAGATACCGCTCTTAAATCTGTTAAGAATCAGGTTGATGCAATTATAGCTAAGCAGAATGCTACTCTTAACTCAATTAAGTAGAAAAAGTAATATAGTTTATTCGGGGCGGAAATAAAAAACCGCCCCACCTAAACCAAACAGGAGGGACCATATGAAAAAAACATTTAAAGCGGCATTAAGCATATTTTGTTCTGTTATGCTGCTTGCATCCTTAATTATCCCGTCCTTGGTGTTGCCTGCCGCGGCATATACCTTCCCTACAGGACAGGATACCATCACCTACACCTTTGACGGAACCGATTTTAAGGCGGATACTACCGTTGCAGGCGTTAAGGTCAGCGGCGGACAGTACTCTGTTACAGGCGGAGCCCTTAAGATTGCAGGAGATAAAAACCTTTATGACGGCGCTCCCCGTTCCGTTATATTCAATAATGGTAGCGATATTTTAAGGCTTGACCCCGGCGCCTACGCCGTAAGCTTTAAATACCGTTATGAATATTCAAAGCACACCAACAACCTTTACTGTGCAAACTACAATAATTACAAGAGCAATGCTCAGTATTTTAATTTCACTGTAAACACACCCGAAGGCACAGGTGTGCCCGCAGGTGAAGTTGGCACAACCATAGTCAAAGATTTTATTACAACCAATGAAAGCATCAGCGGAAGCACCCAGAAGGAAAAAACAGTTCTTGTTAATATAACAGGCTCCTCTGCGGTAAACTTCGGTATCCGCTCTGCTTATCTTGAGTGTGACGTTTATATTGATGAAATCACCATCGCAAGAAAGACCTCCATTGAAATAATTCCTACCGACGGTACTACTACCGCTATGGCTGAGGTTATAAGCGGCGTTCCCGGTACTGCCGCTACATTGCCCGATGCATCAGTTCTTGACGGTGCCATTGCAGGCAAGGTGTTTGAGGGCTTTTATGCTGATGCGGCCTTCACCACCCCCGTTACACAGGCTATGATCTTCCCTACAGATACCATTACAAAGACCATCTATGCAAAAATGGTGGTTGATAATAGCGTACCTGCAGGCACCATTATATTTGATTTCGATAACAATAATGCGGGTATGAAGGTTGGTAATAACACCGTTGAGAGCCTGCGCGTAAGTGGTGGCGCCTTCGGCCTGAATGATGAAAAGCCTGCCGCTGCTCAAGGTAATATTCTCAGCATAAACGGCTCTAAGACTGCCGATAACCACGGAGATAACCGCGACCTGCTGTTTAACGATGGCTCTAATTTCATCCCCCTTGCCGCAGGTACCTATGATATAAGCTACGATTATTTTGTTGAGAACAGAGCCGTTACCGAAACCGCTAACTGTCCGAGTTGCCAAAACTTCTTTGACGGCACAAAATATCAGCATATTAAGTTCGTAACCCTTAAAAAGAGCGACTTTAGTTGGTCAAGTCACGAAAATCCACGTGGTGTTTTATCAGATGGGCTGTTTGCCGCTTCTGTTGTAAGTGAAACTATCAAAAATGCTTCCGGCTCGGGAACGGTAACCATAACCGTGACCGACCAGATGGTAGAAGACGGTGCAAACTATCTGGGACTGCGCATTGCTACTCTCTCTTACGCAGTATGGCTTGATAATATTGTTATTAAGCCCGTAGTTGAAAAACCTGCAAATACCGTTATTATGGACTTTGAAAACGATACTGCAAACTATACCGATACCACTATGCTTAAAATTGAGGATTCCACCGGTAAAGACGGTAATCCCTCTAAGGTATTCCTTGCAAGCAGTAACAACCAGATTCGCACCCAGCTTGTTAAGGATAAAAACGGCAATACCTACTCCCTTAAAGCGGGAAAATGGAAGGTAACCTATGATTATAAGGTGCCTGCCAATGCTTCACAGAAGCTTTGGTTAATGTATAACGTAACCAAAACCAATCACCCCACCATTACACCTCCCACATCCTATACAACAGGCGTTAACATTATAGATGAAAACCTTGTTAAGGAATTTGATAAGGGTAATGCATGGGTTTCCGGCTCCATAACCTTTACCTTGGATGCTGACGTTGACTACATAGGCTTTGGTGCCCTTACAAACGGTGCGGGCAACGGCGTTTACCTTGATAACGTGGTATTTACCCCCGTTGTTGAAAAACCTGCAAATACCGTTATTATGGACTTTGAAAACGATACTGCAAACCATACCGGCTCAGCCATGCTTAAGATTGAAAGCTCCACCGATAAAGACGGTAATCCCTCTAAGGTGTTCCTTGCAAGCAGTAACGACCAGATTCGCACCCAGCTTGTTAAGGATAAGAATGACAAAGTATACTCCCTTACTAAGGGTGTATGGAAGGTAACCTATGATTATAAGGTGCCCACAAACGCTAACCAGAAGTTATGGTTATTGCACGATGTAATGGTAACAACGGGACAGCTGGCTCCCAATGGCGCAACAACCCCATATACTTCAGGATTAAAGCTTTCCCAGGTAAATCTTGCTAAGGTAACCAATATGGGTGACACCTGGCTATCTGACAGCATTGTAATCAACGTAACTGCTGATGAGGGTGTTAAGAATATTGGCTTTGGTGCCCAAACAGGCAGTGCAAGTAACGCAGTTTACATTGATAACGTTGTATTTACCGAGGTTACCGATAGCGCCGTTAACCTTTCCTTTAACACCAACGGAGGTAATGATATTGCACCTGTTCAGGGCCTTATCGGTGAGACAATTACTGTTGCCGACCCTGTAAAAGCAGGCTTTGATTTCGTAGGCTGGTATGAGAATTCTGCCTGCACCATCCCCTCGGATATGAAGTTCAAGGTTGGCGTTAGCACCCTTTATGCGGCTTGGACCGAGGCAGGCAAAGGCCTTGTGTTTGACTTTGATACCAAGAATAAGAACTTTGCTGCAGGTGGTAACTGGTCGGGTGGCGCATTTACGCTGCCTGATGATCCTAAGGGTGAAAGCGGTAAGACACTTGGCATAATGGCAGATCTTAACAGCTGTAACCACGCAAGTAATCTTGGTAATGAGCGTGACATTTTGTTTAATGACGGAGCAAGTGAAATCACCCTTGAAGCAGGTACTTATAAGATAGACTATAAATACTATGCAGTGTATGTTCCCAACGGTGGCTACAGAGGCGGAGTCTGCGAATCCGGCTGTAACAATAACGATGCCGCTTATGCAAACATAAGTGCAGCAAAATTTCGCTTTGGTGTGCTGGGTGATTTTGATAAAGGTAAAAGGAACGTTAAGGCTGCCGCAACAGGCAATCTGTTCGATTTAGGCCTTGTTAATGAAGCCTATGAGAGCCGTTGGATAAACAACTGGACAATTCTCACCGTTACCGATGCTATGGTAGCCGATGGAAAGAATAAGCTTGTTCTCACCACTGCCGGTGTACCATACGCGGTTTATCTTGACAATATTAAGGTAAGCAAGGTTGATCCCACCCCCGTCACACTCCTCTTTGATTCCAAGGGCGGTACAAGTGTAAACAGCATTACAACTCAGTCCTACACAGTTGTAAACTATCCCACACCTACCAAGGCGGGCTACAACTTTACGGGATGGGTAGATGCCTACGGTAACCCCGCACCCCAATATGCTCCCACCGTTAACACCACCTTCTATGCTACATGGGAGGAGGCAGGAAAGTATGCCTTTATCGATATGGATAACGGCTTCCTTACGGGTGATGCCAATACCTACGGCTCGGGCTACTTCACCAAGAACACCACCAAGTTTAAGGATGATCCTGCTCATAAAAACACCCTTCGTTTCTTTAATACAAACGACGCCAATATTACAAGAATCCATCTGCTCTCCTCTGAAAATAGATTTGCGCAGGTAGCCCCCGGTAAGCTTTATAAGGTAACCTTTGATTACTATGTTGAGCAATTACCTGATGCAAACGATACTCAGTTTGATTTCACCGTAAATCATAACAATGCTGATCGGTGGCTATATGCTCCCCATAAAGCAAAACGTCTTACAGGCGGTAATATTTTAGACAATGTTACAAACAAATCCACCGACCTTGTGGGCAAGTGGATGACCAAGGAAATAGCAGTTGTCATTCCCACCAATATTACCGATTCAAGACTTGGTATTCTCTCTGTAAACGGTAAGGGCGCCATAATTCACTTTGATAATATCAAGTTCGAATCCATTGAGGGCAATACCGTTCTTCTTACCTACGTTATCCCCGCCACAGGTCAGACCGCATATATTATAGGCGATCGCGGTACAAGAATTGATAAGAGCAAGATTCCCGTATTAAATTCCGAAAAGCTTGAGTTCACAGGCTGGTTTACCGATGAAGCCTGTACCAAGCCCTTCAGTGCCGACGTATTCCCCTCAAAGAGTATGACTATTTACGGCGGTACTCAGCTTAACACCAAGGGTGTTCATATCAACTTTATGGATTATCCCTGGAAGGGCGATACATCTTCATCTAAGATATCCCTTTCCGTTATGGATGCTGTTAACGACGGTATTTCCTACGACGGTGACGGTTGGGCACTGAAATTTGATAATACTAATCCCGAAACCCAGACTACCGAGAATAAACGAATATTGCTAAACCTTGATGCAAGCACCTTCCCCTTGCAGGATGGGGCGGATTACCTGTTTACATACCGCTATTATATTGTGAACGCGGTAAGCGCAGGTACCGTTCGCATAGGCTTTAACTCAGGTGGAAAAGATTCTATGTGGGGTACCACTCCGGAAATAACGCCGGTGGCATCAGCCTCCGCAATAGGAAAACACGGCAGGTGGATAACCGGATTTGCAACAGGCAAAGTAGAGGCAACAAACTCTGCACACGTCTTCCTTCAGGCAAGGATAGGTGTTCCCCTTAATGCAGTAGTTTATTTTGATGATTTCATTGTTCAGCAGATACCCGAGGGTTACGTTTCGGCAGTCTTTGCTACAGATTACGGAAAAACACCCGATCCTGTAATTGTTAAGGCTGGAAGCACTATAAATCTTCCTAACAAGATAAGCGGTATGCCTAGCGACAAGAAGTTTACAGGATGGTCATCAAACGGAATGAAATTTGGTACAGGCAGCGCTGTTGTGACAGAATCCACAAGCTTTGTTGCAAGTATCGTTACGCCTAAATTTACAGAGAGCTTTGAAAATTGGTCTTCAGAGTATACGCTGGATGACCACGGCTTTGACGCTGACTATGCCATTTACGACAGCAAGGCACAGGGTAATTCTTCCGATAACGTTAAGAGCGGAAGATATTCTCTCCACCGTCTCGGCAAGGAACCTGCTAAGAAGGGCTATAGCCTTTATATGAATAATGATATTTACGATAAGACCCTGAGCTTTGGTAATATCTACACAGTTTCCATGTGGGTGAAGGTGGTTAATCCTGTTCATACCACAGGTGGTATTGAAATCCGTAATAACGATACATTCCGCCATGCCTGGGGCTCCTCAATTGACCCAATGAAGGTAGTAGCCATTAAGGATATTGCCGACGGACAGTGGCATAAGATTTCTTACACCTTTGAGGCAATGGCACGTTACGTTTCAATATTTACCCCCGGTAACCTTGAAATATTTATTGATGACGTTACGATTGAATACACACCAAATGCGATTATTTCAATGGGTGCAAACTACGTCGAATACGTACCCGCCTTCCTTACCGAAGAGGGTAAATACGTAAATCCCGAGGAAAACAAAGATACTCTTAATGAGTTTGAACTTTTTAAACGTACCGAAACTGTTACTCCCGGCGGCAGCTACAGTCAGATTGTAGAGCTCATCACACAGAATGTGGGTGCTACAATAGCCATAATAGCAGGCGCAGTAGTTCTTCTTGCAGGTGTCGCAGTGGTGATAGTCGTCTTAATAAAGAAGCGTAAAGCAAAGGAGGTAAAATAATTATGAAAAACTTAAAAGCTATAATTGTATTACTTCTTTGTGTAGTATTGGTGGTTGGTGCAGTTGGTTGCACCACCACTACAACCACCACCAAGGTTATAACCGATGCCGATATCGTTGGCTCTGACGGACGTTTTATCTACACCGTAATTTATGATGATGAGGCAAGCGAGGACCTTGCGGTAGAAACCTCTAACCTCACAAGACAGCTTCGTGAAACCTTCGATATCCGTGTAGACCGTTCTAACGATGAAAAGGCGGCCGAGCCTGAAACCGAGGCCTATGAAATCCTTATCGGTAACACTAACCGCAAGGAAAGCAAAGAGGCTCTTGAGTACCTTAACTCCACACGTTTAAATGCAACAAGAGATTTTCTTATCAAGGTAATGGGTGAGAAGATAGTTATTGTTGCTAATTCCGAAGAGGTTTTAATGAAGGCGGTTCGTTACTTCACCACCACCTATGCCGTAGGCTATGCTGAGTTTACTCCATTAGGTGAAGGCTATGAATACATTCACAAGGAAGAGTATGCCGTTACCGATGCTACCTTAGCAGGTAACTCTTTAGTAGATTATGTTGTTGTTACCCCCTCCATTCAGTCTCTTTTATGGAGCGAAAAGGTAGATAGGTTTATTACCAATATCTTAGATAACGCAGGTATTTCCTTGAAGGAAATCCGTCACGATGTTGCCGCCACCGATAAGGAAATCCTTATCGGTAACACCAACCGCGATACAGGGGTTAGCGTTAGCGGCGATAAGTGGATAATCAAGGTAGTAGGCAATAAGCTTGTTGTTAAGGGCGGCAATGACCTTGCCCTTGCAAGCGCCCTTGATGCCCTTCTCGACATTGAGGAAAAGTGCATAGAGAATAAGGAGCCCTTTGCCCTCACAAAAGACTTTGTTCTTGAGGGCACAACAACCAAGGGTGATAAGGCCTATGCCTACACCTGGGGTGATGAATTTAACGGTAAGTCTATTGACCGCCGTTTCTGGCAGGATTATGACGGCAATACCCGTATTTCCACCGTTTCCTGTATGGGAGGTCGTGCCTTCCGTGGCGACGGTAGAGACTGCTACGTTCAAAACGGCAACCTGTACGTTCCCTCCGTTCGCTACAACCGTGTAGACTTCCAGCACAGCCAGACCTCCACCAACAGAACAATGATGTTCCGTTACGGTGTTGTTGAAATGCTGGTACAGTTCCCCGAATATCCCATAACAACTGCTCTTTGGGGCACTAATGGTGGATATGAGGTTATTAACGGTAAGAAGGTTCCCAAAAACTATGCTCAAGGTATGGAGCTTGACATAGTTGAAAACTTCGGTAATCCTAAGCAGTACGCCGCCAACGTTCACAACTGGTATACCAGTGAGGATATGGCAGGCAACAATATCGAAGGTCACTATTCACTTGACGGCGGTAAATATGGTACCGCAAAGAGATATAAGTACAAGGGTAAAGATGAAAATGATACCCTGGCAACAAGCTTCCACCTTTATTCACTTAGATGGACTCCTTATGAGATGGTATTTGCCTTTGACGGTGAGCCCTACTTTGTATTTGATCTTACCACATACGATAAGGGTGCAGATTACACCCGTATGCCTCAGCACCTTATATTCGGTTCGGCTTACGGCTCTACAGGCTACGGTGCCGACGTTATTGAGGATGATGCTCCCCTTATCAGCTCCATTATTATGGACTATGTAAGAATTTATCAGACTAATGAGTTTGACAGCATTCTTTGGGAGACTCCTGCTAATTCCTATTCACCTTCACTTCCTTGGGAGGAGCAGTTAAGCCTCACCACCATCAGAGACCAGTTCTCCGAGATGATTGAGAAGCGTCACAGCCTTATTCCCCAGCAGTATTAAAATCTAACAAAACGGGCTGTCTCATTAAGCACAGACCAAAAGAAAACGAATAAAAAACAGACAAAAGAGGTTTTGCACGGCAAGATTATGCTATGCAAGACCTCTTTTAATATGAGAAATTCTTCGAATTTCGACAACTTTGTTTTCTTTTTAAGCCTTTTTTCGGCGCGGGGAGTACCTTTGTACGCCTATCGCGCCGAAGAAAAGACTTTCTGTATCTTAACTGACAGCCCCTTTAACTATTAGCACAAATAATATTGAAAAACTTGTAGGGGTCGGAGATTTCGACGACCCGCTTTAAAACAACCTGTCACAAAGGGTGGCAAGCTGCTCCATGGTAAGCTCCTCAGACCGAACTGTGGGGGGGAGACCTAAATCCGATAAAGCCTCAACAATTTTTGCCTTTTCAATGCCCAGAGAATTGGAAACGGTATTGGAAAGGGTCTTTCTGCGCTGGGCGAAGCAGGCCCTAATAAGTCTAAAGAAATCGGCCTCACTTTTAACCGAAACGGGGGGATTGTTTCTTATTTTAAGCTTTATAACGGCGCTGTCAACCTTGGGGGCAGGCACAAAGCAATCCCTGTCCACGCCAAAAAGTATTTCGCTTTCGGCGTAGTAGTTTGCCGCAACGGTTACGGCTCCTGCATCCCTGCTGCCAACTGTGGCGCAAAGGCGCTGAGCCGCCTCCTTTTGTACCATTACCACAATACTATCTATTGGCAGTTTTGATTCCAATAGTCCCATAATAACAGGACTTGTAATGTAATATGGCAGATTGGCGCATACAACAACACGGTCAACGTCGGTAAATTTTTCCTTTATTAAGGCATTAAGGTCAAGCTTCATTGCATCACCGAAAACAACCTGTGTGTTATGGGTATCGGCAAGGGTTTTTGCAAGAATTGGCTTAAGGCGCTCATCCAGCTCAATGGCAACAACACGCTTTGCCACCCTTGCCAGCTGTACCGTTAAAACGCCGATACCCGGGCCTATCTCAATAACCCCCGTATTTTCATCACAGGCGGCCTGAGCCATTCTTGGACAAACGGTATCATCTATTATAAAATTTTGACCCAAGGACTTTTTAAAGGTAAAGCCTGCGCTTCTCAGCAGTCCCTCCACCGTGTTTATATCTGCAAGATTCATATTATATATCCTTTCATCTGATAGCCTCCATCTCCGAGGGAGGTGTCACGGCCTCGCCGTGACGGAGGGAGTATATATCCTTTCATCTGATAGCCTCCATCTCCGAGGGAGGTGTCATTACTTACCCTTTTAATAATTAAATTATACCCTTTAACCCTAAAAAAAGCAACATATTTAAAACTTTTAGGTGACAAACAGGAAAGAGTATGGTACAATATCTATATATGCAAAAATTAGGAGTGAATTTCAGTAATGGAAAATCATTATTTCGAATTTGTTGTTGAGGAAATGCAATCCTTCCTTGATGAGCAGGGCTTTAAGGCTCTGGAGGAGGGGGTATACGCAAACCCCACAAAGCAGATTAAAATAGAGTACAGCGAGGAAAAACAGGTTTACCGCCTTTTGGCCGCAGACGTTACCGAGGCAGGCGCAGGGGAGTATACCGAGCTTACCGCATATCTTTTTGACGATACTCAGAACAAGCGTGACGCCGCAAGCGTTGGTATTGATTTTGTTGATACCCTGCGTAAAAATATGGGTGTTAAGGCCGCAAGAAGAGGCAATTCCGGTGAAATTGACCTGCCCACCAATCAAAAGGTAGGTACCGTTACCGTTGGAGGAATGACCGCTAAGCTCCTTGCAGTTTACCCCGAGTATAAGGATATTTATAAGGAAAGCGTTGCATTTAACGGAAAGTTTTTACATCTTGAATTTTACAGAGAAAACTTTATTCCCCGTATAAACCGTGCCCTGTTTGAAAATAACAAAAAACAGCTTAAAAAGCTTTTTGACGTTCTGGCCGATTGCTACATTTCAGGCGATAAGGAAACAGGCACTCTCATTGTTGCCACCATTACCGCCGCCTGTGACGGGGATGCGGCTCTGCTTGAAAACGCTAAGGAGGCTATGGGTGAGGGCTCCTATCTTGCTCCTCTTGTAACCAACTTTGTTAGCGAGCTTAAGAAAAACAAAAAGCTCAGAGAAGCACTTATAAAATAGAGGTTGTCTAAATAAGCGCAGACCAAAAGGAAAAAATATAAAGTGTATTAGGTAAGAAAAATCTTATCTAATACACTTATTTTTTAATAGGTGAAATTCTTCGAATTTCGGAGATATATTTTCCTTTCTAAGCCTTTTTTCGGCACTCGGAGTATACACATACGCCTACCGTGCCGAAGAAAAGGCTTTCTGCATCTTATTTAGACAACCTGATTTATTTTTCTGTGTTATTCTTAAAAGTCGCAGTTATCATATTCTCAATGCAAGCCTTGCACACAAGGTGGCCTGAATACTCAATACAGTTTTCACCGCTGCCGCAAAGCACACAACGGGGATTGTATTTTTTAAGGATAAGGGAGTCGCCCTCGGTAAAAATTTCAAAGCTGTCAATATCGTTCTTTACGTCCAGCCTGCGTCGCAGCTCCTTTGGAATTACAATTCTGCCCAGCTTATCCACAGGGCGTATTATTCCTTTTTCCTCCATTTTATCACCTCAAAAAAATAAGTGGCAGAGCTTTCTCTGCCACTTTATTTTACCATAAATTACCAAAAAGGTCAACTATTCGCTTCTAAGGGCCTCAACAGGGTCCTTATTAGCCGCAAATTTTGCAGGGATAAGTCCCGAAATAAGGGTTAGCACCATACTTATAATTACAAGGGCAACGCCGCCTACGAGGGGCAGAGCCGCAACACCCGAAATGTCGGTAAGGGAATAGATTATTGCGTTTATGGGGATGTTAAGGAGCAAGGTAATGCCAATTCCCATAGCGCCTGCAGCGAGACCCACAATAAGTGTTTCGGCATTGAATACGCGGGAAATATCCTTCTTTGATGCACCAATGGCACGCAGTATTCCAATTTCCTTTGTGCGCTCCAGCACGGAAATATAGGTTATAATGCCTATCATAATGGAGGATACCACAAGGGAGATGGAAACAAAGGCGATAAGCACGTAGCTTATGGCGTTTATAATGGTAGTTACCGAGGACATAAGCAGACCGATATAGTCGGTGTACTCAATCTGGTCCTCCTCCACAACGCCGCTGTTATAGTCGGCAATAATTTCGTTAATGGTTTCCTTAGAGGCAAAATCCTTGGGATAGATTAAAATGCGTGAGGGCTTGGCAATTTCTGCAACGCCTAATTTATCAAGGTTGCCCTCATAGGTGGCCTCGGTGGAGTTTTCCTTTTGTGCCTTCTTGAACATTTCTATAATCTGCTCATCGGGCATACCAAGAGCCTTCATCTGATTTATACCGTTTGTGTACTCCGTCTTTTCCTTTTCGGGCAGGGTGGCTATATAGGCCATAATGGTATCCATTGTTATGGGTGCGCTGTTAAGCTTTTCGTCCTCCTCGGTGGGGAAGCGGTTGCCTGTGAAAATATCAACTTCCTTATTTTCCTTTTGGGCCTTAACGGCGGCTGATGCATTTACCTTAGCGATAAGATGCTCCATAAGGGCGCCGTCGTAGCCGATGCCCTCCATCATAACCGAGGAAACGGCATCATCGCTGGGCTTTATAATGCCTACAACCTTAATGGTCTCGCTTTCCTCAAGGGCCTTTTTCATATAATCGGCATCCTTGCTCATATCCTCAAAAACGCCGTCCTTATTTTCTTTGAAATAATCGGTGTTTATAAGGAGCTTATATTCAAGGGCCAGCAGCTCCTCATAGGTGTAGCTGGTCTGCTCCGCCTTAATTTCCTTGCCTGCGGCAATGTCCGCCATAAGCTGTGGGAGTTCATTGGAATCCTTAAGACCTAAGGAATACATTGTGAAATCGCTTATTTCATTATTCTTATCGGCAATAATAACTATTTCGTTATAGGCGTTGGGCATACGGCCTGCAAGTATATCATACTGCTTGTCAAGCAGCTCCTTATTATCAAGCAGCTCCTGCCAGGCGTCGGCCATCATAGGGCTTGTTTGCGCCATAGCGGTGGTGATGCTGTTGGTGGTGGAAAAGCCCATTTGCTCAAGCACCTTGTTTGGGTTAACCTGCTGAATCCCGTCAGATGTGTCGGCAAGGTAAACGTTTAAGGGTGTAGAGTATTTATACTGAATACCGCTGGTAAGCTCCTCCATACCCGAGGCACCGCCGTCAAGGAATTTCTTAAAGGCTTCAAGGTTATTCTGGCTTAAATTACTGGTCATAACCTCAATCATTTGGGTCATTATATCGTTGGAATAAATTTTATCCATATCGTGGGGATTTTTACCTGTATTCTCACCCGACATATTAAGCATAAGGTCGGTATAGTTTACGGTTGCTTCCTCAATCTGTATAGGATAGTTTGAAAGGGTATCCTCCTCAACCCCTGTAATGTAGGCGTCAATTCCGTTGGAAATGGAAAGGATAAGAGCAATACCTATAATACCTATGGAGCCTGCAAAGGAGGTGAGGATGGTTCTTGCCTTTTTGGTGAGAAGGTTGTTAAAGCTGAGTGTTAGGGCAGTAAAGAAGGACATAGAGGTCTTTTTTTCCTTCTTATCCCTTTTGCGGCGCTTTTTCTTGGGCTCCTCCTCAGGTATAACCTCCTCAGGAGTGTAGGGATTGGTGTCCTTAACAATTTCTCCGTCAAGCAGATGCACCGTGCGAGTGGCATACTCATCTGCAAGCTCGGGGTTATGGGTAACCATTATTACAAGGCGGTCCTTGGCTATTTCCTTGATAAGCTCCATTATCTGCACGCTTGTGGCAGAGTCAAGTGCGCCGGTGGGCTCATCCGCAAGAAGTATTTCGGGGTCGTTAACAAGGGCGCGGGCAATGGCCACACGCTGCATCTGTCCGCCCGACATCTGGTTAGGCTTTTTACTAAGCTGGTCGCCAAGGCCAACCTTAGTAAGTGCTTCAGCGGCACGGCGGCGGCGCTCAGAACGGGAAACGCCCGAAAGGGTCAGGGCAAGCTCAACGTTGGCAAGCACGCTTTGATGCTCAATAAGATTGTAACTTTGGAAAACAAAGCCAACCCTGTGGTTGCGGTAGGTATCCCAGTCGTGATCGGTAAAAGCCTTTGTGGATTTGCCCGAAATAATAAGATCGCCGCTGCTGTACTTATCAAGACCGCCTATAATATTAAGCATAGTGGTCTTGCCACAGCCTGAGTGACCGAGAACGGCTACGAATTCATTGCTCCTGAAGGATATATCAATACCCTTAAGGGCCTGTACCGTCTCATCTCCCGTAACGTAATTTTTTGTAATCTGTTTTAAGGTGAGCATTTTTTTGCCCCTTTCACATTTAGTGTATATATAATAAAACTTTTAACCGGTCTATGTATTGCGAAATTGTAAATTTTTCCATTAAAAAAAATTAAAATTTATAGGCGGCGAGTAAAGCCGCCCTATAGATTACTTAAATATGGTTTGTACGCCGTCAACAATGTCGCCTACCGCGTGAACTATTTTTGAAGAACCCTTTGAAACGTTATGGTTGTCCTTCATCATAAGCTTTGCTACCGTGACTGCGGCGGCACCTGCAATCATTCCTGTGCCAACGCCCTTGACAAAGCTCATCATACTGCCCTGCTTGTTCATATTAAAACCTCCTTTTTGTTTTCTAAGGTTAGTTTAAACAAAAAAGAATTTAATATCCCTTAAAATGCAGTTTTTATATATTTATTCATATAAAAACTAACAATTCCCGTAAGCACACCGCACACCGTACCTGCAATAAGCAGTATGGGCAGATAGTATATAAGACCGGGGGTACCCGTAAACCATAAAGCGACAATTATCTGAGCGGCGTTATGCAGAGCCCCGCCTGCGGCGCAAAGACCCACAGCGCTAAAAAGCCTTGTTTTGCTTAAAATCCACATACCAAGCAAGGATATAAGCCCTCCGCCAAGGGAGAAAAGCAGGGTGGTGGGTGCCGAGAAAAGCAGGGTGCTAAGCAGTATGCGTACCGTATTAACAAGAAAAGCACCCTTTATATCTCCTCTAATCAGCAAAAGCATTGCGGCACAGTTAGCAAGACCAAGCTTAACACCCGGAGCAATAAAGTTCAAGGAAAAAAGAGACTCAACGTAGGAGAAAATAAGCGCCAGGGCGGCAAGCATTGCATAGAAGGTAAGTTTTTTTGCCATTACTCCACCTCCACAATAACGCCGTTGGGCAGGCAGATAATACTCTGTCCCTTTTTAGAAATTTCTATATGGTTAACGCATATTTTATCGGGGCAGTCGGCGCTTTCCATAAATGCGCAGCCGTCCTTTATTACTACAGTGTTGCCGCTAAGCTTAATTTCACAGTCACGGTCAAGGGGAAGGCGGTAAAGCTCCTTATTATCCACGCGGATAACCGCCTCATTGCCGCTGTTTGTGGGTACAAGCAGGAAAAACAGGGCAATACTAATACATATAATAGCGGCTATAAGAATAATATCAGCTTTTTTAATCACCGTTTTTCCTCCTTTACAAAAGCGTTTAATAAATGTATAATTATATCTATGAAAAAGATTGTTTGTATTTTTTTAAGCATTGTCATTTTACTCCTGCTTTCGGGCTGCAGTAAAAATGAAAATACCGTGAACCGCATTTTGTTTGATACCGCCGTCACCCTTACAGCACAGTGCGACGAGGCGGTGCTTCTTGATGCCATAAAGCTTTGTGAGCATTATGATGACCTGCTTTCCCGAACAAAACAGGGAAGTGACGTTTATCGCATAAATAATAACAGTGGATTTGTTGAGGTTTCTCCCGAAACGGTGGAAATAATCCTTACCGCCCTTGAGTACTGTGAGAAAACAAGCGGCAGGTATGATATAACAATAACCCCTGTAAGCTCCCTATGGGATTTTAATGGCTCGGTTATACCCGATGCCTTATCCCTTGAGGCCGCCGCCAAGCAGGTGGACTACAGAAAAATTGAGGTTGTGGGCAACACCGTAAACGCGGGGGGCACCCAGATTGATTTAGGCTCCGCCGCCAAGGGCTTTATTGCCGATAAGCTAAGGGAGTTTTTTGAGGAGCGCGGCGTTACCGATGCCATTATAAATTTAGGCGGTAACGTTTACGTTATGGGCGGAGAGTATACCTCGGTGGGGGTACGCAGTCCTTTTGAGGAAGCCCTTTCAGGCGTTATAAAAATGAAGGATGCCTCTGCCGTTACCAGCGGTATATATCAGCGTTGCTTTGAGAAAAACGGCAGGCTCTATCACCATATTTTAGACCCCGAAACAGGCTACAGCCTTGATACCGACCTTGCCGCCGTAACTGTGGTGGGGGAAAGCTCAATGCTGTGTGATATACTGTCCACCGCCTGTATGGTATCGGGCAGTGTTGAGGCAGAAAAGCTGCTTGAAGGTGCAGGCCTTGGGGGCGTTCTTATTCCGCGTGAGGGAAAAATTATAACCGTAGGAAAAATTTCCTTCTCTGCTGATTAATAGACATTATACCATATTATATCACAATTTACAAATTATACTTTATTTTTTTCGGCTGTTAAAGTATAATATGTAGGATATATCATTTTAAGGAGCATTTTAATGGGTTTACTTAAAAAACTTTTCGGAAACTACAGCGCTAAGGAGTTGAAACGAATTGACCCCATAGTGCAAAAGGTTTTAAGCTATGAGGAGGAGTATCGCGCTTTAAGTGACGAGGCTCTCCGTGGCAAGACCGAGGAATTTAAAAACCGTCTTTCCTGTGGGGAAACCCTTGACGATATTTTGCCTGAGGCCTTTGCCGCCTGCCGTGAGGCGGGTGACCGTGTGCTTTCAATGCGCCATTTTCCCGTGCAGATAATCGGCGGTATCGTACTTCATCAGGGCAGAATAAGTGAAATGAAAACAGGTGAAGGAAAAACTCTTGTTGCTACGCTCCCTGCATATCTTAACGCCCTAAGCGGTAAGGGTGTGCACATTGTTACCGTTAACGATTATCTTGCACGCCGTGACAGCGAGTGGATGGGCAAGCTTTATAAGTTTATGGGTCTTTCGGTTGGTCTTATAGTCCACGGAATGACAAACGAGGAAAAGCGTGAGGCCTATAATGCTGATATAACCTACTGTACCAATAACGAGCTGGGCTTTGACTATCTTCGTGACAATATGGTTATCTATAAGGAAAAGCGTGTTCAGCGCGGCCACAACTTTGCCATTGTGGATGAGGTTGACTCCATTCTTATTGACGAAGCCCGTACCCCCCTTATTATTTCGGGTCAGGGCGATAAATCTACCGACCTTTATACCCGTGCCGACCGCTTTGCAAGAAGCCTTAAAATGGTAAAGGTTAAAGAGGTTGACAATAAGCTTACCGATGAGGCTCAGGATTTTGACGGAGATTTTGTCGTTGACGAAAAGGCCAAGACCTGTACCCTTACCCCCTCGGGCGTTAAGAAGGCCGAAGCCTACTTTGACCTTGAAAATCTTAACGATGCCGAGAATATTACCGTTTCCCATCATATAAATCAGGCCATCCGTGCCCACGGTATTATGAAGCGTGACGTTGACTATGTGGTTAAGGACGGCGAGGTTATTATTGTTGACGAGTTTACGGGACGTCTTATGTTCGGCCGCCGTTATAATGAGGGACTCCATCAGGCCATTGAGGCTAAGGAGGGCGTAAAGGTTGCCCACGAATCAAAGACCCTTGCCACCATCACCTTCCAGAACTTCTTCCGTCTTTACTCAAAGCTTTCCGGTATGACCGGTACCGCTATGACCGAGGAGCTTGAGTTCAGGGAAATTTACAAGCTTGACGTTGTGGAGATACCCACAAACAGACCCCTTATCCGTGTTGATGACCCCGACGTGGTTTATAAAACCGAGCGCGCCAAGTTTATGGCGGTTATCGAGCAGATAAAGGAATGTCACCGGAAGGGACAGCCCGTGCTTGTTGGTACCGTTACCATTGAAAAGTCCGAGCTGCTCAGCGCCCTTCTTAAAAAGCAGGGTATTCCACATAACGTGCTTAATGCCAAGCATCACGAAAAGGAAGCCGAGATTGTTGCCCAGGCAGGAAAATTCGGTGCCGTTACCATTGCCACCAATATGGCAGGCCGTGGTACCGATATTATGCTGGGCGGTAACGCAGAATACCTTGCTAAGGCGGAGCTTAGGCACCGCGGCTACAGCGACACCGTTATAGCCGAGGCCACAGGCTTTGCCGAAACGGATGAGCAGGAGATAATCAACGCAAGGGCAGAGTATAAGGAGCTTTATGCAGGCTTTAAGGCAGAAATCGCTCCCGAGGCCGATAAGGTACGCCAGGCGGGCGGTCTTTGCATAATTGGTACCGAGCGCCACGAGTCAAGGCGAATAGATAACCAGCTCAGAGGCCGTGCAGGCCGTCAGGGTGACCCGGGTATGACACGCTTTTACGTTTCCCTTGAGGATGACCTAATGCGCCTCTTTGGCGGTGAGCGTATATCAACCCTTATGGATACCATGCGCGTGGATGAAAATATGCCTCTGCAAAACGGAATGCTTTCAAGGTCTATTGAGGGCGCTCAGGAAAAGGTGGAGTTCAGAAACTTCTCCTCCCGTAAAAACGTTCTTGAGTATGACGACGTTATGAATAAACAGCGTGAGCTAATCTACGCTCAGCGTAATAAGGTGCTGGACGGTGAGGATATTAAGGAATCCATCCTCAAAATGATAGACGATACCGTTGATGTTCAGGTAGCGCTCCACCTTGCTGATGATGCGGTGCACGACAATTGGGATTTAGATGCTTTGCGTGATTACTTTGCAGGCTGGATACTTTCTGCTGATGACCTTCACTTCACCCCCATTGAGCTTGGAGACACCACAGCCGCTCAGGTTGCCGATTCAATCAAGGAAAAGGCCCGTGCAATATATGAGCAAAGGGAGGCCGAGTTTGGCAGTCCCCTTATGCGTGAAATTGAGCGTGTTATGCTGCTGCGCAGCGTTGACTCCAACTGGATGGAGCACATTGACGCTATGGATGATTTAAAGCAGGGAATAGGCCTTCGCGCCTACGGTCAGCACAACCCTGTTGTTGAGTACAGGAATGAGAGCTACGATATGTTCTCAGCCATGACCGATACCATCCGTGAGCAGACCGCAAAGCTTGTTATGACCGTTCGTGTTAAGCGTGATGAGGAAGTAAAGCGTGAAAAGGTTGCGGAGGAAACCTCTGCAGGAGACAACACTCCAAGAACCGTTCGCGGACAGGGAATAGTAAGTAAAAACGCTCTTTGTCCTTGTGGTAGTGGTAAGAAATACAAGCGTTGCTGCGGAAAAGATGCATAATTAAGTGTAGAACAAAAAGAACAGTGCCCTTGCACTGTTCTTTTTTAACCTTTTTTTCGGTGAAAAAAATCACCTTTGATGGTGCTAACAGCGCCGATGAGGAAGATGCCGCAGACAACGTTGTAATGTATGTTAAGTCAGGCGCAAGTAATGTGACCTTCGAAGAATGTATTTTCGAAAATGCTACTCATGTTACTTTAGGAACTGCAGGTGTTGATGCTAACAGCATTCTTACCATTAACTAATTCAGTTTAAAGCATTGCCCCCAATCCTATTCAGGGTTGGGGGCATAAATTTTTATATATTATTAGTTTTTCACCGAAATACTGATATCCACCATTTCCTGCTTTGCAAGGTCCACCGTTACGGGCAGGGTACAAAAGCCGCCTGACGTATTAAACATTCTGTCCCTTTCGTAGCAGGTAAGAAAATTAAGGGGAACGCTGCTTTTAAGGGTAACGGTGTGGCCGTTTACCACAAAGCTTAAGGCGCTTGTAGCAAGGTCAACCTTAGTGTCAGGCTCACAGATAATGGGTAGCCACAATGTGGCATCCTCCTCGCAGGAGGCGGTTATTTTAAACTCATTATCCTTGAAGGAATAAAAAATTCGGTAGGTGGCAGAGGTTTTACCGTTTTTGTGGGTAAGTAGACCCTTTGCGGAGTAATGGCAAAGCTCCCCATCCTCGCGGCAGGAAACGTCAGCGCACTTGCAGTATTGGCTGGTGTAGTCCTTAGCGCTTATTCTCACCGTCTGGCAAAGGGGCAGGTGTGCGTCCCTTGGAACCTGCATATTGGTGGGCTCAGGTAGCTGGAAGCTTACGCCGTTGCCTACAAAAAGGGGCCCTGCCTCCATATGGTAAACAAGGGTGGGCGCTCCGCCCGATATTTCCTGACGGGCAATAAGCTCCACGTCACAGTTTTGCATAGTGGCACGCCAATTACCCTTTGAAATTAAGGTTACTCCCGATTCAGGCAGGGTCTTAAAGCCCTTTTGGGTTTCTCTTGGAAGCTTTATACCTTGTGTAGCTTTTAAGGGATGTTTTATAAGGTATGCCAGGGCCTTTGCGTGGCAGAAGGTGTGGTGCACGCAGGACTCGTAGCCCATTTTATTATACATATAACCGCCCATAAGAAGGCCGTTCACCGTCATTTTTTTATAAAGCAGAATATTCCTTGCGGCCATTTCGGCAAAAACAGGATTTCTGTCCTGTAAAATACTGCAGGCAATCTGGCAACCGTCCGAGGTGCGACTGCCGTAGTAGGTCCACTTTACTGCGCGGGTGCCCCAGCTGTTGTCCACGCCGCCGTCAGGCAGAATAAAATCAGCGGCATTATTAAGCATTTTTTCTGCAAGACTTAAAAATTTCTCGCTTTTTGCATACTTACCGTAAAGGGCAAGGTTTACAATGCTCTCCTCAATGTTATAGCCAAGGTCTATTCCCCGAATACCCATGGGGGAGACCTTGCGGTCAAGGTTTTCGCCAAAAAGCCAGCCCGATTCGGTTACAAAGGATAAAATATTATCCTCCTGCTTCTTTGCAAGGGTGAAATATCGCTGCTCCCCTGTGAGGACACCCACCGCCGCCATTGCGGTAAGGTAGGCAACGGGGTAGTTTATTACCGAGGGCATACTGCCATCCTTTGGGGGAAAGAAAATACCGTCGTTTTCAAGGGGTGCCGACATTCTTACAATATCATTTGTCCATTGCTCACGAAGGTCCGGGGGTAAGGCCTCACCAAAATCAAAAAGCGTTTCACACAGGGCTATTATATAAAAAAGGGTGGTGCATCTCCAGGTGGTGAAGGAGTCGTTAAAATAGTAGCCCGCGTTGCTTTTCAGGTTGTTATCGTGCCACTGTATTAAAAGCTTTGCGCAATTAAGATATTTTTCGTTCCCTGTTTGCTCATACATTGCTACCATAGGGTATACCGCATCACTGCAGCGGCCGTGAATAAAGGCACAGGCATCGCATAAAATGCCGCCGTAAACGCCCTTTGATTTACGCTGTGTAACCTGTAGCTTGCAAAGGTTGTCACACCAGGTTTTAAGTAGTTTAAAGCTGATTTTATTTATATCCTGCATAAATAACACCTCACAGACCTTTATATATTTATTTTACCAAATAAATGCTAAAATTACAATAAAAAAGCGACAACGCTCGGTTGTCGCTGAAAATTTAGAAATCCTTTACGATTTTATCAAAAGCACCCCAGGCGCAATCCTTGTAATACCTGTGGCCGCCGTCACCTGTAGTAAGTATACAGTTATCGGGTACACCTGCCGAGGCGTATATTTTTTTAACGGTCTCAAAGGCCTCGCGCACGCCTCGGTCAAGGAAAACATCGTCCTGCTTACCGTTGATAACAATAAGCTTTCTGGGGGCAATGGCTGCCGCCATATCACCCATATCCATATAATGTGCTATGCCCGGAACGTAGTTGCAGGCACAGTGGGGTACCATGGTTATGGAATCCTTAAAGGTGCAAAATGAACAGGAGGGCATTGCAACGGTAATGCGCTCGTCAAAGCAGGCGGCGTAATAGGTTGCCGTGCCTCCACCTGAATTGCCTGTACAGATGATTTTTTCGCCGTCTATCTCAGGGAAGGTGAGGGCAAGGTCAATGGCGCGGGAAACGTCCCAACACCGTTCTCCTATAAGGCTTCTGCCAAGCAATATGGCGTGCAGAGCGGTGGATTGGCAACGGGTTGCACCGTTATCGTTTTTATTCCATACTATATCGGTGCGTCTTTCTCCCATACCACGCTGTTCAAGGCAAAGGGCCGCATAGCCGCGCTCTAAGGCCTGAATGGCAATATTGCGGTCACCCTCTGTGGGCTTATCACCGGGGTATTTTACTCTTCCCATACCAATGTGCATACCCGTTCCGTGGCCCTGAAGAACTATGGTAAGGGGATATTTCTTTTTACCAAGTTTTGGTATACATAAAAGGCAAACCGCCTCAACCTGCTTTTCCACGTCAAACACAATGCGGTATTCGGTGAATTTTTCGTATTCGTCCTTATAGGCAATTCTGGGATTCAGATCTACCTTTTCGGGCATTCTGCCAAGGCACTCCATAAGTTTTTCCTTTATTGCCTTTTTTTGGCTTTCAAAATCCTTATTCTCATCAAAGGCAAGCAGGGGCTTCGCGTTTATTTCGTAAAGATGTGCGCCGTCGGGTGAAAACATAACAATTCCTCCTTATAAGTGGTTACCTTCATTTTAATGTTGAAATATTGTTTTGTACATTGTTATTTGGTGCAAGAAACATTGCAAAAATGCGCAAAAAAAGCCTCCCAACGGGTGTGCATCCGAAGGGAGGTATTAAGAATTTTATTTTGTACCGAATATACGGTCGCCTGCATCACCAAGACCGGGGAGGATGTATTTATGGTCGTTAAGGCAATCGTCAAGGCCTGCACAGTAAACGGGAACGTCGGGATGTGCTTTGGTAAAGGCCTCAAGACCTTCGGGAGCGGCGATTATGCACATAAACTTAATACGCTTAGGGCTAAACTCCTTAATGCGGGCAACTGCATCAATAGCCGAGCCGCCGGTTGCCAGCATGGGGTCAAGAACAAAAACGTCACGCTCAGGAATATCGGCAGGCAGCTTGCAGTAGTAATCAACGGGCATATGTGTCTCGGGGTCACGGTACATACCTATGTGGCCTACCTTTGCGGCAGGGATAAGGCTTAAAACACCGTCCACCATACCAAGACCTGCACGAAGAATGGGTACAAAGGCCATTTTTCTGCCGGCAAGCACCTTGGTGTTAGCGGTCATAAGGGGGGTTTCGGTTTTTACCGATTTTAAAGGCAGGTCGCGGGTGGATTCGTAACACATAAGCATTGCGATTTCACTTACAAGCTCGCGGAACTGCTTGGAGCCTGTGCGCTTGTCCCTTAAAATGGTAAGCTTGTGCTGAATAAGGGGATGGTCCATAATAAATACATTGTTGTTCATTTTTTTGCTCTCCTTACATATTTTCAATTTCTGTAATTTTATCAATTCTCAGCTGATGTCTTCCACCCTCAAACTGAGTGTCAACAAAAAGGTCTGCAAGCTCCAAAGCGGTACCAATACCAATTACTCGGCCGCCCAGACATAAAATATTTGAGTTGTTGTGCAGGCGTGTGTACTTGGCACTGAAATGGTCGGAGCAAACCGCCGCGCGTATACCCTTTACCTTGTTTGCCGCAAGGGACATACCTATGCCCGTTCCGCAAACAAGAATACCCAAATCACACTCACCGTCCCTCACACTTAGGGCTACGGGCTTTGCAATATCGGGATAGTCAACCGATTTAGCCTCATAAATGCCAAAATCCTTAACCTCAAAGCCACGCTCTGTAAGGTGCTGTGCAATGGCATTTTTATGCTCAACACCGCCGTGGTCGCAACCAATAGCAATTTTCATTTTTACTGTCCCCTTTTTTATTAGGTTAACGGGAGTCGAACCCATTACGGTTTCACTCGCCGTCTTTTCCCGCTTTTCTTGCGTTTATTTTTGTAAGGCGTCAGCCTTACTGCAAATTTCACGCTTCACCCTTCAGAAAAAGGCGGCTGAGAGAAACTCTTCGACCTGCCAAATAAATAATTTTTTGGAGAGGCGAAGTCGAAGAACGCAGTAATACTGTCGTATTACAAGAGATGAGACAAGAAAAAACGAAAAATTATTATTTATCAGGCGTGACGGGTTCGATTCCCGTTAGCCTTTAATTCCCGCTCTGCCTGTGGCAGACGCAGATAAAACGGCAGAAGCTCTGCCGGAGTTACCGTGTTATTTTTTTCAAATGTTTCCCGTGCCGCCAATGCAACGCCTACGGCGTGCTGATAGCGAAGCGTTTCCTCCGCCAAGGCTACAAAGGAAATAGCCGAAACGTATTGGCTGAACATATCCGCACCGTCACCTATAATTGTAACAGGCAGGGAGTATTTATTGTAAAGTGTGGCAACCTCCTCTGCCAGCTGTGCAGCCATAAGGGCGCGGTCCTCACAAAGGCGGGTAACCATGCCGTTTTCACATTTGAAAAGAGCATTATATACCTGATTGCAACGTGCATCCATAACGGCACAAACCACTGTGTTTAAATGGGAAAGGCGGTGTGCCATGGCAAGCAGTGTGGAAACGGGGGCGCAGGACTTTTTCTCCGCCGCGGCCAGACCCTTAACTGCACTTATGCCTATTCTTACCCCCGTAAAGGAGCCGGGGCCTGCCGCAATGGCAAATCCATAGATATCCTTAACGGTAAGCTTGGCGCTTTTAAGGGTTTGCTCCACCATAGGCAGCAGTGTCTGACTATGGGTAAGTTTAACGTTAACAAAGGCCTCGGAAATAATTTTACCGTCCTCCATAACTGCACAGGAGGCAGGGGTTGCCGAGCATTCAAGTGCTAATATTTTCATTGCTCATCCCCCCGCTTTACGGTTATTTCCCTTACGTTATCGTCAATATTTTTAATATCAATAAATATAGTGTCGCTTTCCAGCGCACCTGTTATGTTTTCACTCCACTCGGCAACAACAACGCCGCCTAAATCAACGTGGTCAAAGTATCCGCAGGAATCAAGGTCCTCCCAGGTGGAGATTCTATACATATCAAAATGGTAAACGGCAAGCCTGCCGCCAAGGTACTCATTCATAATGGCAAAGGTAGGGGAGGTAACTATACCCTTATACCCAAGGCCCCTTGCCAGCCCCGAGGTAAAGCAGGTTTTGCCTGCACCAAGGTTTCCCGTAAAGGCAATAACCTCACCGCCGGACAGGGTTTTGGAAAATTCTTCGGCAAAGGCCGCCGTCTCCTCAGGGGAGCGGGAAATAAATTTTTGCAAAAAACTCACCTGCCCAATGTATTTTAATATATTGTACCACAAAATTTTCACAAAGGGAAGTATATACTTGAAATTATTTTACATTTACAATATAATATAATAGAATAAATATGTTTCTCAGAAAGGACAGGCTATGGGAAAGATTTTCTCGGCAGTTGCCGATTATATTCGTGAATGTGATAAGGTAATGCTGCTGCTTTGCATCTTTGCAGGTGGCTACGGCTGTATAGGTGTGCTTACCTCCACCAACTTTACAGGTTCCCACCGTCAGTTTTACGTTCAGGCAGGCGCCTTGGTGCTAGGCATTGTTGCGGCGGTTATAGTATCCCTTTACGATTACGAAAACCTTATGCGCCGCTGGTACCTTGTGGCGGCCTTGGGGCTTATACCCGTAATACTTACCTTCTTTATAGGCTACGCACCTGAGGGTACTGATGATAAGGCTTGGCTTTTACTGCCCGGCGGAATATCCTTTCAGCCTGCTGAGCTTTTAAAAATTTGCTTTATAATTACCTTTGCCACCCACCTGAGCCGAACAAGGGAGGTTAACAAGGTTAAAAACCTTATTCTTCTTTGCCTGCACGGTGCGGCTCCCGTACTGCTTATACATTTTCAGGGTGATGACGGTACCGCCCTTGTTTTTGCGATTATGTTTGCCTCAATGATGTTTGCCGCAGGGGTAAAGCTAAGGTACTTTATTGCCGCTCTTATTGCGGTGGTAGTGGCGGCGCCCTTTGTTTTCTTCTTTATTATGAATGAGGACCAAAAGGCCCGTATTCTCTACCTTTTTGACCTTGAATCAAACCTTCAGGGAATAGGCTATCAGCAATGGCGCGGCAGAATTGCCCTTGCTAACGGAGGATTTTTTGGACAAGGCCTGTTTAACGGCTCCCTTACTCAAACCGGTAACGTGCCTGAGGGCTATAACGATTTTATTTTTGTAAGCATTGGCGAGGAGCTGGGCTTTTTAGGCTGTATGGCTATGATAATTCTACTTGCCGCTATATGTCTTAGAAGTGTGCACGTTGCAAGGCAGAGCCAAAAGCCTGCAGGAAAATATATATGTACGGGTATGTTCGCAATGGTGCTGGCACAGTCGGCCATAAATATTGGAATGTGCACCTCGGTGCTGCCCGTTATAGGAATAACCTTGCCCTTCTTCAGCGCAGGCGGAACCTCTCTTGCCTGTCTGTTTTTAGGGGTGGGTCTTGTGGTGAACGTTTACATTCGTAGAGGCTCAAGAACAATTTATCTGCACGATTAGGAGGTGCGCCTTATGGCTCCGATTTTATATCTTGTTGTACCCTGTTATAATGAGCAGGAGGTACTGCCATTTACGTCAAAGCTTTTCCTTGATAAGCTTATAGACCTTGGCGCACAGGGTAAAATTGACCCTGAAAAAAGCCGTATTATGCTTGTGGATGACGGAAGCAAGGATAACACCTGGGAAATTATAAGTGAGCTGAGTGATACCCATTCACAGTTTACAGGTGTGCGTCTGTCCCGTAATCGCGGCCACCAGAACGCCCTGCTGGCAGGGCTTATTACCGCTGCACAGGAGTGTGACGTAACGGTGAGCATTGACTGTGACGGTCAGGACGATATTAACGCTATTGATAAAATGGTGGATGAATATCTTGGCGGCTGTGAGGTGGTATACGGCGTTAGAAATGACCGTAGCAGCGATACCTTCTTTAAACGCACAACCGCACAGGGCTTTTATAAGCTTTTAAAGGCAATGGGGGTAGAGGTGGTGTATAATCACGCCGATTATCGTCTTTTATCTTCCCGTGTAATAAAGGCTCTTGAAGGCTATAAGGAGGTTAACATTTACCTTCGTGGTATGGTACCCCTTGTGGGCTTTAAAAGCACGAGCGTTGAATATTCCCGCAGTGAGCGGCTGGCAGGCAAAAGCCATTATCCCTTAAAAAAGATGCTTTCCCTTGCCCTTAACGGCATTACAAGTATGTCAATAAAGCCTATTCGTTTTATAACGGCTCTTGGCTTAATAATTGCAGTTATAAGTTTTATAGCGGTTCTGTGGTCGGTTATTGCTTATTTTGTGGGTGCAACAGTTGCAGGATGGGCCTCTACCGTTAGCATTATCTGCTTCCTTGGCGGCATTCAGCTTTTAAGCCTTGGCATAATTGGTGAATATATAGGTAAAATTTATCTTGAGGTTAAGGCTCGCCCTCGTTATATCATAAGTGAGAGAACAAATAACAATGAATAAGCTTTTATCACTTTTCAAAAAATACCGTGACCTGCTTTTATATCTTTTCTTCGGCGTATGTACTACGGTAATAAATCTTGCGGTATTCTGGCTTTTAAATTCGCCCCTTAAGGTTAACGAGCTTATTGCCAACGTTATTGCCTGGATAGCGGCGGTGTTCTTTGCCTTTGTTACCAACCGTGACCTTGTGTTCCACGCAGGGGGCGGCTCCTTTTTAGGGCAGATGCTTTCTTTCTATCTTGGCAGGGCAATAACCCTTGCCCTTGAGGAGGCGGCGCTGTTTGTATTTATTACCCTGCTTGATTTTAACAGTATGGCGGTAAAGCTTGCAGCACAGGTATTGGTAATAATTTTAAACTTTGTAATAAGCAAGCTTATAATTTTTAAAAAGAAGGAAAACTGACTATGAAGCTTCTGGCTATTGACGGAAACAGTATTATAAACCGTGCCTTTTACGGCATAAGATTGCTAACCACTAAGGATGGACAGTATACCAATGCGGTGTACGGCTTTATAACCATTTTAAACCGTCTTATTGAACAGGAAAAGCCCGATGGCGTTGCTGTTGCCTTCGATTTAAAGGCACCCACCTTCCGCCATAAAATGTATGAGGGCTACAAGGCAGGCAGGCGCCCTATGCCTGAGGAGCTTGCCGCACAGCTTCCCGTTGTTAAGGAGTGGCTAACCCTCAGGGGTTATACCTGTATTGAGCAGGAGGGCTATGAAGCCGATGATATTTTAGGCACCCTTTCCGCCGCCGCAGGAGAAAATGATACCTGCGTTATAGCCACGGGAGATAAGGACTCCCTGCAGCTTATAGGTGAGAGGGTTAAGGTGCTTCTTGCAGCTACCAAAATGGGTCGCCCCGAGCTTACCGTTTACGATGAGGCGGCGTTGTTTGAGAAATACGGCCTGACTCCCGACGGTATGCGTCAGCTTAAAAGCCTTATGGGCGATACCTCCGATAAAATACCCGGTGTTGCAGGTGTGGGAGAAAAAACCGCCACCGAGCTTATTCAGAAATATAATAACATTGATTATATATACCAAAACCTTGACGCCCTTGATATTAAGGAGGCGGTGCGTGCAAAATTGGCCGCAGGCAAAGAAAGCGCCTACTTAAGCCTTGAGCTGGGCACAATATGCAAGCAGGTGCCCGTTTGTACCGATTATTCACAGTATGCCGCCAAGGAAGGGGATAAAGGAGCCCTTGCCGCACTTATGACCCGTCTTGAGCTTTTTAAGCTTATGGAGAATATGGGCATTACCCCCGTTTCGGTACAAACCGCAATGGATTTTGGGTCAAGCAGTATATGTCCTGCCGATGCAGGCGAAATTCTTAATAACTGCAAAAGTATTGATATTTATATAGATTACGAAAAAAATACCGCCGCCATTTGTAACGGGGAACGTGCCGCAAGTGTGTCCCTTGAGGATGGGCAATTTGTTTCCTTGCTATCAAACGATGCGGTGGAAAAAAGGGTTTACGACCTGAAAACCCTTTATAAATACTGTACCCTTAAGGGAACCAAGCTTAAAGGGGTAGTATTTGACAGTATGCTGGCGGCCTACCTTTTAAATCCCAATGCCTCAAGCTACGCTCCAGACAGGCTTATTGCTGAGTACGGAGGGGCCGATATTGACTGTGAGGATGAGCTTATCCGCCTTGGTGCAGGGCACAGTGCAGTTTGTGATAATTTGAAAAAAGAGCTTGAGGGTAAGGAGCAGTACACCCTCCTTCAGGATATTGAGCTGCCTCTGGCTACGGTTCTTGCCGAAATGGAGTATGAGGGCTTTCTTGTGGACGGACGGGGCCTTGAGAAAATGGGTGCCCAGCTTCAGGAAAGAATAGCCGCCGCCGAAAAGGAGATATATTCCCTTGTAGGCTATGAATTCAATCTTAATTCACCAAAGCAGTTAGGCGTTGCCCTTTTTGAGGATTTAGGTCTGCCCGCCAGAAAAAAGACCAAGAGCGGCTACAGTACCTCTGCAGAGGTGCTTGAGGAGTTAAGGGACGCTCACCCTGCAGTTTCTCTATTGCTTAATTATCGCTCCCTTGCCAAGCTTAAATCCACCTACTGTGACGGACTTTTAAAGGCCATTGAGCAGGATGGCAGAATACGTTCCACCTTTAATCAAACCGAAACAAGAACGGGCAGAATAAGCTCCTTGGAGCCTAACCTGCAAAACATCCCCGTGCGTCAGGAGGAGGGCAGAAGGCTTCGCCGCTTCTTTACCGCAAGGGAAGGCTACGTTCTGTGTGATGCCGACTACTCTCAGATAGAACTGCGTGTGCTTGCCCATATATCGGGGGATAAGGTCATGCAAGACGCCTTTAATCAGGGTGTGGATATTCATACCGTTACCGCCGCTCAGGTGTTCGGTATACCCACCGAAATGGTTACGCCCCTTATGCGAACAAGGGCCAAGGCGGTAAACTTTGGTATAGTTTACGGCATAGGTGCACATTCCCTTTCTAAGGATATAGGTGTATCCTATAAGGAAGCCTCTCAGTATATAAAGGGCTACCTTGCCACCTACCCTCAGGTAGATGCCTATATGAAGGAGGTTATTGAAAACGCCAAGGAAAAGGGCTTTATAACCACCCTGTTCGGCAGAAGACGCTACCTGCCTGAGCTTTCAAGCTCCAACGGAATGATGCGCGCCTTTGGTGAGCGTGTTGCTCGTAACGCCCCCATTCAGGGTACCGCGGCGGATATAATTAAAATAGCAATGATCAGGGTAAGAGACCGCTTGAAGGCCGAGAGACTTGATGCCCGCCTTATACTTCAGGTACACGATGAGCTTATAGTTGAGTGTAAGGAGGAACTGAAGGACACCGTCTGCCGCCTTTTGGAGGAGGAGATGAGTGCCGCCGCAAGCCTTGACGTGAAGCTTCTGGTGGAGGCCCACGCAGGCAAAACCTGGTACGATGCTAAAGAAGGATAAGTATTAAATGAATGTACTTTTTGTTTGCACAGGCAACACCTGCCGCTCTCCCATGGCGCAGGCCTTGCTGGAGGCAAAAAAATTACAGGGCGTGTCTGTTAAAAGCGCAGGCATTTTTGCTGATGGCTCACCCATAAGCAACGGTAGTCTTAACGCCCTAAGAGAAATAGGTATTGATTATTCCCACCATATATCCACACCCTTGAGTGATGAGCTGATAGATTGGGCAGACGTTATTTACTGTATGTCACCCTCCCACCTTGCCGCCCTTAAAGGAATTTCAAAGGCACGGCTTTTAGGCTGTGGAATTGCTGACCCCTTCGGCGGGGATGAGAATATTTACAGGCTCTGCCGTGAGCAGATAGCCGCCGCTGTTGAGAATATTTCCACGCCTGCAGTTTATGTCGCTACAGAGGAGGACCTTAAGGGTATAGCCGCCCTTGAGCAGGAATGTTTTAGTGAGCCCTGGAGCCTTCAGGGTCTGAGGGACTCTATGGATGAGGGCACTCTGTTTCTTGTGTGCAAGCAGCTTGAAAGGGTGCTGGGCTACGTGGGACTTAATACCGTTCTGGATGAGGGTTATATAACCAACCTTGCCGTAACCAAGGAAAGAAGAAGGCAGGGTATAGGCTCCGTCTTGCTTTCGGCCCTTGAGCAGGTTGCAGGGGAAAAGGGTCTTTCCTTTATAACGCTGGAGGTGCGCCGAAGCAACACGGGTGCACAGGCGCTTTATAATAAATTCGGGTATGAAAGGGTAGGGGAGCGTAAGGGCTTTTATACCAACCCGAAAGAGGATGCAATTTTACTTACAAGGAAGTTTTAAAGGTTTATGAAGATACTTGCAATAGAATCCTCCTGTGATGAGACCGCCGTAGCGGTGGTTGAAAACAGAGAAATACTTTCAAATGTGGTATCCACCCAGATTGCTGAGCATAAAATTTACGGAGGAGTTGTTCCCGAGATAGCCTCACGCCGCCACGCTGAGGCAATATCCGCCGTGTGTGACGAGGCGCTTTTAAGGGCAGGGCTTGAATATTCGGATATTGATGCCGTTGCCGTTACATACGCACCGGGACTTATTGGTGCCCTGCTTGTGGGGGTTAACTTTGCAAAGGGCCTTGCCATGTCCCTTAACAAGCCCCTTATTCCCGTGCATCATCTTCGCTCCCACATTGCGGCAAACTACCTTGCACATAAGGAGCTAAAGCCCCCGTTTTTATGTCTTACCGTATCAGGCGGCAACAGTATTCTGACTGAAGTTCGTGATTATACCGATTTTGAGATAATAGGTCAGACTACGGATGACGCCGCAGGTGAGTGCTTTGACAAATGCGCCAGAGCCTTAGGCCTTGAATACCCTGGCGGAGTTAACCTTGACAGGGTTGCCACCACGCCTGACCATAAAAAATACCCGCTGCCCACACCCCACACAAAGGGTGAGTACGATTTTTCCTTTTCAGGAATGAAAACGGCAGTTTTAAACCTTATAAACAATCTCTCCCAAAAGGGTGAACAGGTGGACGTTCCCGTAATGTGCGCCACCCTCAGGGATAAGGTTACCGATATTCTGGTAAGCAAGACCCTTGCCGCCGCAAGGGAAAAGGGTCATACAAAAATAGTTATGGCAGGGGGCGTTTCGGCCAACAGTCAGCTGAGAGCTAAAATGGAGGAGCAATGCAAAAAAGCAGGCTTTGAACTATACTTTCCCCCCTTAAGCCTGTGCGGAGATAACGCCGCAATGGTTGGCGCTCAGGCGGTATATGAATATGAGGCAGGGCATATTGGAGATACCTCCCTTAACGCCTACGCCACCAAAGATATTAAAGAAGGCTAAGAATGAAATTTGATATAATGTTTTTTGTGCAAAGCATAATGCTTGGGGTAGGCCTTGCTATGGATGCCTTTTCGGTGTCAATGGCCAACGGTCTTAATGACCCTAAAATGAGGAAAAGTAAAATTTTTCTTATAGCAGGTGTTTTTGCAGTTTTTCAGGCCCTTATGCCCCTTACGGGCTGGGCGGTGGTACACACGGCCGCCAAGGCCTTTGCCGTTTTCCAGAAGTATATACCCTTTATTGCCCTTGCCCTCCTTGGATTTATAGGCGGTAAAATGCTCCTTGAGGGTATACGCGGCTGTGACCGTGAGGAAGACTGTGAAGGGCTTACTCTGGGCGTTCTTATGGTTCAGGGAATTGCCACCTCTATTGACGCCCTTTCGGTGGGATTTACCATAGCTGACCATAACGGCCTTCAGGCCCTTGTTTGCGCTCTGCTTATAGCGGCGGTTACCTTTGTAATTTGTGTGGCAGGGGTAGTAATAGGTAAAAATTTCGGCACAAGGCTTGCAGGAAAGGCAAGCATTTTAGGCGGTGCAATACTTATTTTAATAGGTCTGGAAATTTTTTTGACAAATATTTTATAATTGGGTTGACTTTGCTTTTTTAACGGGTTAAAATGGCAGTATGAAAGGAGTGCTGATATATTATGACAAACTATGGCATTCAGTTATATTCTGTAAAAGATTTTATGGCCGAGAGTGTTGAAAACACCTTAAAGCAGATAGCCGAAATGGGCTACACAATGGTTGAGCCTGCAGGCTTCTTTGATACCTCTGCTGAGGATTTTAAAAGCTATTGCGATAAGTACGGCCTTACCGTAAGCAGTACACACAACGGTCTGTGGACCATTACCAAGGGTAATTTCGATAGCACCGTAGCTTATTTAAAGACCATTGGCTGTAAGCGGTTTATTATGCCCGGTTGTGCCTATAAAACTAAGGAGGAGCTTGACCACTCCATTGAGCTTATAAATGAGTATGCTCCAAAGCTGGCAGCGCAGGGTATGGAAATGATGTACCATAACCATTGCGATGAGTTTTATTATAATACCGATGAACTAATTCCCGAGGTTGAGCTTATTAACCGCACCGATATAAAGCTGCAGATAGACGTTTATTGGATCTACCGTGCAGGCGTTAATCCCATATACTTCCTTGAGCAGTTTAAGGACCGTATCGGCGCCGTTCACCTTAAGGACGGTACAATGGAGCATGGCACACCTTTAGGTCAGGGTACCGCACCCATTGCTCAGGTAGTTAAGTGGGCCAAGAAAAACAACGTGCTTATGGTTGTTGAGAATGAGCCTACTGCCGACAAGCAGATGACAGAGGCCAAGATGTGCATTGACTATCTTAAATCTTTAGAAGATTAGTATAAGGGATGTCTCACTAAGCGCAGAACAAAACGAAAAGAAAAAATAAACTGTCTTGTAGAAACGGTTAATTTCCTACAAGACAGTTTTTATTTTAGATATATTACAATAAATCCTGTGCTCCGCTAAATGCCTCGAAAAAAAGTCTTGTGCCCACACAGAAGCCGTCACAAAAGGCTTGCTCGTTTGAGACTATAAGATATTCGTTTAAAAGGTCGGTATAGTTTTTAATTACCTTTTTTTGTTCCTCGTTAAGTATTCCTTCGATTTTTTCTTCGCTTTTTCCGATAAGCCGTTCAAGTTCTTTCATTTCACCGTTGTTTTTTCCAAAGCGTGAAATGGGTTCCAAATTCCCATTCCATAAATTTGCAATTGATTTTATCATATTATTACCTCCTTTTTTATACAAATAATTATATCAAAGTGATATCACTTTGGCAATATGAAAGATAGAAAATCTGCGTATTAAACAAAATGATATCACCGTGATATCTTGTTTATTGTGCAAAAGTGGTATATAATGATACCGAGGTGATACTATGACCGATAAAATTCAAGTAAGTTTGCGACTTCCCGAAGAGGTAATAGCACAGCTTAAGGACGAGGCCGAAAAGCAAAAGCGCAGTGTAAACAACCTGCTTGAGGTCATAATAGATGAATATCTTAAAAAAATAAAAAACACTTGATTTTTTTAAAATTATGTGTTAAACTATGGTATGTTAAGAAGTAAGTAAAAGGAGAGTGGGTTTTGGCCCGCTCTTTTGTTTTGGTGTGAAAGGAGCGTATGCTTATGGCAGGTATTGCCGACAGGGTCCGTGCCCTTGTTGAGCAGGCGGTAATTTCCCAAGGGGTTGAGCTTTGGGACGTTCGCTTTGTTAAGGAGGGTGCATCCTACTACCTAAGAATATTTATTGACAGTGAAAAGGGAATAGACATTGATGATTGCACCAACGTTTCCCACGCGGTTGACCCCATTCTGGATGAGGCTGACCCCATTGACAAATCCTATTATCTTGAGGTGTGCTCACCCGGGCTTGAGCGTGAGCTTTGCCGCCCTGAGCATTTTGAAAAGATGATGGGACAGCCCGTAACGGCAAAGCTTTATAGGGCGAAAAACGGCTCTAAGGAGCTTAAGGGTACCCTTGCAGGGTATAATGACGGTAATTTAACGCTGGACGTAAACGGAGAAAGCGTTACCCTTACTAAGGGTGACGTAGCCTCGGTACATCTTGCGGATCTATAAAAATAAATAATAAACGGAGGTTTTTGAGAAAAAATGGATAATAAGGAATTTTTCGCAGCACTTGAAGCAATGGAGGAGGAAAGGGGCATACCCAAGGAATTTTTGGCCGACAAAATTGCCGATGCCATTGTTGTTGCCGCAAGAAAGGATTTTGGCGGCAGAGAGATTGTTTCCTGTATAATTGACCCCGAAAAGCAGATTTTCTCTGTTTGGGCAAGAAAGGAAGTAGTTGATGAGGTTGAGGATCGCTTTGCACAGATAACCAAAGAGGAAGCCGCAAAGATTGACCCCAAATCAGTTGAGCAGGGCTTTGTTGACATTGCCCTTGATCCTATGAAGTTCGGCCGCGTTGTGGCACAGAACTCCAAGAATAATTTCCGTCAGGGCGTAAGGGACGTTGAGCGCGGCCAGACCTTGGCAGAGTTCCAGTCCCGCAATCGTGAGCTGGTAACCGCCCTTGTTCAGCGTGTTGACCCCAAAACAGGCAACGCCTCCCTTACCATAGGCAACCGCGAGGCAACCCTGCCCAAGCTTGAGCAGGTTCCCGACGAGGTGCTTAAAGAAGGCGACCATATTAAGGTTTACATTGTTGACGTTAAGGAGACCGAGCGCGGTCCCAAGGTAATGCTTTCCCGTACACATCCCGGCCTTGTAAAGCGTCTTTTTGAGACCGAGGTTCCCGAAATTGCCGACGGTACCATTGAAATAAAGGCAGTTTCCCGTCAGGCAGGCAGCCGCACAAAGCTTGCAGTTTACAGTGCCGATACCGAGATAGATGCCGTTGGTGCCTGTATCGGTCAGCGCGGCGCCCGTGTTAACAAGATAGTTGAAGAGCTTGCAGGAGAAAAGATAGACATAGTTAAGTATTCCGAGGATCCTGTAGCCTTTGTAAGTGAGGCTTTATCCCCCGCAAAGGTGCTTTCGGTAGATATTGAAAGTGAGGAGCCCAAGGTATGCCACGCCACCGTTCCCGATGCACAGCTTTCTTTGGCAATCGGTAACAAGGGACAAAACGTTCGTCTTGCCGCTAAGCTTACAGGCTGGAAGATAGATATCCGCCCCGAAAGCGGATTTTACGGTGAGGATGAGCAGTAATGGCATTAAAAAAAATACCAATGCGTATGTGCACAGGCTGCTCTGTAAGGAAGGCTAAGAATGAGCTTATCCGCGTGGTACGTACTCCCGAGGGTGAAATAGTTTTAGACCCTACGGGAAAGAAAAACGGCCGCGGCACCTATCTGTGCAGGGACGTTCAGTGCCTGAATAAGGCAATGAAGGCCAAAAGGCTGGAGGCCGCATTTGAAATGCAGGTACCGCCCCAGGTTTACGAACGCCTTAAGGAGGAGCTGGAAAGGGCCAATGGATAAATATCTTACCTTACTGGGCTTTGCCTCCAAGGCAGGAAAGCTAAGCTTTGGAATGGATGCAAGCCGCACAGCAATAAAAAAGGGCACGGCACAACTTATAATCACCGCCTGTGACGTTTCGGATAAAAGCCGAAAGGAAATATCCTTTCACGCAGGTGAGAAGAATATTCCCGTGCTTACCCTTGAAGGTTGTAATATGGATGCTTTATCCCACGGCGTGGGAAGAAAGGGCGGAATAATAGCCGTGAATGATAACGGCTTCGCCCAGGCACTACTAAAAGAAATCGGTCTTACAGGAGGAAACGCCAATGACAAATAAGATAAAAGTCAGTGATATTGCGCGCGATTTCAGTATGGAATCAAAGGAGATAATTGCCATTTTAAGCAAGCATACCGGTGAAGCAAAAAAATCCGGTGCCGCTTTAAATGAGCAGGAAATCAATATATTATTCGAGGTTCTTACCTTAAAGCACAAGGTAAAGAGCTTTGACGACTATTTTGCCACAGGTGCCGATGCGGCCAAAGCCGCCGCTGAAAAGCGCAAGGCAGATAAGGACCAGAAGCTTGCAGAGCAGATGGCAATTTTGGAGCAGCTTAAGGCTGCACAGCAGGCCGCACAGGCCGAGGCTAAGCCTGCCGAAAAGGAAGTAAAAAAGGCTGAGCCTAAGAAGGAAACGAAAACCGAGCCTAAGGTTGAAAAGAAGGCCGAGGAGAAAAAGCCTGAGCCTAAGAAGGAGGCGGAGCCCAAGAAAAAGGCTGAGCCTAAAAAGGAAGCAAAGGTTGAAAATAAGGCTCCTGAAAAGAAGGAGTTTAAGCCCAGCGACCCACATCCCTTCAAGGCAAAGGAGAAAACCGAGAAGGTTCCCGGTGAGGCACCTAATCGCGGCCCCGCCCAGATTCGCCGTGTAGATACCCGTGTATCCAACGTTGATATTGAGCGTTACAACGAAAAGTATGAAAATATAGCACCTGAGCATAGTATGCGTGATAACTTCCAGCGTAAGCAGAAGATTAAGCAGAAGTCTCAGGATTACCGCCGTCCTCAGGGCGCCAAGCGTGAAACCGAGGCGGATAAGATGCGCAGACTTCAGCTTGAGCGCATTAAGAAGACCCCCATCACCGTAACCGTTGGTGACGAAATAACCGTTGGTGAGCTTGCCGCGGCTATGAAAAAGACCGCCGCCGAGGTTATTAAGGAGCTGTTAAAGCTTGGTATGATGGCCACCGTTAACCAGACTATAGACTATGATACTGCCGAAATTGTTGTAACCGAAATGGGCGCTAAGATTGAGCGTCAGGTGGTTGTTACCATTGAGGACCGTATTATGGACGATACCGAGGATACCGAGGAAACCTTAAAGCCCAGAGATCCCGTTGTTGTTGTAATGGGTCACGTTGACCACGGTAAAACCTCACTTCTTGACGCTATCCGTCACTCTGCCGTTACCGACACCGAGGCAGGCGGAATTACCCAGCATATAGGTGCATACAGGGTAAACTGCAACGGAAATGATATAACCTTCCTTGATACCCCCGGTCACGCCGCATTTACCTCTATGCGTCAGCGCGGTGCAATGGCAACCGATATTGCGGTGCTTGTTGTTGCCGCTGACGACGGTATTATGCCCCAGACCATTGAGGCTATCAACCACGCAAAAGCTGCAGAGGTTGAAATTATTGTAGCCATAAACAAAATGGATAAGCCCGAGGCTAATCCTGACAGAATTATGCAGCAGCTTACCGAGCACTCCCTTGTTCCTGAGGAGTGGGGCGGTGATATTATCTGCGTTCCCGTATCTGCCAAGGCAGGCACAGGTATTGACAAGCTGCTTGAGAACATTTTGCTTGTTGCTGAGGTTATGGAGCTTAAGGCCAACCCCGACCGCCGTGCGAAGGGTATTGTTATCGAGGCCCGTCTTGATAAGGGTCGCGGCCCTGTTGCCACCGTGCTTGTGCAGGGAGGTACACTCCACACAGGTGATATTATCGTTGCAGGCACAGCCGTTGGCCGTGTTCGTGTAATGACTAATGAAAACGGAGTGGTTATGGATACTGCAGGTCCTTCTGTTCCTGTTGAGATAACAGGTCTTGCAGAGACCCCTGCCGCAGGTGATACCTTTGATGCCGTTTCCGACGAGCGCCTTGCCCGTCAGCTTGTTGAGCAGAGAAAGCAGAAGGCTAAGGATGAGCTCTTTAGTCAGACCCAGAAGGTTACCCTTGATAACCTGTTCAGTCAGCTCAGCGAGGGCGACCTTAAGGAGCTTAATATCATAGTTAAGGCCGACGTTCAGGGCTCTGTAGAGGCTGTTCGCGAAAGCCTTGAAAAGCTCTCCAACGAGGAGGTAAGAGTTAAGGTTATCCACGGCGGTGTTGGCGCCGTTAATGAAACCGATATTATGCTGGCTCAGGCCTCAGGCGCTATAGTTGTAGGCTTTAACGTTCGTCCCGATGCAGTTGCCAAGGCCGCTGCTGAGCGTGACGGTGTTGACGTACGCCTTTACCGTGTAATTTACGACTGCATTGAGGAGATAGAGGCCGCCATGAAGGGTATGCTGGCTCCCAAATTCCGTGAGGTTGAGCTTGGTACCATTGAGGTTCGTAACACCTATAAAATATCCAACGTTGGTACCATTGCAGGCTGCTACGTAACAAACGGCAAGGTAAGCCGTGCCTGCTCTATCCGCGTTGTTCGTGACGGTATAGTTATTACCGAGGATAAGATTGACTCTCTGCGCCGCTTTAAGGATGACGTTAAAGAGGTTGCACAGGGCTATGAGTGCGGTATAGGTCTTGAAAAGTTTGCCGATATTAAGGAAGGCGACGTATTTGAAGCATTTATTATGGAGGAGTACAGAGACTAATGGCAGGATACAGAATTAACCGCATTACCTCTGACGTAAAGCTGGCTCTTTCCTCGCTTCTCCGTGAGGTGAAGGACCCAAGGGTAAGCAAGCTTTTAAGCATTGTAAAGGTGGACGTTAGCGGTGACCTTTCCTATTGCACGGTATACGTAAGTGCCATAGAGGGTGCCGAAAAAACCGCAGAATCGGTTAAGGCACTTAAAAATGCCGCAGGCTTTCTGCGCCGAGAGTTGGGCAGTGCACTAAAGCTTCGTAAGGTGCCCGAGCTTCGCTTTGTGGCAGATGACTCCATTGAGCAAAGTGCCAATATTTCAAGAATAATAAAATCCTTTGAAGGGGAGGGTGAAAATGGCCTGTAAAAAATTATCCCTTTTGCAGACGGCACGTTTTTTAAAGAAAAACGACCATTTTGTCATTCTTACCCACGCTTCACCCGACGGTGATACCTTAGGCTCGGCCTGTGCCCTTGCAATGGGTCTTCAAAGACTTGGCAAGCGCGCCTTTGTGCTGTGTCCCGAGGCCATTCCCAAAAAATTCAACTACTTTATTAAAAAGCTTCACAACCGCGCCTTTAAGTATAAGACGGTGGTTGCGGTGGATATTGCCTCTGAGGAACTGCTTGGCGGACTTAAGGAGGAGTTTTCAGGAAAAATAGATCTGTCTATAGACCACCACGTGTCAAACACGGGCTATGCCGAAAATCTTTACCTTGATGCGGATGCCTCTGCCACGGCAGAGTGTATATTCCTGCTCTTTAAGGTTATGCATGTTGCCCTTGACGACGTTATGGCCGCGGCACTTTATACAGGTATTTCCACCGATACAGGCTGTTTTAAGTATTCCAACGTAACGGTAAATACCTTTGATATTGCCAAAAAGCTGTATGCCTTTAATATTAACGCGGCGGAAATTAACCGTATTATGTTTGATACCAAATCCAAAAACCGCCTTATGCTTGAGCGTATGGTGCTGGATACTGCAGAGTTCCATTTTAACGAGCGTTGTATGCTCCTTACCGTTACTACCGATATTCAGAACAAGACCAAGTGCTCAGGCACCGAGCTGGAGGGCGTTGCCGCCATCTCCCGTTCGGTGGAGGGCGTGCTTGCAGGTGTTACCGTAAAGCAAACCGATGAGGAAACCTATAAAATATCCCTTCGCACCTATGAGCCTCTGGATGCCTCAAATATATGTAAGCGTTTAGGCGGCGGCGGCCACAGGGCGGCGGCAGGCTGTACCGTTACGGGAAGCCTTGAGTCGGTTAAGGAACAGATACTAAACAGTGTGAAGACAGAATTGGAGGAGACCGATGCAGGGTCTTATGCTGATCAATAAGCCAAAGAATATAACCTCCTTTGGTGTTGTTCATAAAATTAAAAAGCTTGCAGGTGAAAAGCGGGTAGGCCACACAGGTACCCTTGACCCTATGGCAACTGGCGTACTGCCTGTGCTTGTGGGTAGGGCAACGGTGCTTAGCTCCTACCTTTTGGATGCGGATAAAAGTTATTTTGCCTGCATAAGGCTTGGTGTTTGCACCGATACCTACGACGTAACGGGTCAGGTGCTTTCTACCTGTCCTGTTAATATAAGCAATAGGGATCTTGACCATGCCCTTAATTCCTTTTTAGGGGTGCAATATCAGGTTCCTCCTATGTTTTCTGCCCTTAAAAAGGAGGGCAAAAAGCTTTACGAGCTTGCCCGTCAGGGCCTGGAGGTAGACCGCGAGCCCAGAACGGTGCATATATATTCCATTAAACGGGAAACCGATTTAAAGGGCAACTGCTTTTGGCTGCGCGTCAGGTGCTCGAAGGGCACCTACATACGCTCCCTTTGTAACGATATAGGCAAGCTTCTTGGTTGCGGTGCAACCCTTGAGCATTTAACCCGTGAGGAAACCCACGGTTTTTGTCTTGATGACTGTGTACCATTGGAGGAACTTACAGGTGAGAATATTCAGCAGTATATTCTGCCTGCCGAAGCGGTGGTTTATAAGCTTGAGGCCATCGGCGTTACCGAAAAGCAGGCCATACGCTTTTCCAACGGCGGTGAGCTGGACGTAAACCGCCTGCATATTTATCCTCCAAAGCCGGATCAGCTTTACAGGATTAAGTATAACGAACTGTTTTTGGGTGTGGGCAGATTTGACGCTGTTAAAAATGCTATAGTTATTGCCTGCCTTGTTAATCAGTACACAGGAGAAAAATAATTACTAATTAAAAGGGGTGAGTAAAAGTGACGGAGCATGCAGTGGCGCTGGGTACCTTTGACGGTATGCATAAAGGACATATTGCGGTAATAAAGGCCGCAAGAGAAAGCGGTTATCCTTGCATAGCCGTTACCTTTGCAGTACCACCCAAGGCCATTATAACAGGGGAGCCTGTGGGACTTCTTATGACCCGTGAGGGCAAGCAGAGAAGCTTTGCCGAATTGGGCGTGGAAAAATGTGAGTTCCTTGATTTTCAGGCGGTAAGAGATATGTCCCCTGAGGATTTTCTTGATTATATTTGCGTTAAATATAACGTTAAAATGATTTCCTGCGGATTTGATTACCGCTTTGGCAAGAATGCCGCAGGTAATACCGATATTTTAAGAGAATATTGCGCCAAAAAGGGAATAAACCTTCATATTTGTCCTCCCGTTACCCAAAACGGTGTAGCAGTATCCTCCACCGCTATAAGGGAGCTTATAGCTAAAGGAGATATTGAGTCTGCCAATGCCCTTTTATATAAGCCCTTCGGCTTCAGGGCACCGGTAATTCACGGGGACAGCAGAGGCAGGACAATTGGCTTTCCCACGGTAAATCAGCTTTATCCTTCGGAGCTTGTTCTGCCCAGGTTCGGGGTCTACTCGGCCGATGCCTATATAGGTGGCAGATACTATCGCGCCGTTACAAATTTAGGTGTACGACCAACCTACCGTGTAAACGCGCCTCTTAGTGAAAGCTATCTTTTATGCTTTGACGGTGACCTGTACGGTGCCGAACTGGAGATAAGGCTTAAGCGCTTTTTACGCGGCGAGGAAAAATTTTCGGGTATTGCTGAGCTTAAAACCGCCATTAGCGGTGACGTTTCCAAGGTAAGGGAAGAATATTTATGATTCAGAATTTTTTAACCGTTGCAAGTCAGGTGCTTGTACTTTTCGGACTTATAGCAATGGGCTTTATTTTTACAAAAAAGGGTCTGCTGACCGAGCAGGGCGCCAAGGTGTGCACCGATATAGCGCTATACCTTGCGGTGCCTGCGGTAATAATCCGTTCCTTTATAAATATGGAATACAAGGCCTCCACCCTTAAGGTGCTGTTGTTTAGCTGCTTAATATGCCTGCTTATTCATATAGCCTATATTCTTATCAGTATACTTGTTTTCCGCAGCCGTGACGATTCCCGTCAGCGTGTAATGCGCTTTGCTGCCATATTTTCCAATGCGGGCTTTATGTCACTTCCTCTGCAGGAGGCACTCCTTGGTGAGGAGGGTGTGTTTTACGGCGCCATATACGTTGTAATTTTTAACATTGTTGCCTGGAGCTACGGCGTTATTCTTATGAGCGGCGATAAAAAACAGCTCTCACTTAAAAAAATGCTTTTCACTCCCGGCCTTATCGGTACCGCAATAGGTGTGCTGCTCTTTGTGGTAAGCCTGCCCCTGCCCGATATACTTAAGACTACGGGTATTGCGGTAATAAATCATACAGCAAACCTTAATACGCCGCTGCCTATGATAGTTATAGGCTACTACCTTGCAACAAGCGATTTAAAAAAGGCCTTTAGCGATAAGGGCTGTTATTTAAACCTGGCAATGCGCCTTGTACTGATGCCCCTTGCAACTCTGGGCGCTATGTACCTTTACGGAATACGCGGCACAATGCTGGTAGCCCTTACCGTTGCCGCCAGCGCACCTACTGCTGCAATGACGACTATGTTTGCCGCCAAATTCGGCAGGGATACCTCCCTTTCGGTGAATATAGTATCTCTTTCAACTCTGCTTTCAATAATAACAATGCCCTGTATAGTTGCCGTGGCTCAGCTTTTGGCATAAAAAATGTAACAAGGCATTGCAATTTATAAAAAAATATAATAAAATAACAGTATCAAACCGATACTGTTATTTTTTAATTGGAGTGAACATATAATGAAATATCTGGTACTACTTTGTGACGGTATGGCGGACCTTCCAAGCGAAATGCTTGGGGGTAAAACTCCTATGGAGTGCGCCAAAAAACCTAATATAGACGCTATGTGCAGGGCGGGTAAAAGCGGCCTTTGCAAAACCGTGGCACAGGGTATGAAGCCGGGCAGTGACGTTGCAAATCTTTCGGTTTTAGGCTATGACCCTAAGGCTTGCTATACAGGGCGTTCTCCCCTGGAGGCGGCAAGTATTGGCGTTGACCTGAAGCCTACCGACGTTGCTCTTCGTTGTAATATAGTTACCCTGTCCGATGAGGAAAGATATGAGGACAAAACCATGGTGGACTACTGTGCAGGTGATATTTCCACCGCAGAGGCGGCACAGATTATTGAAGCAGTAGAAAAAGAGCTTGGCAGTGATATTTATAAATTCTATGCAGGCGTGGCATACCGCCACTGTCTTGTTGTAAGCAACGGCACTACCGACCTTGGCACAATGACACCCCCTCACGACATAAGCGGTAGGGTAGTGGGCGAGTATTTAAGCAAAAGCGAAAACGCCGCACCCCTTATTGAGCTTATGAAGAAAAGCTACGATGTATTAAAGGACCACCCCGTAAACAAAGCAAGAATTAAGCGTGGTGAGCGTCCCGCAAACTCCATTTGGCTGTGGGGTGAGGGTAGAAAGCCCCAGCTTGAGGATTTCTGCGAAAAATTCGGAGTAAAGGGCGCTGTTGTTTCTGCCGTTGACCTGCTTAAGGGCATAGGCATTTGTGCCAATATGGAAATTCCCTTTGTGGAGGGTGCCACAGGCTACATAGATACCAATTTTCAGGGTAAGGCGGCCGCGGCAATTAAGGCCTATGAAAGCGGCTGTGACCTTGTGTATATTCACGTTGAGGCCCCCGATGAGTGCGGCCACCGCGGTGAGGCCGAAAACAAGGTTAAGGCCATTGAGCTTATTGATGAAAAAATAGCAGCACCTGTGCTTGATTATCTTAAAAAGCAGGGCGATTTCCGTGTGCTTGTTATGCCGGATCACCCAACACCCCTTTCCATTATGACCCACTCCTCCGATGCGGTACCGTACCTTATCTACGACAGCCGCAAGGAAAAACAGGGCGCGGATACCTTTACCGAGGAGACGGCAAAGGCAGGGGAGTACGTTGAGCACGGCCCCCGTATTATGGAAATGCTGCTTGAAAAATAATAAGGGGCAGTACGAATGCTTGAGGCGTGGCTTAGTAAAATAGATTCCTTAGTGTGGGGCATACCCACGGTGGCACTTATAATCTGTGTGGGAATCTATTTAACGGTGCGCCTTAAATTTCTGCAGGTCTTTTCCCTTAAAAAGGCCTTTAAATGTATAACCGAAAAGGAACAGGGCGCCGTCGGAGAGGTCTCCGGCTTCGGCGCCCTTTGTATTTCCCTTTCTGCCACCCTTGGCACAGGCAATATAGTGGGCGTGGCTACCGCCATTACCCTTGGCGGCCCAGGTGCCCTTTTCTGGATGCAAATAGCTGCCTTTTTCGGTATGGCAACCCAGTATGCCGAGAGTGTGCTGGCGGTAAAATACCGTGTAAAAAGCCATAGCGGCTTTATAGGCGGCCCCTTTTATTATATAGAGCGGGGAATGGGCAAAAAATACAAATGGCTTGCCAAGGCCTTTGCCCTTTTCGGTGCCGTTGCAGGGGCGCTGGGCATAGGCACCGTTACCCAGATAAGCGGAATAACCGCCGCCGTAAGAGATTTTTTCGACCCACAAAAAATCAATATAGCCTTTACGCTTTTCGGAAAGGGATATACCGTAGCAGAGGTAATAACGGGCCTTGCGGTCACCCTTCTTTCAGGAGCGGTGCTTATAGGCGGCGTAAAGCGGATAGGGGATTTTTCTCAGCTTTTTATTCCCCTTATGTCCTTTATTTATATATTTATCTGCCTGACGGTGCTGCTTTCAAATCTTGGTGCATTACCACAGGCGGTGTGGCTTATAATAAAGGGTGCCTTTTGCCCCAAGGCCGTTACGGGAGGCGCGGTAGGCAGTTTTTTTACCACACTTCAGGTGGGCGTGGCAAGGGGAGTTTTCACTAACGAGGCAGGTCTGGGCTCCGCACCCATAGCCGCCGCGGCGGCAAAAAGCAGCTCCCCCTTTAAACGGGGCCTTGCTTCTATGACGGGCACCTTTATTGACACAATCGTGATGTGCACCGTAACGGGACTTTGTATTATGGTAACGGGCGCTTGGCGGCAGGCAGGCCTTGAAGGGGCACAGGTCACCGCCTATACCTTTAAAAAGGGAATTGCCTTTCTGCCCGACAGGGCTTGCGAGGGGCTCCTTGCCCTCTGCCTTGTGTTTTTTGGCTTTTCCACCATTATAGGCTGGTATTACTACGCCAAATGCTGTGCAGAGTATTTTGTAAACGGCAACGAAAGGGCAATAAAGGCCTACCGTGTATTCTATATAGCCGCCGTGGGGCTTGGCGCATATCTGCCCCTGTCCGCAGTATGGAGCCTTGCAGATATTTTCAACGCCCTTATGATAGTACCGAATCTCTGGGCACTGCTTGCCCTAAGCGGCCAGGTGGTGAGGGAGACGAGAGAAGATTCTTTGAGGCAACCTTAAAAATAGTGTTTTTTGTGTGTATGAATAAACCAACCGTATGGGGAAACACCATACGGTTGGTTTTAATTTATAAATTCCTTTTAATTTCATCAAGTTCTTTTTTTAGATTATCTATTTTTTTACTCAAATCCTCTTTAGATAACACAGAGCTGCTGGTTCTTCCTACAAGATAGTCTATGCTCACCTTAAAATAATCCGAAAGCTTGATAAGTGCATAACTGTCAGGATTGGTTCTTCCGGTTTCATAATTGGAGATGGTCTTTTGATCAATGCCTGTGGCATTAGCAATGTCTACTTGTCTTAAATTTCTCTCCTCACGCAGTTGACGGATCCTGTTCATAGTTAATCAGCCTTTCGCATATATCGTTTCCTAAATTATACTAAATAATTACTGATAAGGCTTGATTTACTAAGAAAATCCTGTTATAATAATGTTTTGTAGGAATATATTCCTAAAAAACAAAGATACAGGAGGAAAAAGTAGTGAAAAAGGGTTTATCAATTATTTTAGCAGCGGTTTTGCTTATTTCGGTTTTACCGCTAAATGTATTCGCAATTAGCAGAGATTCTGCTTCCAATATAGGTGACACCTTTAATGTTGCTGTGCCTGATATTGAAAGTATTGAAATTGAAGATGTTGAGTGCATTGAAAATTATGATGGCTATATGTCAGGTTATTGGGATGAAAATGATAACTATATAGAAAATTCATGGTTTGAATACGATGTATATCCGGATAATATAACTGTAAACTTTACGGATGGTTCATTTATATCCGGTGAAGTTTATGAAATTGCGGAATATACAGGCTCATATCCATATTGCGATTCCGATCAGTCCTATGAAAATCAATGGGGTCTTGGCAATCACACCGCTACAATAAACATTTTTGGTTATGAGCAAAATTATACTGTTAAAGTAGTGGAAACGCCTGTTCAAAGCATTTTGGTTGACGATATAACTTATATTGAAGGTACAAACGGTTGGGTTGATCATGATACAGAAAACCCGGGGTGGTATTGCTACGATATAAATCCTGAAGAATTAACCGTTATTTTAAAAAACGGAGACGAAATTTCGGGTACTTTAAATGAAGTCTGCGAACAGTTGGGTTGTTGGCAAAATTGTACTTCTGACCAGTCTTATAATAATCAGTGGAGTATTGGTGAACACAAGGCAACTATTGATTTGTTAGGTGTAACGGCAGAGTACAAAATTATAATTACGGAATCTCCCGTTCAATCTCTTGAAATAAGTGATATTTCCATCATAGAGAAAAGCGCTGGATGGGAAGAAGATGGAGTTTTCCATTATTATAATTTTTATCCTGATTGTACAATAACAATGAAAGATGGTAGCGTTGTAAATTATGATGGTATAGAAATTGATGGTGAATGGTATTCAATAAGTATCGATAACTCTATTCAATATAACGAGCCTTGGACGGTTGGTAATACATACGAGGTTGCCGGTTCAATTTTAGGTGTTAGTGACACATTCAACGTTACAATAACAGAATCCCCTATTGAAAGTATTGAAATCAAGGATATCTCAATTATTGAATGCTCTGAAGGTTATTATGAAGATGGAACTTTCTTCTACTATGAACCTTCCTTATTTGCCACTGTAACTTTTGAAGATGGAACCACAAAAGATATCGATAGTTATTTAGAAATTGAAGGTACAATGTACTATTTTGACACCAATATGTGGGATATGCAAAGCGAACAGCCTTGGACAGTAGGGACATACACAGTTACAGGCGCTCTTTTAGGTGTTAGTGATACATTCAATGTTACAATAATAGAATCCCCTGTTGCGAGCATTACTTTTAAAGATGTTGTTTTGATTGAAGGCATTGATTCATATGATGATGGCGACTACCTAAAATACAGTTCTCCTTCAATTTTGTCAGAGGTTATACTTAAAAATGGAACGAAGTCTGAAATTATAGATGATAAAACTATTATCTATAATGGAAAATATTGTTCTGTTACCGATAACGCTTTGGATTTACAATATGAACAGTATTGGACAGTAGGGACATACACAGTTACAGGTGCACTTTGTGGCGTTACCGCTACATTTGATGTTACAATCATAGAAAATCCAATTGAAGAACTTCAAGTTATAAAAAAACCGGACAAGAGAGAATATCTACAAGGTGAACAAATCAATCTTAAAGGTATGGTCATTAGAATTCAGTATGCAGATGGCTCTTATGAAGATGTTACAATAGAAGAAGACTATACGAGTTCCTATCATAAACGGTTTTATTCTAAAAAGTTAGATAGAACATGCTATATAGACGCTTGGATTGACCCGGAAATAATAGGTCAGCAAAATGTAGGACTTGATTTATTTGGAAAAACCTGTGAATTCCCAATTACTGTACGAGAGAATTTAATGGAAAGCATATCCATTAAAGAAAATGCAGACAAATCCATAACCATAAAGGTAACCAATTCGGACAATACTAGTTATGATATGAACTTGCTAGATATTACTCGCATTTGGGGTTCTCACGAAGGTGAATATTATGGTACTATTTTCACGGATTATGGTGAATTTAATGCAGTAATTTATGCTGATGAAGATTCGTTCGCTATTGGAATTAACCTTCCTGCCGATCATATTAAAAGCAACATTATTCCTGGTAGTGATTGGTTCAAGGCGGTTGTAAGTGCTTATGGCTATTCGTGGAATATGGCATGTAACTATGATATGGAGGTTCTTGAAACTCAGCACTTTAGCGGAGAAATCACAATAAAGAATTTTGATGATATTGTTTCGTTCGCGGCGTACCTTCTTACGGATAATGAAGATTATAATTGGTGGGTATCGCCGGAAGGTGTGGAGTATATGGTTTATGCCGGAAAAGACGTAAGAGATGCAATGAAAAAACTTTTCGGTATCGAGAATATAGATTTGACATTATCTCAAAACTATGACAGTGAAACTGACACATATAAAACCACTAAATATCCTAGGATGGGCGATGAATGGTCAAAAGCTTCTCCGAGTAAAATAACATACAATAATGGTGTATGGGAAATTGAATCATCACATTATTGGTATGATGAAACCGTGGTGCATCTTAAACTTAACAATGATCAACAGATTATAAGTTTTGATATTAACGACCAAAACGTCAAACACACTGTAGGAGATATTGATGGTGATAATGAGATTACCGACTGGGATGGCGTATTGTTAGCACGTTATCTGGCAGGATGGAATGTTGAAATAACAACACTTGATGCATTAGATATCGATGGTGATGGTGAAATTACCGACTGGGATGGCGTTGTTTTGGATCGCTATCTCGCAGGTTGGAATGTTTCAATAGGTTAAGAGGAGAATTTCAATGAAAAAAGTAATATCTATTTTAATAGCTTTAGTTTTAACATTTGCTTTGTTTTGCGTTCCCGCTTCCGCAGCAGGAACGGGCACATTAGCACTTTCAAACGCTGAAGGAAAACAGGGAGATACTGTTACGATAAATGTAAACCTTAACTCTAACCCCGGACTCACCACAATGAGATTCACAGTTTCTTGGGGCGAGGGATTAGAACTTGCAAGCGTTTCAAATGCAGGGTTGCTTTCAGGCTGGACAACACCTGCACCGACAATTAGTTCTCCCTATACTCTGCGTTGGGCTGATTCACTTTCAACAACAAATAGTACTAAAACAGGAAAAATCGCAACACTTACTTTTAAAATTAAGGATAATGCAACCGTAGGCAATAAAACCGTTACCTTGACCTTCATTGAATCATGGGATGCAAACGGCGGAAAAAATACTTTTGGTAATGCTACTGCAACTATTAAAGTGAACTGCAAAACCCACACCTACGGTACATATACAAAGAAGGACAATACCAACCACACCCGCACCTGTTCTGTTTGCGGTAATGTGGAAACCAAGGCGCACACCTGGAACGGTGGTAGCGTAACCAAGCCTGCTGACTGTAAAGAAGCCGGCAACACTCATTATACCTGCACCGCTAACGGTTGCGGTGCTACAAAGGATGTACCTATTTCAAAAACCAACAATCATACCTACGGCAGCTGGAGTCAGACCTCTGCTCCCAAGTGTACCACAGTTGGTAAGGAGCAAAGAACCTGCTCAACCTGTAGGAAAGTAGAAACCCGTGACATAAAAGCAACAGGCCACAGTATGGGCGGTTGGACACAGACCAAGGCTCCCACCTGCGAAGGCAAGGGTGAGCAGACAAGGACTTGCTCTAAGTGCTCACACAAAGAAACAAAAGCAGTTAATGCTTTAGGCCACAAGTTCTCTAACCCCACCGTTACAAAGGCACCTACCTGCACTCAGACAGGTACCGAAACAGGCAAGTGTACCGTTTGCAAAAAGGAAACTACAAATACAATCAAGGCATTAGGGCATAAATTCGGTGAGTGGACAGTTAAAGCTGCTGCTACATGTACAGAAAAGGGTATAGAAGAGCACAAGTGTTCAGTTTGTGAGGCTACCGAAAATAGAGATATTGAAGCATTAGGACATGATTTCGAAGACCCCAAGACGATTAAAGAGCCTACCATTAGCGAAACTGGTCTTAAACAAGGGAAATGTAAAATTTGCGGACAAATAACAGAAGAGGTTATTCCCTGTACCGCAAAGGATGAAACCACAGGTGTTGTTATAGAGACCGACAAGGGCGTTTTCCAAGAGGGAACCGAGTTAAAGGTTGAAGAAATAAAGAAAGAAAATAAAGAAAACAAGGAAAAACACAAAGAGATTAAAAAAGCTCTAAAGGAAGTATCCGAAAAATTTGTTGCATACGATATAACTACGGTTCTTAATGGTGCCAAGGTTCAGCCTAATGGAAAGATTAAGGTTACATTTAAAATTCCCGAAGGCTTCAGTAACATATTAAAGGTTTTCTTTATAGGTGACGATGGTACAACGCAGGAGCAAACCTCAAAGGTAAATGAGGATGGTACTATTACTGCCGAGCTTACCCACTTCAGTACCTATGTAATTTGCGATGTGAACGAGGACTCTGTAATAGGCGCAAACGGAAATGCCCAAAGCAATACGCTTTTAATAATTATTCCTATTGCTGCAGTGGTTATTATCGGTGGCTTAGTAATTGTTATTGTTGCCGCCAAAAAGAAAAAGGCAAAGATAGAGGATTAAGCGTTTTTAAGACCCTTGACGCCTTGACAACGCCTTAAAAAAGTTATACAATATTAGCACCCGATATTTTGGGTGCTAATATTTTTTGTAAGGTGACTTAAAATGGCAAAAAAACAGTTTAAAACCGAATCCAAAAAGCTTCTGGATATGATGATAAACTCCATCTATACCCACAAGGAAATTTTCCTGCGTGAGCTTATATCCAACGCAAGTGATGCTATAGACAAGCTTTATTTCCGCTCCCTGACCGATAACAGCGTGGGCCTTTCCCGTGATGATTTTGCGGTGTGGATTAGTGCCGATAAGGACAACCGCATTTTAAAAATTACCGATAACGGTATTGGTATGACCAAGGAGGAGCTGGAGAATAACCTTGGCACCATTGCCAAGAGCGGCTCCTTTGATTTTAAGAATGAGAACACCGAAAAGCAGGATATTGATATAATCGGTCAGTTTGGTGTTGGTTTTTACTCCGCATTTATGGTAAGTGACGATATAACCGTTATTTCCCGTGCCTTCGGCAGTGATGAGGCTTATAAATGGCACTCTGCAGGGGTGGATGGATATTCCGTTGAGGTAACCGAAAAGGATGATTTTGGTACCGAGATAACCCTGCATATTAAGGAAAATACCGAAAACGAGCAGTACGATGAATTCCTTGATGCCTACCGCATCCGCGCCCTTGTTAAAAAATATTCCGATTACATCCGCTATCCCATAAAAATGAATATGGAAAACCGCGTGCTGAAAGAGGGCAGCGAAAACGAGTACGAAACCATTATTGAGGAGCAGACCCTTAACAGTATGGTACCCCTGTGGCGCAAGAATGCCAAGGAGGTAACCGATGAGGAGTACAATAACTTCTATAAGGACAAGTTCTACGATTTTGAGGCACCCTTAAAGGTTATACACTCCCGCACCGAGGGTACCGCCACCTACGATGCTTTAATGTTCGTCCCTGCACACGCTCCATTTGATTATTATTCCAAGGATTACGAAAAGGGCCTGCAGCTTTACTCCAGCGGCGTGCTTATTATGGACAAGTGCGGTGATTTACTGCCTGACTACTTCTCCTTTGTAAAAGGCCTTGTTGACAGCGCCGATTTATCACTTAACATCTCCCGTGAGTTGCTTCAGCACGACCATCAGCTTAAAATCATTGCCAAGACCATTGAAAAGAAGATAAAGACCGAGCTTACCAAGATGCTTGACAACAACCGTGAGGATTATGAAAAGTTCTTTAAGGCCTTTGGCGTACAGCTTAAATTTGGCCTTTACAGTGATTACGGCACCCATAAGGACGTGCTGAAAGACCTTGTTATCTTTGCATCAAGCTTTGAAAATAAAATGACCACCTTGAAGGAGTACGTTGCCCGCGCAGGGGAGGATGCAAAGAGCATCTACTACGCCTGCGGTGAAACCACCGACAAAATTCTTATGCTTCCTCAGGTTGAGGCGGCCAAGGAGCGCGGTCTTGAGGTACTGCTCCTTACCGATGACGTGGACGAGTTTGCCCTTAAAATGCTTAATGAATATGAGGGCAAGCAGTTTGTAAATGTTTGCAGCGATAATGCGGATATTTTAAGTGAGGATGAAAAGGCTACAGTTAATAAGGAGAATGAGGACGCCGCCGAGCTGCTTACCCTTATGAAGGAAAGCATAGGCGAGGGGGTACACGCCGTTAAATTCACCAACACCCTTAAAAACCATCCCGTATGCCTTTCTACCGAGGGCGGAATATCTACCGAAATGGAAAAGGTGTTAAATTCTATGCCCGGAGCAGGGGAGAATAAGGTCAAGGCACAAACCGTGCTGGAAATAAGCCTTGAGCATCCCATTGCCGCAAAGCTTAAGGAGCTTTATGAAACCGACAAGGAAAAGGTTGCCGATTATGCCAAGATACTCTATGCACAGGCAAGGCTTATAGGCGGAATGTCGGTAGAAAACCCCACCGAGCTTTCCTGTCTTGTATGCTCCCTTATGATATAATTTCTATTATAAATAAAAAACACCCCTGCACATACCTATGCTATGTGCAGGTTTTTTAATTTGTTTCCTTTCTGCTTTCATTGACAAAATGGGTATAATATGGTAAAATACACAATGTATGATTACGCCCATTGGCGGAGAGACGGTGCCAAAAATGAATGAGATGTCAAAAAAAGCCTTTTTAATAAGCTGTTCCGACCATTACGGTCACAGAATACACGTTATTGATGAATGCCTGAAGGAAAAAGGATATGAGACTGTATATATAACCTCTGACTTTGACCATACCTTGAAACAAAACTTTAAATGTGATGTGCCCGGATGTATTCAGTTGCCCGCAAAGCCTTACAAAAAGAACCTTTCCTTTGCAAGAATATTGTCTCATAGAAACTTTGCAAGAGACGTTTTTCGTTATATTGAGGTGCTTGAGCAGAAGCCTGAGGTAATATCGGTACAGCTCCCCCCAAATTTTATGGGGCATTATGCCGCAAGGTACAAGAAAAAGCATCCGGATGTAAAAATTATATTTGATATATTTGATATGTGGCCCGAAACCTTTCCGGGCGGTAGCATAAAGAAGCTGCTTGCTCCCGTGTTTAAGGTATGGGCATGGGTGAGGAATCACAGCCTGTGTGCTGCCGATTTTATCACCTGTGAGTGTGATATGTTCCGTGAACTGTTAAAGCTTGATGATAAAAAGAGCGAAACAATTTATCTTTGTCGGAAGCCCTATGAATTAAAGCGGCCTGCTGTTCTCGAAGAAGATAAAATTCATCTTTGCTATTTGGGAGCAATAAACAATGTTATAAGTATTCCTGATATATGCTCACTAATAAAGGAAATTATAAAGAAAAAGCCTGTTGTGCTTCATATAATCGGCAAGGGCGAGCGTGAGCAGGAGTTTGTGGACTGTGCCAAGGCGGCAGGTGCCGAGGTGATTTTCCACGGAGCTATATATGACGAGGATAAAAAGGAAGAAATTATGAGCCGCTGTCATTTTGGACTTAACATTATGAAGTCCTCGGTGTGCGTGGGGCTTACAATGAAATCTATTGACTACTTTTGTTTTGGTCTTCCTATTATAAATAACATAAAAGGGGACACAACCCGCCTTGTGAAGGAAAGAGGAATTGGCGTTCAGCTTGACGAAAATTGTGTGGACAAGGTGTTGAGTATGAAATCTGAAAATTTTCTCAGAATGCGCGATGATGTTAAAAAGGTTTTCGCTCATTATTTTGAAGAAAAAATTGTTGAGGATAAATATATAAGCATTATTGACAAGACTATATAAAAGTTAAGAATGAGAGGAAACAATGATGAAAAAATTGGAATCGCTACTTTCGAATACAACATTATATAAAACCATTTGCATTTGCGCAATGATTCTTACTCCGTCGTATTTGCTATGTTTTTTTCCACAATATATAAGTGTGATTTTGCTTTTATGGGGTGCAGCAATTCTTATTCATGATTTGATTAAGGACAGAAATATGTTCTCGCAAACAGGCAGTATTTTATTGGTTTTATTTTGCATTGGATACACAATAACTATTTTGTTTTTTGCAGAAAACGATATCTCTTCAACACTTCATCTATTCTGTTGGACAATTTTGGAATTCTTTTTGATATTTTCTATTGAGAAAAAAAGGCATAAAGATATTGAAACCATTATGAAGGATATTTACGCAATCAATCGCGTGATATCTATAGTTGCAGTAATAACAGGTCTTTTAAGCCTTTTGTGCTATTTTCTAAAATTATCAATAGTTTTTCCTGATCCGGAGGGTCTTAATAGTGCATGGAGTGTTGGCATTATATACGGAAGGAACACAGGCATATATAATAATGCTTTAACTTGTGCTAATGCAATGCTTATAGGATGTGTAGCATCATTATTTAATTTGTTTTTTAACAAAGGAAAAAAATGGTACGTGTGTGCAGGATATATAAGTACATTCATTATTTGCTACCTATGTGAACTTACAACACTTACAAGAACTCACACATTTGGAATATATATACTTGTTTTCTTGATAGTCTTCTTTGTGATGTATCAAGTATTGTTAAAAAAGAATTTTGGCACATTTAAAAGAGTGGTAGCTTCTGTTTGTGCGGCTGTGTTGGTGTTTGGTTTTTGCCTTGGTGGGGAAAAAACATCAAAGTTTGTAATGAAAGGCATTGCCTCTGTTACCCCCACCATTAATGTTCATGAAGTTTTAAACGGTGGAAATTGGTTTGCCCCTATCGAATCCACACCTGATGATGAGGATATTCAAAATTTAGATGCGGATATATCTCTTGAAAGAACCGAAATTGACCGTCTGCCCAATTTCTTCTATCCAAGAGACGAGCTTTGGAAGGTTGGATTGCAGGTTGTTCCTAACTCCCCTGTATTTGGATTTACTACAGGAAATAAAAACGCAACATCTCTTGAGTATGGAACAACAGAATATATAAGCAAATCTAAAAACGGTATTGCCACATACCATAACGCCTATTTTGATATTGCCGTATCTGCAGGACTTCTGGGACTGGCGTTTATGTTGTTTTTCGTGGGCATTCACCTTGTAAGAACAGTGAAAATGTTATTCTCAAAATCTTTACAGGATTTTACAACAAAGCAAATGATAGGATATATTGTTATATCCTCATACCTTGCCGTTCATATTTTCTTAACCTGTAATTTTTTGGGTGTTCTTTGCCTTACAAATGTATCGGTATGTGTATATTTCTGGATTTTAATTGGATTTACATCAGGGTGTAATGGAATCGCTCTCAATAACGGCGAAAAATTCTCGGTGGAAAATATAATAAAAAAATTTACTAAATATAAAGAGGCATAAGATGATTGAAAAAGGGGATTTTATTTCAGTTATTGTACCCATATACAATGGTGAACAACATATTTATAATTGTGTAAATGCTTTTTGTAAGCAGACCTTTAAGAATTTTGAAGTAATATTTGTTAATGACGGTTCACAGGACGGTACAAAAGAAATCTTTGATGAACTAAAAGAAAAAGAGCTTCCCTTTGGGCTTAGGGTAATTCACAAAGAAAACAACGGAGTAAGTGCCGCCAGAAATGATGGTATTAGAGCTGCAACAGGCGAATATCTTTGCTTTGTTGATGCGGATGATATTATTTCAGATGATTATTTGGAAGTTCTTTATAATGGGGTGGTGAGCACAAACTCCAACATTGCTGTTGCTTGGCTTACCCGCTCCATTGAGGATTTGCAAAAGCGGGAAGGAAAACCGGAGATTTTAAAAGTTCCTTCAACACAGTTTTTGAGAAAGTTTTTGTATAAGGGAATAAAGTATACTGTTTGTGCCTGCATTTTCAAGAGGGCCTGTTTTAAGGAAATGGAATTTCCTGTTGGATACCGTTACAGTGAGGACGTATTTGTTTTATGGCAACTCTTTGCTCGGGAAGAAAATATAACCGAGGTATGCTGTAAAATTTACTACTACTATAATAATCCCGAGTCGGCTATGAATAAGGGAATTGATGTTTCAAGACTTACTGCTGTGGAGCTTATGAAAAAACTCGAACCTATTATGGATGAACTAAATCCTGAATTTGCCGTTGAGTTTAAAAAATTTGCGGTAGCACGGCATAATTGGTCTATTTTATGGCAGGCCGCAATAAAAACGGGTTCGTATAAAGAATTTAAGGAATTTTGCAAACATTTCAATATGAAGGAAGAACTTAAAAAGATGATTAGCTATCCGCAATTAACTCTTTCGGTATCGTCCTTGGTTTACATTATTTCGCCCTTTTTTTATTACTGCTTTATTAAACTTCTGGGTATTTTAAAAATAAAGTAGAATTGGAGGAATACAAATGAAAACAATAGCATTTTATTTACCTCAATTTCACGCCATTCCCGAAAATGACGAATGGTGGGGAAAAGGCTTTACCGAGTGGGTGAATGTAAAAAAAGCCAAGCCTTTGTTTGAGGGACATTATCAGCCAAGAATCCCTTATGGTGAAAATTATTACAATTTATTGGACGCTGAGACTATGCGTTGGCAGACAAAAATTGCCAAAGAGCATGGTTTGTATGGATTCTGCTTTTATCATTATTGGTTTGATGGACATATGCTTTTGGAAAAACCAATGGAGATGTTGCTTAGGGATAAAACCATTGATTTCCCGTTTTGCGTTTGTTGGGCAAATGAGCATTGGACTAAAGCATGGGTTTCTAAGCAAGACAGTATTTTGATTGCACAGCGATACGGCGAGCGAAAAGAATGGGAAGAACATTTTAATTATCTGCTCCAATTTTTCAAGGACGAAAGATATATTAAAACAAACGGGAAACCGCTGGTTGTAATTTATCGTCCCGATTTGATAGATTGCCTTAACGATATGTTAGATTGTTGGCAGGAACTTGCTGTTCAAAATGGCCTTGAAGGACTTGAGTTTGCTTATCAGCAGATTCAATTTGATATACAAAAGAATAAGGACGAAAGTCGATTTGCCTACAACATTGAGTATCAGCCTAATTACGCCAACTATGATTTATCACACGAAAAGTTTGTATTCCTTAAAAAGGTAAAGAGATGGCTTACTCCTATTTTACAAAATATAGGCATAAACATTGAGCAGGTAAGACCGCAGGGCCTTATAAAGAGAGATTATGATGAGGTTTGGAACGCGATTTTAAGTCGTATGCCAAGTTCTGAAAAAAGTGTCCCCGGAGCCTTTGTGGATTGGGATAATACTCCAAGAAAACAAGAGAAGGGAAGCGTTTTCTTAGGGGTTTCACCCGAAAAGTTTGAAAAATATATGACAGAACAAATTCGCAGAACAAAGGAAGTTTATAAAAAAGATATGCTGTTCTTGTTTGCCTGGAATGAGTGGGCAGAAGGTGGCTATATGGAGCCCGATGAAAAATACGGGTACGGGTATCTTGAGGCACTTAAAAAAGCACTTGAGGCAAATAATGAATTATAATTCTTAACTACATATTGAAACAGGGAGGAATAATTATGAAAGGTATTATTCTCGCCGGCGGCTCCGGCACGAGACTTTATCCCCTTACCAAGGTAACATCAAAGCAGTTACTCCCCATTTACGATAAGCCTATGATTTACTATCCTATGTCGGTGCTTATGAATGCGGGTATTCGCGATATTCTCATTATTTCTACCCCACAGGATACCCCCAGATTTAAGGACCTGCTTGGTGACGGCCATCAGTTCGGCGTAAACCTTTCCTATGCAGTTCAGCCCTCGCCCGATGGTCTTGCACAGGCCTTTATAATCGGTGCCGACTTTATTGGTGACGATACCGCCTGTATGGTGCTGGGTGATAATATTTTTGCAGGCCACGGCTTAAAGAAGCGCCTTAAGGCCGCCGTTGAGCGCGCTGAGAGCGGCAAGGGTGCCACAGTTTTCGGATATTATGTAGATGACCCTGAGCGCTTTGGTATTGTTGAGTTTGATAAAAACGGCAAGGCAATTTCCATTGAGGAAAAGCCCCAGAAGCCTAAGAGCAACTACTGCGTAACAGGCCTTTATTTCTATGATAACCGCGTTGTTGAATATGCAAAGGATTTAAAGCCCTCTGCCAGAGGTGAGCTTGAAATAACCGACCTTAACAGAATTTATCTTGAAAACGGCGAGCTTAACGTTGAGCTTCTGGGTCAGGGCTTTACCTGGCTTGACACAGGTACACACGAAAGCCTTGTGGAGGCAACAAATTTTGTTAAGACCATTGAAACCCACCAGCACAGAAAAATAGCCTGCCTTGAGGAAATTGCTTACCTTAACGGCTGGATAACCAAAGAGGATGTGCTAGAGGTTTACGAGGTGTTAAAGAAAAATCAATACGGCCAGTATTTAAAGGACGTTCTGGACGGAAAGTATATTGATACATTACACTAAAGGTTAAAGGGGAAATATAAATGACTATTATTGTTACCGGCGGCGCCGGATTTATAGGAAGCAACTTTGTGTTCCATATGCTCTCCAAATACAAGGATTACAGAATTATCTGCCTTGATAAGCTTACCTATGCAGGTAACCTTTCAACACTGGCTCCCGTTATGGACAACCCGAATTTCCGTTTTGTTAAGGCGGATATATGCGACCGTGAGGCAGTTTATAACCTTTTTGAGGAGGAAAAGCCTGACGTTGTGGTTAACTTTGCGGCAGAAAGCCACGTTGACCGCTCCATTGAAAACCCTGAAATTTTCCTTCAAACAAATATTTTAGGCACACAGGTGCTTATGGATGCCTGCCGTAAATACGGTATTCAGCGTTATCATCAGGTTTCCACCGACGAGGTTTACGGTGATTTACCACTGGATCGTCCCGACCTGTTCTTTACCGAGGAAACTCCTATTCACACCTCCTCTCCCTATTCATCATCAAAGGCAGGAGCAGACCTTCTCGTTCTTGCATACCACAGAACCTACGGTCTGCCTGTAACCATTTCCCGTTGCTCCAATAACTACGGCCCCTATCATTTCCCCGAAAAGCTTATTCCTTTAATGATAGCCAATGCTCTTGCAGACAAGCCTCTGCCCGTTTACGGTGAGGGACTTAACGTTCGTGACTGGCTCTATGTTGAGGACCACTGTAAAGCCATTGACCTTATTATTCATAAGGGCAGAGTTGGTGAGGTTTACAATATCGGCGGCCACAACGAAATGAAGAATATTGATATTGTTAAGATTATTTGTAAGGCTCTTGATAAGCCCGAAAGTCTTATCACCTACGTAACTGACCGTAAGGGTCATGATATGCGCTATGCTATTGACCCCACCAAGATTCACAACGAGCTTGGTTGGCTTCCCGAAACCAAGTTTGCCGACGGTATTCAGAAGACCATTAAGTGGTATCTTGAAAACCGCGAGTGGTGGGAGACCATTATCTCCGGAGAATATCAGAATTACTACGAAAAGATGTACGGTGACAGATAAATGAAGGTTTTCGTAACGGGTGTTAATGGCCAGCTTGGCCACGACGTTATTCTTGAACTAAAAAAAAGAGGCTATGAGGGTGTTGGCAGTGATATTGCCGACACCTGCGCCCTTGAAAATTATATAAAGCTTGATATAACCGATTGCGCACAGGTTGAAAAAACCATACTTGAGGTTAAGCCTGATGCGGTGGTACACTGCGCCGCCTGGACCGCAGTTGACGCGGCGGAGGACGAGGAAAACAAGGCTAAGGTTTATGCCGTTAACGTAACGGGCACCGAAAATATTGCAAAGGCCTGTAAAAAGGCAGACTGCAAGATGATTTATATCAGCACCGATTACGTGTTTAACGGCAAGGGCGAGGAGCCCTGGACTGCCGACTGTAAGGATTACGAGCCCTTAAGCGTGTACGGTAAGACTAAGCTTGAGGGAGAAAAAGCAGTGGCAAACACCCTTGATAAATTTTTCATTGTTCGCATTGCCTGGGTGTTTGGTGTTAACGGAAATAATTTTATAAAAACAATGCTTAACGTGGGCAAGAAATACGATACACTTCGTGTTGTTAATGACCAGATAGGCACACCTACCTATACTGCCGATTTATCGCGCTTGCTTGTTGATATGCTGGAAAGTGAGAAATACGGCTACTATCACGCCACCAACGAGGGGGGCTTTATCAGTTGGTATGACTTTGCCTGTGAAATTTTTAAACAGGCAGGCTATTCCACCAAGGTAAACCCCGTAACAACCTCCGAATACGGTATATCCAAGGCGGCAAGACCCTTTAACAGTCGCCTTGATAAGTCTAAACTTACAGAAAATGGCTTTAAACCCCTGCCCACCTGGCAGGATGCGCTTTCAAGATATTTAGCTGAGATGACAAAATAATTTATTGTTTGTCGAGGAGCATGGTTTTAATGCATGAGAATTCACAAAATATATTGCAGAGTGAAAAGAACCCAATATATGACATTGCCAAGGGCTTAGGAATTATTGCAATTGTGATAGGTCATTGTTGCCCTATTAAAGAGGTTATTCTGTTTGTTTACGGATATCACCTGGCATTGTTTTTCTTTATTGCCGGCGCAACCTACAACGAAGAAAAATATGCCCTGAATCCGTTTGTTTTTTTACAGGCAAGGGTAAAAAGCCTTTGGCCCGGATACTTCGTTTATATGACGGTGTTTACTCTGAGCCATAATCTTGCGGTAAAGGTGCATATGCTTTCTCCGCAAAAAATGTATACCATTGGGGATATGCTTGAGCGTATCTGGAAAAACTTTCTTTTTTCAGGCGGAGAAACCTTTGGAGGAGCCCTTTGGTTTGTTCCTACCCTGCTTATAGCAATGCTGGCCTTTTCGGCTATTGTATATTTTTCCACACGCTACTGCGGAAAGTTTAGCATAGTATTTATAGCAATTGTGTGCGCTTTGGTTGGATGTGTGGGAATTATTTTCAATATAAACAAAAATAGCCTTTTATGGCATTCGCATACGTCTATGCTTGTATTGCCTATCATTTTTGCAGGCTTTTTGTTTAGGCATTTTCGTTTGCAAGAGAAAAATATCTTTCGGTGGTACATAGCAATTATATGCTTTGTGTTTTTCCATTACTTTATTATTCAAAAGGTTTATAGAATAGAATTGTCCGCGGAAATGATCGGTACTAAGTATCTTTTTTATCCGTTGTCATTTGCCGGTATCTATATTATGTTTTATATATGCACCCTAATAGAAAAAATTTCTTTTCTAAAAAAAGGAATTTCATTCGTTGGCAAATATTCCTTTGATATTATGGCTATGCATTTTATGATCATTAAGGTGATAGATGTGATTTATGGATGGCTTGCGAATAAACCGGTTGCCACGGTATCATCTTTCCCCAGGGCATACGGTTATTTATGGCCGATTTATCTTGCTGCAAGCGTAACAATTCCGCCCCTTATAAGAATTTTTGCAGGTGGCGTTTGGAAAAAGTTTAATAAATTTACATTAGGAGAATAATAATGGGACAGATAAAGGTAACAAAATGCCCAATTGAGGGACTTTATATTATCGAGCCCGCCGTTCACGGCGATAACAGAGGCTATTTTATGGAAACCTATAATCAGCGTGATATGGCTGAGGCAGGTCTTAATATGGTGTTTGTTCAGGATAACCAGAGTATGTCGGTTAAGGGCGTGCTTCGTGGACTTCATTTCCAAAAGGAGTTCCCCCAGGGCAAGCTTGTGCGCGTTATAAAGGGCAGAGTATTTGATGTTGCCGTTGACCTTAGAAAAGGCTCTGATACCTACGGAAAATGGTACGGTGTTGAGCTTACGCAGGAAAACAAAAAGCAGTTTTACATTTCCGAGGGCTTTGCCCACGGCTTTTTGGTGCTTTCCGACACGGCAGAATTTTGTTACAAGGTAACCGATTTCTATCATCCCGGTGATGAGGGCGGTCTTGCCTGGAACGACCCCGAAATCGGCATTCAGTGGCCCGAGCTTGTGGGTGAGTATAACGGCACCGCAAGTGCAGATGGTTATACTCTTGCAGACGGCACACCCCTTAATTTAAGTGACAAGGACCAAAAGTGGTCAGGACTTAAGGATACCTTTAGTTTTTAAAAGAGGCGTAAATTAACAATGAGTTCAGGTAAAAGCAATGCGTTAACCGCAGGACTTGGATATACAATTGGAAACATCCTAATTCGCTGCATAAGCATTTTAACATTGCCAATTTTCAGCCGAATTATGGGCACTGAAGAATTTGGTGTCTTTAACGTCTTTATGTCTTATGATGCAGTGTTACACGTAATTGTGGGATTTGCACTTCACTCAAGCGTTAGAAGTGCAAACATTGAATTTAAGGGATACATATCGGAATACACTTCCTGTATTTCTCTTGTATATATAATAAGTGCAATGGTTTTATCAATGGTTGCGCTTGTTTTCTCAAATTCAATTAGTTCTATTTTGGGATTTAGTTCTCAACTTTTATATTTATTAATAATTCACAGCTTTTCTGCAGCACTATTAACTTTATATAATACAAGATTAAGTCTTGATTATTCTTATAAGAAATATTTAGTAGTAGCACTTGTAAATTCGGTTGGAAGTATTGGTGTTTCCTTACTTCTTATGCTAACCGTCTTTTCAAATCAAAAGGATGTGGGCAGAATTGTAGGTTCTACTTTAGTTCTGGCAATTCTTGCGATATCTATCCTTATAATTTTCTTTAGAAGTGCTAAACCTAAATTTAACAAGAAGTATTTGAGCTTTGGACTTAAATACAGTTTACCTGTAGTTCCTCATGGAATTTCTCAAATATTATTAGCGCAGTTTGACCGTGTTATGATAAGCAAGATGGTTAGTGATTCCCGTGCAGGTATATACAGTCTTGCAGGTAATTTAAAAATCATTATGACGGTTATAACAACCTCTATATCTGCTGCCTGGAACACATGGTTTTTTGAGCAGATGGATAAGGGAGATAAAACCTCTATTCAAAAAAGAGCAGTGCAACTTGCCGCACTTTATACGATTTTTTGTGTGGGGCTTATTGCTATCTCTCCCGAAATGATATTAATTCTTGGCGGCAAGGAATACGATTTGGCAAAATTTGTTGCCATACCAATGATTCTTGATGCCCTTGTGCTTTTTTTCTATGACCTTGTTGTATCGGGCGAATATTATGTTAAAAAGACGGTTAATATTATGCTTGCAACAATAGGCGCCGCTGTACTTAATGTTGTGCTTAATTATATTTTCATATTGAAATACGGATTTATTGCTGCGGCATATACTACACTGTTTTGCTATGTAATATATCTTGCACTTCACATTACAATCTGTCGAAAAATGGTAAAGTTTTTTATTTTGCCTTTAAAATGGATATTACTGCTTAGTAGTATAGCCGTAATTATGTCGGCGGCAAGCCTGCTGCTTATAAATAATTTGATTTTAAGATGGCTGATTTGCGCAGTTATTGTAATACCAATGTCTTTAATACTTCTTAAAAATATTGGGGGAGTAAAGGGACTTATTAGCAGTATAAAAGGGGACAAATAATTATGGAAAATAAACCATTAACTTTAGAAGAAATCCATTCTGAAACAGTTGGTCTCATAAAAAAACTTGCCGAAATTTGTGATTTGCTTAAAATAAACTATTTTATGGCATACGGTTCGCTTCTTGGAGTTGTACGTCATAAAGGTTTTATCCCGTGGGATGATGATACTGATGTTATAATGTGCCGTCCCGATTACGAAAAATTCAAAAAATACTGCATAGAAAATGAGCAGGAGCTACTACCTTATAAATTTATGGGTTGGGAAAATTCTAAGGATTATCCTTTTGCATTATGGCGTTTCTGCGATACAAGATTTAGACTTGAATCAGAGGATTACCCTGATGGAGGTATGGGACTGTTCATTGATGTGTACTGTTATGACGGCGCAGGAAATGAGCAGATACCAAAAGATCATCCTATAAGAAAAAAGCAAAAAATATATGAGGCGTTTGTACTCCTTGCAGATCAGAAAAAATTTAAAAAATCCCCCAAGGGAGCATTGAAAACAATAATAAGAGTCCCCCTTTATGTTTTTGCAAAGCTTATGGGAAGAAACTTCTTTATGAAAAAGTTGGATAAACTAAAAGATACCTTTTCCTACGAGGAAAGCAGTCTGTTAAATTCTTTATCCTGGGACTTTTCAATAAATTCAAGAAAAAAAGAATGGTATGATGAATACATAATGCTTCCTTTAAATGATATTGAGGTAAAGGTACCAAAGCAGTATGATGAGGTTTTGCGGTGCTCCTACGGTGACTATATGCAGCTTCCCCCTGAGGACAAGCGTGTCCCCAGTCATTCATACACTCTTTATAGAAAAAGCAATTAAAGTTTAAAAAGGTGCAATTAATATGGAAGTTAAACAGATAGTGGGCGAAGAATTCAGGCGAATGCAACTTCTGGAGTTGGATATGCTCAAAGAATTTGACCGCGTTTGCAGAGAAAATGAAATAAAGTATACCGTTTTTGGCGGCACACTTCTTGGAGCAATACGCCATAAAGGTTATATCCCTTGGGACGATGATGCGGATATTGCCATGCTTCGTGAGGATTTTGAGAAATTCAGGAGCGTTGCCCATTTGCTGGATGAAAAAATCTGTTATTTTCAGGACCATAAAAATGATCCGGAATACCGTTGGGGTTATGCTAAACTTCGCAGAACGGGCACCCGTTTTGTAAGGGTAGGGCAGGAGCATTTAAAGTGTAAAACAGGCCTTTTTATAGATATTTTTCCTATGGACGACATTCCTATGTGTACAGTAGGGCAGATGATTAATGATTTTTACTGTTTTTGTCTTAGAAAAATACTGTGGTCAGAGGTGGGAAAAATTAACGAAAAAAATGCTTTTATGAGATGGATTTATAAACTTCTTTCTCATATTAAACCTTCCTTTGTGTATAAAAGGCTGGACAGAATGGCAAGAAAAAGCAAAAATACCTCACCCAATAGGGTAAGGTGCCTTCTTTTCCCTGCCACAGGTAAGCTTTATAAAAAGAATAGCATTAAAACTAGATACGGTATGCCTAAAGAATGGTTTACAGATCTTAAGCAATATGATTTTGAAGATATGAAGGTTTTTGGCACAAAAGACTATGATGAAAACCTTAAATATATTTATGGAGATTATATGAAGTTGCCTGACGAAAAGGGCCGTGAACCTCATTCTCCTGTAAGCGATTACAGTTTTTAAGGAAATATTATGATACAGAAAATAAAACAGGAACAACAATTTGAAATATTGGATGTTTTAAAAAACGCGTATTTCCAAAACCCATATTTATATATTGATGCTGTTTCCTTTGGATTTAGCGGTGAAAATATTCAAACACACATTTTGTATGATAATGGCGTTATAGCGGCTGTTATTTATAAATACTATAATTCTCTTCAGATATGCGCTGTAAAAGAAAATGTTTCGGTTTCTGAAATAGCCAAGTTTATTAAAGAACACAATTTTGATATGATTTCGGGGAACGGGACTATAATAAAAAGTCTTGAACAAGAACTTAAAGATTGCTATGTTGCTCATTTAGGTTCAATAATGGTTTTCCCTAAAAATACTAAAGTGAAACAAGCATCAAACGCTAGTGTAGCTCAGTTTAACGATTGCGGTGAAATAGCAAGGCTTATTTGCAGTGATGAGGATATTGGCGGACACTATGCACCTGAAGTTTTGCAAAAGCAATTAGAGGAGCGCATGGTTCATTTTGGCTGCAAAAACACCATAATAACAGAAAACGGAGAAATAGTCGCCCATGCTGCTACCTATGCTGAATGCAGTGAATTCGCTATAATCGGTGGCGTTATAACAAGCCCTAAATGTCGCGGCAAAGGGTATGGAGCAGAAGTGGTCTCGTTTTTAACGGGGAGGCTGCTGTTGGAGAATAAACAGCCCCTTTTATATTGTTATGAGCCCAAAACTGTTAAATGGTATGAAAAAATCGGTTGGGAAATACGCACTCAATGTGGCAAATTAGAAAGAAAGAAGAATGTTTTATGATTAACTTTACCGTAGGCCCTGTACAGTCTGAACAATTTGTAAGAGAAATAGGAGCACAACAGGTTCCTTATTTTAGAACACCTGAATTCTCAAAGGTAATGCTTGAAAATGAAAGGTTAATGAAAAAATTTGCCAAAGCAGAAGATAATGCAAGAGTAGCGTTTATTACAGGTTCGGGAACTGCCTCAATGGAGGCCAGTGTAATGAATCTTTTGGATAGCAAAGATAAAGCCATTGTTATAAATGGCGGCAGTTTTGGTGAACGTTTTACCCAAATATGCGATATTCATAAGATAGATTACACACAGATAAAGCTGGAAACAGGAAAAAAACTAACAAATGATATGCTTAAGCCCTTTGAAAACAAGGGTCATACAGCATTTATTGTTAATGTACATGAAACCTCAACGGGTGTTCATTATGATATGGAGCTTATAAGCGAGTTTTGTAAACGCAACGGACTGTTTCTTATTGTGGATGCAATAAGCTCCTTTTTGGCAGATGAGTTTAATATGGCTGATTGGGGCGTTGATGTAATGATAACAGGTTCCCAAAAAGCTCTGGCCTGCCCTCCCGGAATATCGGTTATTGTATTATCAGAAAAAGCCGTTAACAGATTAAATGGCCATAGCTGCAGCTGTATGTACCTTGACCTTAAATCAGCACTTAAAAATGGTGAGCGCGGTCAAACCCCGTTTACCCCTGCCGTAGGAACCCTGCTTCAGATAAATGCAAGGTTGAAATCCATTGAATCGGCTGGCGGTGTTGAAAGCGAAACTGCAAAGATAGCGGCATTAGCTGAGGATTTCAGAGAAAAAATTAAGGATATGCCATTTGAAATTGTTTCTGAGGCGCTTTCAAATGCGGTTACTCCGCTCCATCCTTTAAATGCGAAGGCGTACGATATTTTTATGACACTTAAAGATGAATACGGAATATGGGTCTGCCCCAACGGCGGTGCCCTTGCCGATGAAATATTTCGCGTTGGACATATAGGGGCACTAACCACACAGGATAATGATGCGCTTATCAATGCTCTTAAGGATATGCAAGGAAGAGGACTTTTGTAATGATAAAGGTTATAACATACGGTACCTATGATTTGCTGCATTTCGGCCATATAAGATTACTTGAACGAGCCAAAGCTCTGGGTGATTATCTCATCGTTGGTGTAACGGCTGACGATTTTGATAAAACAAGAGGCAAAATAAATGTTCAACAGTCACTTATGGAAAGAGTAGAGGCCGTTAAAGCAACAGGAATTGCTGATGAAATTATAATAGAAGAATACGAAGGCCAAAAAATTGACGATATAAAGAGGTACGGAGTTGATATTTTTACCGTAGGTTCTGATTGGGTTGGTACCTTCGATTATCTTAATGAGTATTGCAAGGTTGTTTATCTTGACAGAACACAAGGTGTTTCTAGTTCAGAACTACGAAGTGAAGTAAGAAATATAAGGCTTGGTATAGTTGGTGACGGAATGCTTATTTCAAAGCATGTTAATGAGAGCAATTTTGTTAACGGCCTTGAAATTTCTGCTGTTTGCAGTTCTGATGAAAGGGTCTGTTCACTTGCTAAAGAAAAGGGAATAGTTATTGAGGAGCATTACGAAGATTTACTGAATGAATGTGATGCAGTGTATGTTGTTTCTCATCCCGAAAAACATTATGCCCACATTAAACAAGCTCTAACTGCGGGTAAAAATGTTCTATGCGAGGCGCCGATGGCATTAAAGAGCGAGGAATGTTTGGAGCTTATTGATCTTGCCAAAGAAAAGAACCTTATCTTAATGGAAACGGTAAAAACCGCTTTTTCCACTGCGTATAACCGACTTTTACTCCTTATAAAAAGCGGTAAAATAGGTGAAATTACTTCGGTTGATGCTACCTGCACAAGCATGAGAGACCTTAAAAATGGTACAAATCCTGATTATTCAAAGATTTGGAACAGTATTTGTGCTTGGGGCCCAACGGCAATGCTTCCGGTTCTTCAGATATTGGGAACTAAATATAAAAATAAAAAAATAGTTACCCGTATAATGGAGGAGGAACACCGTTTTGATGCGTTTACCAAGGTGGACTTTGTCTATGAAAACGCTGTTGCAAGTGTAAAGGTTGGTAAAGGCGTTAAATCGGAAGGGGAACTTATAATATCCGGCACACAGGGCTATGTATATGTCCCTGCGCCATGGTGGAAAACCGACTATTTTGAAATCCGTTATGAAAACCCTGCGGATAACAAACGGTATTTTTATCAGCTTGACGGAGAAGGAATAAGATATGAGCTTGTGGCTTTTTGTAAGGCGGTACAACAAGGTAAAAGCGACGGATATATTGAAAAAGAAGTTTCCATTAAAATGTCAGAAATAATTCAGGATTACTACAGCGGAAAAGATACAATAGTGATAAAATAAAAAATGCTACTCGAAAGAGTAGCATTTTTTTATAGCTTTTTTTATTTTACTGAAATCTAAGTTCTGCGCCAAGCTGCTTTTTAAGCTTCTTGGCAACTGCGTTGGCACAGGCCTCAATTTCCTCTGCCTTTAAGGTTCTGTCAAGTGAGCCTATAACAAGGCGTATGGTAACCGATTTTTTGCCCTCGGGTATCTGCTTGCCCTTGTATTCTTCAACAAAGGAGGCGCTTCTCAGCAGCTCGTTTTTGTTGGCGGTCATTACCGAGTACATCTCGTCCCAGGTGGTGTTGCTGTCAAACAGCAGGGAAACGTCGTAATCTGTAAGGGGATACTCAGCCATATGCTCAAACTGATTGGTTCTTGATTTTAGGGGCTTAAGTGAGTCAATATCAAGCTCAAACAGCATAACGGCACTGTTCTTTATACCGCAGGCAAGGGCGGCCTTCTTGGCAAGCAGAGCCATATTACCAACCCTTATATCGCCTACGTAAACGTTAAGCCAAACGGTGTCGTCTGCCCAGACAGGCTTTTCATCCTTTTTAAAGGTGAAGGCCTCCATATGGGTAACACGGGGCATACACTCAAGCACACCCTTGGTCTTTCTGAACAGGGTAACAACGTCATCAAAGGAGCCAACAAAGGCGCCTGCAATGTTTCTTCTCTGCTCAGGAAGCAGTTCAACGTCATAGTAGGGGGAGGTGTAGTTTCTGTCCTTAAATATCTGTGCCGCCTCAAAAATGGCAAACTCACTAAAGTAGCGAAGATTAAGGTCTACCGCCTTGCAAAGGTTAGGCAGGAGTGAGCTCTTAACGTACTTCTCGGTGGGTGAGGGAGGGGTGGAAAGTGCCAGAATACCCTCGGTGCTCTGGAGCACGGCGTTTACGTATTCATCACCCATCCAGGGGTAGGTGAATATTTCCTGCATACCGCAGCGGAAGGCAAGGTATTCCTTAATTTTACGCTCAATGTCAACCTCAAGCTGATTTATAGCACCTGTAAAGGAGGTGGTAATGGGCGCAGGGTCGAAGTTTTCGTACCCGTACATTCTGGCAACCTCCTCCATAATATCTGCCTTAATAGAGATATCTCCTGTGGAACGCCAGGAGGGAGCGGTAACGTGCATATTGTCACCGTCAAAGGAAACGGTGTAGCCCATAGCGCCAAACTTAGAGGCAATAACCTCGTTAGGTACGCGCTTACCGAGACGGCTTTCAAGCCAGTCAAGGGAAACGTCAATCTCACTGCAGGCAAGGGGTGCGGGGTAGTTATCACTAAAGGCCGCAATCCTTGCTTCGGGATAAAGCTGACCAAAAAGCTCCATAGAAAGGGCGAGAGCCTGCTCACAGCGCTGTGGGTCAATGCCCTTTTCGTAGCGGGCAACGGCCTCAGTACGGTTTTCGTGACGAAGCGCAGTGCGGCGAATACCTGCGGCGGTAAAGTTTGCAATTTCAAGAATAACCTTATTTGTGGTGGGAAGCACCGAGTCCTTAGCACCGCCCATAACACCTGCAAGGCCAACGGCACTCTTTTCGTCGGCAATAACAAGGTCATCCTCGCTTAATTTTAAGGTCTTACCGTTAAGGAGTAAAAGCTCCTCGTTCTCCCTTGCACGGCGTACCGAGATATGGTCCTCAATACAGTCGTTATCAAAGGCGTGGGTGGGCTGACCAACGGCTAACATTACGTAGTTGGTAATATCAACAAGGGCGTTTATGGGGCGAAGTCCTACACGCCACAAGCGGCTTTGCATTTTAAAGGGGGAAGCCTTAACGCTTAAATTCTCAAGCTGAACACCGATATATCGGGGACAACGCTCGCTGTCCTTAATCTCAATTTTAAGCTCGGGTGTGTTTTGGGGCACAGCGTAGGGCTTAATGGGAGCAATGGGCAGGTCGTAAAGAGCGGCAAGCTCCCTTGCTATACCATAATGACCCCAAAGGTCGGGGCGGTTGGTAAGAGATTTATTGTCTATTTCAAGAATCATATCGTGAAGGTCAAGGGCATCTGCAACAGGGGTGCCTGCAGGGGCATCAAAATCCGAAAGGTCAACTATAATTGCCTCCTCCTCGGTGGGGAAAAGGTCGGCAAGACCAATTTCGCTGGCAGCACATATCATACCGAAGCTCTCAACTCCGCGAAGCTTGGCAAGACCGATTTTAACCGGCTCACCCTCGCCGTGCCAGCGAACCATAGCACCGGGACAGGCAACGGCAACCTTCTGTCCGGGGGCAAGGTTTTTACCACCGCACACAATGTCCTTTATCTCACCGCCAATATCGGTTTTACAAATACGAAGCTTATCGGCGTTGGGGTGGGGGAGAAGCTCCTTAATCTCACCAACAATTATGTTTTCAAAGCTTTTTGAAAGGTCCTCAATGCCCTCAACCTCAACGGTGGCCATTGTAAGATCATAAGCAAGGCGTGAAAGATCCATATCTTCAGGGATAGGAACGTATTCTTTTATCCAATCAAGTGATATTTTCATAGCTTTTTCCTCCTATCTGAACTGAGTTAAGAATCTTAAATCGGTGCTGTGGAAAAGACGAACGTCGTCAACACCGTAGCGCATCATAACAAGACGGTCAAGACCGATGTTTACGTAGAAGCCTGTATATTCATCGGGGTCAAGACCTGCGGCCTTAAGTACGTTGGGGTGGGGAGTGCCGCCGGGCATAATCTCAATCCAGCCTACGTGCTTGCACACGCTGCAGCCCTTACCTCCGCACACAAGACAGCCCATATCGATTTCAAAGCCGGGCTCAACAAAGGGGAAGAAGCCTGCGCGCATACGAACGGGAACGTCCTGACCGAAAACCTTTGAAAGAATACTCTTTATCATAACCTTACCTGCGGTAAAGGTCAGGTTCTTGTCAACAATAAGTGCTTCATACTGGAAGAAGGCGCGCTCGTGTCTTGCATCGGTGGTTTCATTCCTGTAAACGCGGCCTGGGTATACAAAACGGTAGGGAGGCTTGTGGGTGCGCATATAGCGAACACTTTCACCCGTCAGGTGGGGCCTGAGGCACAGCTTTTTGTTGGCCTCACCCTCATCGTGACCTTCAAGCCAATAGGTATCCATACTCTCCCTTGCAGGGTGTGCAGGGGGGAAGTTAAGGGTATCAAATGCGGAAAATTCGCTGGTAATTTCGGCACCCTGAAATATTTCAAAGCCCATTGAACGGAAGGCGTCATTCAGGTCGTAGCACATCTGCATAATGGGGTGAAGCGCACCGCCTGAGGGCATAATGCCGGGCAGTGTGCAGTCAAAATCAGCGGGTATCTCGGCACTTTTAAGGGTCAGCTCCTCACGGTGGGCCTCAATAAGTGCGGTAAACTCGCCCTTAAGCTTGTTAACAGCCTGTCCAACCTCGCGGCGCTGTTCGGGCTCTAAACCGGGAAGTTCCTTCATAAGTGAAGTAAGCGCACCCTGCTTGCCCATAAGGGAGGCCTTTACCTCCTGCAGCTCAGCCTCGGTTTTGGCAGACTTAATTTTTTCTGTACCTTCCTTCAAAAGAAGGTCAAGTTTTTCCTTCATAGTATATCCTCCGTTCAAAAGGTAAAATGTCTATTAAAAAATTTTATCACAATATACTTTAATTGTCAAATATAATATATAAATATTACAGGTCCTTTTCCTCCCAATTAAGGCGGTGGAGCCGACCCTTGTTTAAAAGGGCAGGAAAGTCCCATTGCCTCAGCACCTCGTATACCCCTATTGCCACACTGTTTGAAAGATTAAGGCTTCTGGCATCGCTTATCATAGGAATACGCACACAACGCTCAGGATTTTTAACCAGCAGCTCCTCAGGCAGGCCTGCTGTTTCCTTGCCGAAAAATATGTAGCAGTTATCAGGATAGGCAATCTCACTGTGGGTGTGCCGTGCCTTGGTGGTAAAGAAATAAAACTCTCCGGAATTTTTGGCAAAAAAATCCTCAAGATTATCATAATAGGTTATGTCCAGCAGGTGCCAATAATCAAGGCCTGCCCTTTTAAGCTTTTTATCGTCAATGGAAAAGCCCATAGGCCCAACCAGATGAAGTCTGGCTCCCGTTGCGGCGCAGGTGCGCGCCACGTTACCTGTGTTCTGTGGTATTTCAGGCTCTACCATAACAATATTAAGTGTTGACATTTTTAAAATTTCCTTTCGGGTTGAAATTTTGCTTTTTGTGTGTTATACTCATTCTCGGTGATGTATATGAAAATGCAGGAAAGCATTTTAAACCGAGTTTACAAAATGGAAGAAAAATATAATATCCACTACGCTAAGAAGGATGGCAAGGCATACTCCTACTCCCGTGTGCTGTATTTCCTGTTCGGCGCCTGGGCAGTCTTTTTTGCCCTGCTGGTGGCGGTGGGCTACCTTATGAACCGTAACTTTTTACAGCCGGGGGACGTTGCCTACGGCCAGTACACAAAATGGATAGTTACCTGTTTTTGTATATCTGCCTTGCTGATTGCGGGCATAGTGTTTAACGCCCTTAGAATGCAGGTCTTTACCTTTGTTCCCACTGTTTTTTCAGGGGTATACGGCATTGTATTTTTTGCAAAGGTAATAAATCCCGATCCCGACGGCATCTTAGGCTTGCCCTTTAAATATTATTGGGCGCATTTTGTGCCCCTTTTAGCTCTTGTAATTTGCAGTCTGGTTATGTTTGTAATAGGGGTAAGGCAGTGGGCAATTCTTAGAAAAGAGTATAAAAGCGTTTCGGCACGCCTTTATGAGGAATTTATGGTCAGTGCGGAGGATATTTCCGATGAGGAGTGGCAGGAATTCCTAAACAATTATACTCCCGGTGGCTACAAAAAGCAATTTAAAAAGCAAGAAGAATAAAATTTTTGGCAGGGCGGTGCCCTGCCTTTTTAATATTTTTTTAATTTACTTGACATAATTGAGGAAAACTTATATAATATTATAACATGTGGATTTATGCCACGTAAGAAATTAAAGGAGTTTTATCGCAATGGCTAAAGCAATTAAACTTACAGATGACGGACTGAAAAAATTACAGGACGAGCTGGAGTACTTAAAAACTACCGGCAGAGCAGAAATTGCCGAAAAAATCAAAATTGCCCGCGGTTACGGTGACCTTTCAGAAAACAGTGAATATGATGAGGCCAAGAACGAACAGGCCAAAATTGAAGCAAGAATAGTTGACCTTGAGGTAATGCTTAATAACTATGAGCTTATTACCGATACTAAGGGCAAAAGCAAAACCGTTCAGGTTGGCTCTAAGGTAAAGGTGCTTGACGTGGAGTTTGAGGAAGAAATGGAATTCCGCATCGTCGGCTCTTCTGAGGCTGACCCGGAGGGCGGTTATATCTCTGATGAATCCCCCGTAGGCAATGCCCTTATCGGCGCCAAGGCAGGGGATAAGATCACCGTTGAGGTTCACGGTGAAGAAATTCATTATGAGGTTATTTCCGTTTCAAAGTAAATAGCAATTAAAAACAGGTTAAGGGATGTGAAAAAGGATGGCAGAGAACAATAACGTTCAAGAGGTAAACATAAGCGAACTTTTACAGGTGCGCCGTGATAAACTTGCAGCGCTGAAGGAGGCCGGAAACGACCCCTTTATTATAACCAAGTACGATTTTAACGCCTATGCTCAGAACATCAAGGATAATTTTGAGGAGTACGAGGGTAAAACCGTTAAAATTGCAGGCCGTATGATGAGCCGCCGCGTTATGGGTAAGGCAAGCTTTGCAGGGGTGCAGGACACCACAGGCAAAATCCAGCTTTACGTTAAGCGTGACGATATTGGTGAGGCCGAGTACGCCGCATTCAAAAAGTTTGATATTGGCGATATAGTAGGCGTGGAGGGCTTTGTATTCAAAACCCAGACAGGGGAAATCTCCGTTCACGCTCAGTCCATTATAATGCTTTCAAAATCCTTACTGCCTCTGCCTGAGAAATTTCACGGTCTTAAGGATAACGATTTAAGATTCCGTCAGCGTTACGTTGACCTTATTATGAATCCTGAGGTAAAGCGCAACTTTGTAATTCGCTCAAAGTTTATAAAGTTTATGCGCTCCTACCTTGACGATATGGGTTATATTGAGGTTGAGACCCCCGTGCTTAACACTATAGCAGGCGGTGCCTCTGCCAGACCCTTTATTACCCACCATAATACCTTAAATCTTGATATGTATATGCGTATCGCTACCGAGCTTCCCTTAAAGCGCCTTATCGTTGGTGGTATGGACAGGGTTTATGAAATTGGAAGAATCTTCAGAAACGAAGGCATGGACCCTAAGCATAATCCTGAGTTTACAAGTATTGAGCTTTATCAGGCCTATGCTGATTTTCACGATATGATGGATATTGCCGAGGGTATTATCTCCGGCGCCGCTAAGGAAATTCACGGCACCTATGAGGTTGAGTGGATGGGCGAGAAAATTGACCTTACTCCCGGCTGGCGCAGACTTACCATGGTTGACGCCGTTAAGGAGTACGTGGGTATTGACTTTGGCGCAATTACCGACGATGCCGAGGCTGTAGCCGCCGCAAAGGCCAAGGGTGTTGAGCTGGCCGATACCGCAGATAAAACCTGGGGTAATGCACTTTATGCCTGCTTTGACCAGCGCGTTGAGGAAAAGCTTATTCAGCCTACCTTTATAACAATGTATCCTGTTGAGGTTTCACCTCTCACCAAGGCAAGTCCTGAGGACCCCCGCCTTACCGAGCGTTTCGAGCTGTTTATCTGCCATAGTGAGCTGGCAAACGCCTATTCCGAGCTTAACGACCCCATTGACCAGCGCGCACGCTTTGAAAAGCAGCTGGAGCTCCGCGACCGCGGTGATGACGAGGCCGAGATGCTGGATGAGGATTTCCTTACCGCCCTACAGTACGGTATGCCCCCCACAGGCGGTATGGGTATTGGTGTTGACCGCGCAGTAATGCTCCTCACCAATTCCGATACTATAAGAGAAGTTCTCCTATTCCCGACGATGAAGCCCCTGGACTAAGAAAATGCCGTAAAATAGCGGTATCACAGGGTTTTTAAAACTCCATCAAAACCGATTTACGACACATTTACGACAAATGAAAAAATGAAGACACCCTATGACCGTCAAAAGTCATAGGGTGTTTTTGCATATTATGTAATTAATCAAAGAAACTACGATGGTCCATAATGTATGTGTAATTTAGTTCTTCCAAATTATCCTCATACTCGTAAAATTCATCATCGCATTCGCTTAACACATCGTCGCAATCCAAACTATCAAGTAATTCTTCACGCTCATCTCTATCGGTGGGAACTTTGCCGTTGAATACTGCCAATGCTTTTTTGCAGATTTCTGCAGTTTTTAATGCACCTATCTTTGTGAATGCATCTACTAACTCGTTTGAAAAATCACCACTTGAATTAAAGAAGAATTGAGAAAAACCACCATTGTTTACTTCCTGCTCCAATATTTGAGTGACATAGAAAACTCTCTCGTGTTCGTTCAATTTTTCAATGTCATCACCATATTCGCATTTTTTGCAAACGGCATCACACATATCAACAACAAAATTGTTTTTCTGTATTTCTTCGTCGTCTACTTCTTCGGCAGCATTCTCAACAAAACTTCTAATGTTTTCAAATACATTGCCGTCTCTTGATACTGCATCTTGAAATTGGCGGAATTGTTCGTTGTCAGAGTCGGAGAGCATTGCTTGTCTAATTTTCATTTGCTCAACGAATGAGGCAATAATATCAATGCCTAACAAAGCAAGACCTACATACAAGCACCAATCAACCCAAATACCCACAATTAGCAAGATAATGCTCGGGATAAAAAGCCAAAAAAAGTGAAAGAGAATATTTGTGATAAAACCAATCAAAAACAAACTGAATGGATATCGTCTTTCTTTCATAGTGTAGCCTCCTATATTTAGTTTTCTATAGTATAGCATATTTATTCAAAATTTTCAATGCAATCTTCATGAGTTATAACGATTCTTATAGAATCTTTATAACTCTTTTTCTTTTATATAAGACTCTTTATTAATCATGATGATTATAAAGCATTATGAGTCTTTATCTTAAACATAGAGTAATTGAGAGTTATCAAGATTAATAAAAGAGTAAAGAATCCTCTTGATTGTTTAAAGAGTAGAGACCAATACTTGAAATAAAAAAATTAATAGAATAGATTCTAATTACAATACTTTTAATTTAAGAAGGAGGAATTACAAACCATACACATATAAGGAAAAATAAATGAAGGTGGAATTACAAAAGAACCCCGACCAAGTGTGGTCAACCCTGTATCACCGTTTTTTACAAAACCTATGGAAATGCCCAAACGAAAAAACGGAGGTACCGTCAATCTTAACCCGAGTATGCTATTGTAGGGTTGGTTGACTTGCCGATAATGTATCGGCTTTGGAATGGCAGAAAGTGTTCTGCCGTACCTTTGGCGAGGGGGCTCTCTCGTCTTCGTCTGAACAAAAATAGCATCGTACCTATTCGCATTAACGATTTCGGACACGAAATCGACAATGCGGATAGGGTAATCTGCTCCCGACGATCTAGTCGGGGCAGATATCATTTGAGAAAGGAGTGACACGAGATGTCAAAAAAACGTAGTCTTTTCGTACAGAGTATGACGGCCATTGAAGCATCGTTCACTCTCGGGTACGATAAGCATTCTTCAAAAAGGCAAAGCGGACAACCCGACCACAGTTGGAGGGTGTATAGTTTTGCAGGCAAGGCAAACTTGCTTGATACCGCCCACAACCTTTGTGAGTACATCAAAGAGCATTATCCCGAAATAGATAAGGTGAAATACATTTGCCCCGAACACTGCCAAGAATGGCTTGATAGCAAGGCCAATGGTGGATGCTCACTTAATACGATTGAAACCTACAAAAGCAACTTAGTGAAGCTGTCGCGGGTTATCAATCATCATTTCGGAGTGCATACCAACTTTGAAACGAAGGTCAATGCGGAATTGATACCCGACAGAACGAGCCCTCGGGAGTTCGCGCTAACACCCGAAGAGATTCAACGGGTCAAGGACTCGATTGTCAGACCGTGCCACTCGAGTAATTTCTTTATTTTCTCAACCTACACCTGCTGCCGTGTCAATTCGGTATCTATTCAAAAACGGCATATCACGCTTGGCAACGACGGACAGACCGTGACGATATTTTTTGAAAAAGACAAGGGCGGACGCAGTCGAGAAATTACAGTAACCAATAAAGAGTTCCACTCTTTTTGCAGTTCGCTCATATCGGGCAAGGCAGAAACGGACTCCCTGTTCGGCAATATCCGTAAGGACAGTGCGAATAAGTGGTTATCCCGAAGATTATGCCGTCTTGGAATCACAGTACCAAGCGAAAAGACAGTCGGTTGTAAGGCGGTCCAAAAAAGTGGTAACCATTCGGTGAGGAAATCGTCCATACAAGCATATTATCACAAGCAATATCAATATTATCTTGATAAGGGGTATTCACCCGACCAAGCAGACCGAACGGCAAAGAACGACTGTTGTGTTCGACTCGGTCACGGGTCGGCAGAAAAAAGGGTGGATATCGTCAATATTTATCTCGGTGCAAAGTCATAAAAATAATTCGTCAAAATACTTGCAATTAAAAAAACTGTAGTTATACTTTATCATGTAAGTGATTTACAACACTTTTTCTTTTGTCTTTTATTTACATATTTTTGGTGGAATTATATTTACGAAGGTGGAATGCCCCGAGGCTGCTCGGGGGCATTCCATTTTCTTTTTTGTGTTGTAGCCACTAAAAAATACTAAATAAAAGGAGTGTTGAACAATGTTCAATCCAATTCGCCTATTTACAGGCACAGAAAAAGAGTTCGTTATGATACAAGGGTATGTCCGTTCGGTGACAGACAGAGGGAGTTATAATTCCGTTTCTTTCCTTGCAGACTCAAACAACCGTGGCCCCAAAGCACCACTTGTTTCGGTGATGTGTTTTGACAACACCACGGGCATTAACTACAAAAAACTGACCCGATACACAAAGGGCAGATTCGTCACATTCTTTGCCGAGGTCCGATATAAAGATGACGGCACAGAAAGTTATAAGGCAGTTGGTATTTCTATTGCTCCAACCGAGTTTAAAGAAGATACCAACCCTATTGATGATGACGAAGTTCAAGCCGACTATGACGGAACCGAAGAGTGTGAGCAATTAACTTTTGATTTCGTTGATGAAGATTTACCTTTTCCTGCAACAGATTAAGGCTGACAAGCAGGAAAATACGCGCTATACTCTTTAAAACCCCGAGATTTTGAATAATTTACAAAAAGTTCATATTCTCCAAAATAGGCGAATCTGAGCTCTCAAAAATGAAATCGCCCTATTTTACCCCTACTTTTCGGGTTTGGGGTAAAATGGCACGATTTGGGGGTATTGACAAAATCGAAAAAATATCTTACTCTTTGCCATCACCATTTTTGTAAAGGAGGTTGAGAAAGTTGTTCGACGGCACTTACAATGAGTGTTTGCCGAAGAGAACGAATAATACGACAAGGGACAAAGAAAAAACACCAACATGGCAAAAATTCAATTTAACGGCAGAAGAAGCAGCAGACTATTTCAACATTGGAATAAATAAACTGCGACAATTTGCTAACGAACACAAGGACGAAGAGTTTCTGCTTTGGAGTGGGAACCGTGTCCTCTTCAAACGAAGATTGTTTGAAGAATATATTGAGAAAATAAATATAATTTAAGGAGAAAAAATATGTCAGAGAAAAGACGAGATTCAAAAAATAGGATATTAGAAAAAGGCGAGTTCCAACGAGAAGACGGCAGATATGAATTTAAATATAAAGACCGTCTTGGAAAAAGACGGACCGTTTACAGTTGGAAACTTGTTCCCACGGACAAAGTACCCGAGGGCAAAAAATGTGATTTGTCACTTCGGGAAATGGAAAAGAAAATCAAGCGCGACTTGGAAGATGGTCTTGATACCTTTACTGCAGAAAGAAATGACCTTAATTATTTCTTTGATAAGTATATGGAAACAAAGCACAATCTTCGTCCATCAACCCGAGAAAACTATATCTATATGTACACCAAGTACGTCAGCGAAGACTTGGGCAAACGAAAATTGACCACTATTAAATATAGTGATATAAAGAAATTCTATATGCACCTTATCTATGAAATTGGGTTTAAACCTAACAGTATGGAAATCATACACACCATACTGCACCCGATATTCACAATGGCAGTACGTGATGATTATATTCGTAAGAACCCCACAGACGGCATTATGGCAGAGATAAAGAAAAGCAACGATTGGGAGAAGGCACAACGACATGCCTTGACTCTACCGCAACAGATGGCCTTTATGGACTTTATACGGCACTCTAAACAGTACAACCATTGGTTGCCCTTGTTTACCTTTTGTTTGGGAACAGGGTGTCGTGTGGACGAGGTAATTGGGCTCCAATGGTCCGATTGCCTGTTCAAAGGTGACGGGGCAATCTTCGTAAACCACAATATGCTCTATCGCAAGAACAAGGACGGCAAATGCGAGTTCCATATTCATGCGACCAAAACGGCAAGCGGCACCAGAATAGTACCTATGTTTGACGAAGTTCGTGAAGCCCTGTTGCAGACGAGAGAGCAACAAATAAAGAACGGTGGTTGTCAATCTGTTGTTGACGGTTTGAGTAATTTTGTTTTTACCAATCGTTTTAACGAGGTTTATTCGCCTGCGGCTCTCAATAGAGCAATCGCACGAATTATCCGTGATTACAACAAAGGGGAAACCGAAAAGGCACTTGCAGAAGAAAGAGACCCCTTGTTGTTGCCCCATTTCTCTATGCACAATTTACGACACACATTTTGTACCCGACTCTGCGAAGTAGAGACCAACATAAAATATATACAGGATGTTATGGGTCACAAGAAGATTGAAACTACAATGGAGATTTACAACGAGGTTACAAAAGAGTTCAAGCAACAGAAAACCCAAAGTCTGCAAGGCAAATTGAAAATTGCCTAACCCACAAAATGATGTTTTTAGCAACCCTACCACAACATATTGTGGCAGGGTTGTCTTGCAAATGAAAAAATTGAAAATGTTTGCATAGAGGCTTGAAAAAATTGCGGTTTTCTGGTAATATAAGTATGGAAAATTACTGCTATTTATATTTATCTCCTCATATATTTTTACTATTAGGAAAAGATATACGAGGAGGTGTTGATGTATGGAAAGGATACAGGTGTATGTTATGTCTGTAAAATTTAACGAAAAACAAATGCTAGAAATGGAAAAAGTTATAAAAACTTTTTTTGAAAATAATAATATAAAGCAGACTATACCTGTTGATGTTTTTGAAATCGCTAGTGATTTAGGGTTTGATGTTCGTGGTGCAGAATTCAAAGAACCTCTTGAAGGTTTGTTGCTTGTGGATGAAAATGTTGAAAGAATAAAAGAATTTAATTCTAACAAAATAATTGCTTATAATTGTCAAAAGAACATTCATATGAAAAAATTTATTGTTGCTCATGAATTGGCTCATTATATAAGTGCAAAAAGCGAATCAAGCGATGAAAGAATTGTTTTAGCCGCACGCGACCATGAGGCGAATTATTCTAGCGACGAAAAAGAGCAAAAGACAGATTATATGGCAGCAAGTATTCTTATGCCTAGGGAAGATATGCTTAAAAACTTTAAAGGTAAGAATGTTGAAAAAGAAGAGTTAACTAATCTTGTTGCTTCGAGATATAATGTTAGCTATACAATGGCAGAAAGAAGAATCGAGGAAGTATTAAATGGCTAATGAATATTCTTCTTTTGTCTCAACCCTTTATGAATTGCTAAATGCAAAATATGATAAAAAACCAACAAGAAATGAAGAATATGCTGCACAATTAGTTGCAGTTCATGAAGAGTTTGTAAAAAGAAATGAAAAATTAACTTCTCTTTTAGAAGATTATATTACTCAACGTAAAGAACGAGTAACCACAAACAACTTTTTAAAGAAATTTATTTTTTGGTTTTTTGTGGTTATGTTGGGTGCTTTGACAATAACTGTTGTTTGTTTTGTTTCTTCTAACATAACTGTTAAAACGATTCCTGCAATGGTATCACTCATATCCGTATCTGCTACATATCTTGCGAGTTTAATTGGTGTTTTTCAAATCATGTCCAAATATCTTTTTCCTGTTGACGAAGAAAAAGATACTATATCAATGATAAAAGCTGTAATCAATAACGATGTTGAAGTTGAAAAATTAATGTCTACTGCTATAGATAAGAGTTTTGCGAATGATGTAGAGCACCTTAAACTTATGAAAGAGTTGCGAGACAGTCACACTATAACACAAGAGGAGTTTGTTGAACTAAAGGAAAGTATATTGAAAAAGATTAAAAGTAACTAACCTTTATTTACGACAATTTTTACGACATTTGACCGTGGCAATAAGTTGCGATAAGTGGCAATTCGTGAAAACAGAATATTGAAAACCCTTTATCCGTGGGGATTTATAACGATAAGTGGCAATTCGTGAAAATACAAAAGTACTCCCCACAATGAAACCGTTGGACTAAGAATAAAACTAACGCCCTATGACCTTTACGGTCATAGGGCGTTTTATATTATACGTTTTTATTTTGTTACCTTTTCCCTTTAATCCTCTTCAAGTAGTTTTGAAGGGGGTATTTTTAATACCTGAGCGATTTTGAATAAGGTTTCCAGGGAAACACCGCGAATTGTACCGGGACCCTCAATTTGACCTACAAAGTTTACGCTTTTATCAATAAGCTCAGCAAACACCTCTTGAGTATAGCCTGCTTTCTTTCGATAATAGGCAATTTTCAGGCCTAATGTAATATATTTATCAGCAAATTCGGTTTTCATTTTTTCGCCTCCCTTATACTAATAGTTTATAAGGAAACAAGACGAAATATAACTTATTCAAAGTAAATGATTATTTACTTTAAGTAAAATATGATGTATAATAGGTAAATAATTATTCACTTTGAATGAGGTATAATATGAAATCAAACGTATGCTGTGTTTTTGGTCACAGAGAGATAAACGAAACTGATGAATTAAAATCGAAACTTAATGAAATTATCGAAAAGCTAATTGTGGACGAAAATGTTGATACATTTCTTTTTGGGAGCAAGAGTCGCTTTAATGACCTATGCTATGAAATGGTAACACAGCTTAAAGAAAAATACCCTCACGTAAAACGAATTTACGTAAGGGCGGAATATCCCTATATAAGTGATGATTATAAAAACTATCTTTTAGAGTTTTATGAGGATACCTATTACCCCGAAAGGATAATGGACTCAGGCAGGGCAGCCTACGTGGAGCGCAACTGTGAAATGATAGATAGCAGTTGCTTTTGCATTGTCTACTACAACAAACCAAACGCCCCATCTACCCGTAAAAGCGGCACCAAGATCGCTCTTGACTATGCCATTAAAAAGCAAAAGCGCGTTATTGTATTACCAACAGAAATAACAAATGTGTAGAACTACGCAAAATTATTCGATGCAATATTGACTGTCGGATGGGGATATGATATTATCAAAGTGCAAAATAACAGTATCGCTGTACCGAGGTGATCGTGATGGAAATAAGCTCATTCAGCTTTTCGGCGAAAATTAAAAAACCTTTAAAATTTGCAGTGATTTCAGACCTGCACGGCTGTGATAACTCTCCTGTGATTGAAGTGCTTAAAAACGAAAAAGTACAAGCGGTACTGGTGGCAGGGGATTTTATCCACTCAAACCAAAATTATCTGCACGGCTTAGAATTTTTGCGACTTTGTGCAGAAATTGCACCCACATTCTGTGTTCTGGGAAACCACGAAAACAGGTATAGGGGAGACCTTAAGGCACTTATAGAAAAAACCGGAGCGGTGTGCCTTGATAATGACTTTGTACATTTTGGCGACGTAGTAATAGGCGGACTTTCTTCGGTAGGTGGTCGGAGGAAAAGAGAGGAGCCCATTCTTGAAATGCTTACACGGTTTAGTAATGAGAGCAAATTTAAAATACTGCTTTGCCACCACCCCGAATATTATGAACGGTATATAAAGGAACGGAATATCGACCTGATCCTTTCGGGACACGCCCACGGCGGTCAGTGGCGTTTTTTCGGGCAGGGCCTTTACTCACCCGGACAAGGACTGTTTCCCAAATACACCTCGGGACTTTATGATGGCCGATTGCTTGTTAGCAGAGGGCTTGGCAACCCTCATTTTATCCCACGAATAAATAATAGACCACAGTTAATAGTTGTGGATATAAAATAAAAATCACGCCTTATCGAAAGGCGTGATTTTTGTTTAGTCTTTATCCTTGGATTTGGATTTTTTATTATCCTCGTCCTCATCATCAATTTCGTAAAGGCGTTCAACCTTAACGCGCTCTATTCGGCGTTCCTCCACCTCTAAAACGGTAAAGGAGTAGTTAAGGAACTGTACCTCGGGGTTTTCATCCTCACCGGGGATTCGGCCAAGCTCGGACATAATGTAACCGCCTATGGTATCATACTCACCGTCGGGCAGGTCAACACCCAGTTTTTCCTCAACCTCTTCAATATCGGTAGTACCGTCAAAGGTGTAGGTGGTCTCATTTACCTGCTCAAATTCCTCCTCCTCGTTATCATACTCGTCCTGCATATTACCAACAATGGATTCCAGCAGGTCCTCAATGGTAACAAGGCCCGCAATGCCGCCGTATTCGTCACAGACAAATACCATTTGCAGTCTCTTCTCGGTCATTTCACTGAAAAGGTCACGGCAACGCTTTGATTCGGGAACAAACTCAGCCTCACGCATAAGGTCGGCAAGCTTCACCTCGGAAGGAATACGCTTGCCCACATAAGGGAGCAGGTCCTTTACATATATAATACCCTTAATGTTGTCAAGCTCCTCCTCATATACAGGGATACGGGAATAGCCGGCCTCAAGGGTCTTCTCAATAACGTCGGAAAATTTATCGGTTATCTCAACCGCCTCAATATCGGTGCGGTGGGTCATAACATCGGCGGCAACAATATCGTCAAACTCAAAGATATTGTTTATCATTTCCTTCTGGCTTTCCTCAATAACGCCCTTTTCCTCACCGGCGTCAACCAGCATACGTATTTCCTCCTCGGTAACCTCCTCCTCATTAGCGTTGGGGTCAAAACCGAAGATGCGTACAACTATGTTTGTGGAAACTGAAAGAATTTTTATAAAGGGCTTCATAGCGCTCTTTATAAAAAGAAGTATGCCAACAACGGCAAAGGATATTTTCTCACCGCACTGCATCGCAATGCGCTTGGGAGCAAGCTCACCAAGAACAAGGGAGAAAAATGAAATTACTATTGTAACCAGCACAAGGGATACTCCCGAAATAAGCCCATAGGGAAGGGTGGGGAGCCAGCCCTTAATAACGTTGGCCAAAGGCTGGGAGAAGTTTTCCGCAGCGGATGCGGAGGTTAAAAATCCTGCAAGGGTAACGCCTATCTGAATGGTGGAAAGAAAGCTTGAAGGATTTTCGGTAAGCTTTAGTACCTTTTTGGCCTTTTTGTTTCCTTCCTCCGCCATACGCTGAAGCTTAACATCATTAAGTGAAATAATGGCAATCTCACTCATGGCGAAAAAGGCGTTAACAAGAATAAGAACGAACAGTAAAATAATTTTGGGAACAAGTGTTGATACTTCTATGCCTGCGGCAGAAGCATTGGCTGCGAGAGTAGTTATAAAATTCGCAGGCCCGGGGTCGTCTAACATTTTGACATATCTCCATTTCATTTTTGCACCAATGGGTGCAGATTTTGAAAAGCTGCAAAGGAGCAGAATTTCAATAATATAATAATATATGCATTTTTTTAAATTGTCAACAACTAAAAAGGGAGAAAACACCGCAAAAACGGGAGAAAAACGAAGATTTTGGGAGAAATTTAAAAAAATATACTTTGGAAAGTCCTTTTTTACTAAAATCGGGAAAAATCGGGTGAAAATATTTTTTTGTTAAAAAATGTCCCAAAAAACTTTAAGAATTTCTATATTTTTCTGCATTTTTGCTCTTTACTTATTGATTTCAAAGTATTATAATATATTCGTATGGGTTTGCCCGTGTAAAAGACAATATCTTGGCAAACCGAAAATTAAAGGAGGATAAAATCCATGGCCAGAAAATTCAAGACAATGGACGGTAACAACGCTGCGGCATATGTGTCTTATGCGTTTACCGAAGTAGCAGGTATTTATCCTATTACTCCGTCCAGCCCTATGGCAGACTACGTTGACCAGTGGTCCGCACAGGGAGTTAAAAACATCTTCGGTACAACCGTAAAGGTTTCCGAAATGCAGTCCGAAGCAGGTGCTGCAGGTACAGTTCACGGTTCTCTTAATGCAGGTGCATTAACAACCACCTACACTGCTTCTCAGGGTCTCTTACTTATGATTCCTAACATGTACAAAATCGCCGGTGAGCTTCTCCCCAGCGTTTTCCACGTGTCTGCTCGTTGTGTAGCTTCTCACGCCCTTAACATTTTCGGCGACCATTCTGACGTTTATGCTTGCCGTCAGACCGGTTTTGCTATGCTCGCAGAAACAAATACTCAGGAGGTTATGGATCTGGGCGCCGTTGCTCACCTTGCAACCATTAAGTCCCGCGTTCCCTTCATCAACTTCTTTGACGGTTTCCGTACCTCTCACGAAATTCAGAAGATTCAGGTATGGGACTACAATGACCTTGCTGAGATGTGCGATATGGATGCTGTTGAGGCATTCAGAGCCCGCGCTCTTAACCCTGAGCACCCCGTAATGCGCGGTTCTCACGAAAACGGCGATATATTCTTCCAGCACAGAGAGGCCTGCAACAAGTACTATGATGCAGTTCCCGGAATTGTTGAGGAATATATGGGTAAGGTTAATGCCAAGCTTGGCACCGACTATAAGCTCTTTAACTACTACGGCGCACCCGATGCTGAGAAGATCATCGTAGCAATGGGCTCTATCTGTGACGTTGCAGAAGAGGTTATTGATTACATGGTAGCCGCAGGTGAGAAGGTTGGTCTTGTTAAGGTTCGCCTTTACCGTCCCTTCTCTGCTGAAAAGTTAGTTGAAGCAATCCCCGAGACTGTTAAGAAGATTGCTGTTCTTGACAGAACTAAGGAGCCCGGCTCCCTTGGTGAGCCTTTATACCTTGACGTTGTTGCCGCTCTTGCTGCAACAGGCAGAAAGGTTGACACCGTTATCGGCGGTCGTTACGGTCTTGGCTCTAAGGATACTCCTCCTTCAAGTATCTTTGCTATTTACAAAGAGCTTGGTAAGGATGCTCCAAAGGCTCAGTTTACCCTTGGTATTAACGATGACGTTACCGGTCTTTCCCTCGACGAGGAGGAGGCTCCCAACACTGCAGCTGCAGGCACCATTGAGTGTAAGTTCTGGGGTCTTGGCGGTGACGGTACCGTTGGCGCTAACAAAGACTCTATTAAGATTATAGGTGACCATACCGACAAGTATGTTCAGGCATACTTCCAGTATGACTCTAAGAAAACCGGTGGTATCACCATTTCTCACCTTCGTTTTGGTGACAAGCCCATTAAGAGCCCCTACTATATAAATAAGGCCGACTTTGTTGCCTGCCATAACCCCTCCTACGTAATTAAGGGCTACAAGATGGTTAACGACGTTAAGCCCGGCGGCGTATTCCTTATCAACTGCCAGTGGAATATGGATGAGCTGAATGTCCATATGCCTGCTGAAGCAAAGCGTTACATTGCTAAAAATAACATTCAGCTTTACACCGTTAACGCTATTGACCTTGCCGCACAGATCGGTCTTGGTAAGCGTACCAACACTGTTTTACAGTCTGCATTCTTCTCCCTTTCCAAGGTTCTTCCTGCTGAGGAGGCCATTGGCTACATGAAGGAAAAGGCACAGAAGTTCATGAAGAAGGGTAAAGAAATCGTTGAAATGAACGAGAAGGCTATTGATGCCGGTGCCACCGCTTACGTTAAGATTGACGTTCCTGCTGATTGGGCTAACGCTGTTGACGAGAAGAAGGCTGAGGCTTGCGCCGATGCTTCTAAGCTGGTTAAGATGGTTGACGGTATTATGAAGCCCGTTGCTCTTATGGACGGTGATTCTCTCCCCGTTTCCGCATTTATCGACCATGCTGACGGTACCTTTGAGCAGGGTGCTTCCGCACACGAGAAGCGCGGCGTTGCAGTTATGGTTCCCCAGTGGAACAATGAAACCTGTATCGGTTGTAACAAGTGCGCCTTCGTTTGCCCCCACGCTACCATTCGTCCTTATGCATTATCTGCTGAGGAAAAGGCAGCTGCCCCTGCAAACACCCGTTATGCAGTTAAGGAAAAGCTTGCTACCAATAAGGGCTATGCTTACACCATGACCGTATCTCCTCTTGATTGTATGGGCTGCGGCGTTTGCGTAGGCGAATGTCCCACCAACTCTCTTAAGATGGTTGCACAATCCACCCAGCTTGCTGAGCAGGATGTATTTGATTACTGTGTAGACAACGTTACCGAGAAGGAAGGCCTTGCATCCGATGCAAACGTTATCTCTTCTCAGTACAAGAAGCCTCTCCTTGAGTTCTCAGGCTCCTGCGCAGGTTGTGCAGAAACCGCTTATGCTCGCCTTGTTACCCAGCTCTTCGGTGATAAGATGTATATCTCCAATGCTACAGGTTGTTCCTCTATTTGGGGCGGTCCTGCTGCAACATCTCCCTACACCGTAAACGCTAAGGGTCACGGTCCTGCTTGGGCTAACTCCCTCTTTGAGGATAACGCTGAGCACGGCTTTGGTATGTATCTTGGCCAGAAGGCTCTTCGTGACGGTCTTATTGCTCAGGTTAAGGAAATGGCCGAGTCCGATAAGGCAAGCGATGAGTTCAAGGCTGCTGCTGAGGCTTACTTCGCTACTATAGACGATACCAATAAGAACGCTGCCGCTACCGATGCTTTAATTGCAGAAATTGAAAAGGCTGCCGCACAGGGTTGCCCCACAGCTCCTGCAGTTCTTGCTAAGAAGGAATACCTTGCCAAGAAGTCCATCTGGATCTTCGGTGGTGACGGTTGGGCATACGACATCGGCTTCGGCGGTGTTGACCACGTTCTTGCTACCGGCGAAAATGTAAACATTATGGTATTTGATACCGAGGTTTACTCCAACACAGGCGGTCAGGCTTCCAAGGCCTCCAACATCGGTCAGGTTGCTCAGTTTGCCGCTGCAGGTAAGGCTATTAACAAGAGGAGCCTTGCTGAAATTGCAATGTCCTACGGTTATGTATATGTAGCACAGATAGCTATGGGTGCTGATATGAATCAGACCTTAAAGGCAATTAAGGAAGCTGAGGCTTATAACGGTCCTTCAATCGTTATCTGCTACTCACCTTGCGAGATGCACTCCATTAAGGGCGGTATGGTTAACTGCCAGAATGAGATGAGAAAAGCCGTTGCCTGCGGATATTGGGATCTGTTCCGTTACAATCCTGCATTAAAGGCACAGGGCAAGAATCCCTTCTCTGTTGACAGCAAGCCTGCCACCGCAGATTATAAGGAATTTATTATGGGTGAAGCTCGTTACTCTTCACTTACCCGTTCCTTCCCCGAGCGTGCAGAACAGCTCTTCGATAAGGCTGCCGAGGCTGCAAAGGCCCGCCGCGCACACCTTGAGAAGTTAGTTGCTCTCTACAGCGAGGACTAATTCCCTAATAGGGACTGCCTCACCTAAGCGCAGACCAAAAGGAAAAGAATAAATAAACTGTCTTGCAGAAAATTGTTAATTTTCTGCAAGACAGTTTTTCTTTTTTAATCTGCATCTTATTGAGGCAGCCCCGGTAAACATAAAGCGATAGCGATAAGTTTTTTAAAAAATTTGGCAAATAAAGTATTGACAAATCGGGAATACTCATATATAATAACTTAGTCACCGCAATTGTGCGGTGAAAAATATGGCGGCGTAGCTCAGCTGGCTAGAGCATTCGGTTCATACCCGAAGTGTCGTAGGTTCAAGTCCTATCGCCGCTACCAGGCCCGGTGGTCAAGAGGCCTAAGACACCGCCCTTTCACGGCGGTAACACGGGTTCGAATCCCGTCCGGGTCACCAAAAAGCAAAACACTCACCCAAAAGGGTGGGTGTTTTGCTTTTTAGATAATTCGGGATGAGAACCCGTAGGGTTCGTCGAAGCAGCCGCAAAGGCGCGGTAGCCTTTGCGGACTGTGAAGTCTCGAGCAACGCAAATTTTTTGGTACCGCCCGCGGCGGTCAAAAAATTAAGAGGCGCAGAGTATCCCGTCAAAGCTTCACCAAAAAACCAAATTTTCACTATGGCGCGCACCCGAACAGGGCTGATTTTTTGTTACCGCCCAAGACGGTAAAAATTGTGAAAAATTCGGGTATTTATGTATTGCAAAAGATTTGCTTATATGGTACAATTTCCCTGGGTGATTGAATTATGAAATATATATTTGATAATGACTTACATATTCATTCAAGGATTTCTCCTTGCGCTAACGATCCGGAACAAACACCTGAAAGAATTTTGCGTTATGCGCAGGAAACAGGGCTTACTACAATATGCCTAACCGATCATTTTTGGGACGAAAAGGTTGAGGGCGCATCAAATTGGTATAAAATTCAGAATTTCGCACACATCTCCGCCGCCAAGCCTCTGCCTCAGGCTGAGGGAATAAAATTTTTGTTTGGTTGCGAGGCAGAGCTTGATAAAAATTTAAAGGTTGCCTTAACAAAGGAAACCTTAGACCTTCTTGATTTTGCAATTATACCCACAACCCATTTCCACATGGTAGGCCTAACCTTAACTCAAGAGGAAGCCTCAAGTGTGGAAAACAAGGCTAAGGCTTGGGTAAAGCGTCTTGACGCAGTACTTAATATGGATTTACCCTTTCATAAGATAGGACTTGCACACTTAACCTGTACTCTGATAGCTCCAAACAGGGAAGAATATTTAGAGGTATTAAAGCTGCTCCCTGAGGATGAAATGCAGCGACTGTTCAGTAAAGCGGCACGCCTTGGAGTGGGCATTGAGCTTAATGTTTCGGATATGGATTTTTCCGATGATGAAGCGGAGATTGTTTTAAGACCCTACAGAATTGCAAAGAAGTGCGGCTGTAAATTCTACTGCGGAAGTGATGCTCACTGCGGACAGGAATTTAAAAACGTTAAAACAATTTTTGGTCGTGCTATTGATTTGCTGGAGCTGACCGAGGACGACAAGTTTAAAGTAGGAATTTAAAATGAGAGAAAAAAATCCTTTTAAAATACGGATACAGATTTAAAAAATTCGAAGTAGGCGGAGTTAATTCCGCCTACTTCGCTATGTGTTTTGATGATAGTGACTGGGAAATCGTCCGCGTTCCTCACGACTGGGCCATTACCGGTGTTTTTGACGAAATGAATGACCCACGCGAACAGCATAAGGTGGGTGCCGACGGTAAAAGGGCGGTGTATACGGGCACAACAGGCGCATTGCCCACTGTGGGTGAGGGAGTATATCGTTTATGGGTGGATATACCCAAAGACAACTCGGATAGGCGCGTTACGTTAGAGCTTGACGGCGTTATGTGGCAAAGCACCGTTTACTGTAACGGCGAAGGCCTTGAAAAAGTAAAAATTAAAGTAGAGTGCAAATAAAGAAATCGCGGCTTGACCACGATTTCTTTATTTAGAACACGTATTTCATAAGAATCTCCACCAAAAGCACCGTGCCGCAGGCAACTGCCGCAACTATTGGCAGTCCCTTGCCCTTTAGGGCAAAAAGCAGGGCCACTATAAAGCCTGCCACCGCAGGAATTATGTTTCCTGTGGCGTAGAAGACTGCAGGCACCGTCATAACCGTTAAAACGGCGTAGGGTATGTAGTAAAGGAAGGAAAGTATGAATTTATTGGTTATCTTGCTTTTAATAAGCACCAGAGGCAGCATTCTTATAAGATAGGTAACCCCTGCCCCTACAAGGAGGTAAACTATAAATGGATAGCTATTCATTTGCGGCCACCTCACCCTCGGTTTTTATTGGTGCCGCAAGTGCCATAATCAAAGCGGCAATAACCGCGCAGATAATTATTACAAAGCCGCCGGGTACTGCCTTTAAAGCGGGAATGTAGTAGAATGCGCAGGAAAGAGCCGCACTTAAAGCCACACATCCTGCCGTGGCAAGGCTTTTCTTAGCCACAGGGGTAACAATGGCAATAAACATTCCGTAAATGGCAATGCCAAGGGCGCTGGTAATAACGGAAGGTAAAATATCACCTGCAAGGGCACCGAGGAGGGTACCGGCCGACCAACCCAGATAAGGGGTGAGTATAAGCCCGAACATATACCGTTTGCCAACACTGCCTTCCTTCGAAGCGGCAACGGCAAAAACCTCATCGGTATTTATAAAGGCTATTAAAAAGCGGTCCCTGAGTTTAACCGTTGAGTCAAGCTTTTGGGAAAGGGAGACCGACATCAGCGCATATCTTAGATTGATTACCATCTGTGAGGTTATAAGCTCGCTTAGCATACCACCCGAAATAATTATGGGCACCGCCGCCAGCTGACCTGCTGAGGTGACGTTGGTCATGGATATAAGCAGTGCCTCAAGAACCTTCATTCCACCCGATACCGCAAAAATACCGAAGGCAAAGGACACCGAAAGATAGCCTATGCATATAGGCAGACCGTCGATAATTCCCTTTTTAAATGAATTGTTCATAAAAACACCACGCTTTCGTTTACAAAAAATCATTTTAGCACAAAAGCGTGGTACAAGTCAATTGTTATGATTTAATTTTTTTCGGCCTCGTATTTTTGTAAAAGCTCTAAAAATGCGGCGGCGTGCTCGCCCTCATCCACGGCGAACCTTTCGAAAAGCTCCTTTTCGCGGCAGGGCTTTTCTATCTGCTTTGCAAAAATTTTAAAATCACGGGTCATTTGAACAGAGTTTTCCCAGGCTCTAAGCACCCTGTCCCTTGTGTCCACCGTGAAATTCATTTTTGTTTCCATTTCCTCGTGCATATTATATTCCTCCTATACGGCGTTTTCACATTCCTTGCCTGCAAAAAAACAGTCAAGGTTCTCTATTGTGGTTTTGGCAATGCCCGACAGCGCCTCCCGTGTTAAAAAGGCCTGATGGGATGTAACTATAACGTTGGGCATTGCAATAAGGGTTGTCAGCAGGTCGTCGGATATAACCTCGTCGGAAAAATCCTCAAAGAAAAGGCGGGTCTCCTCCTCATAAACGTCAAGTCCTGCCCCTGCCACCTTACCCGATTTAAGCCCGTCACGCAGGGCCTCGGTATCTATGAGCATACCGCGTGAGGTGTTTATAATATAGGTGCCTTCCTTCATTTTTGCTATGGTATCGCGGTTAATAAGATAGCGGTTTTCCTTGGTAAGGGGGCAGTGAAGGGAGATGATATCACTTTGCTTAAATATATCATCAATGGATACGTATTTGCCTGCAAATTCATCCGATTCACAGGGGTCAAAGCCTATAATATTCATACCAAAGCCTGCACATATATCAGCAAAGCACCGTCCTATTTTACCCGTTCCTATAATGCCCACGGTTTTACCCTTTAAATCGAAGCCGGTAAGTCCATCAAGGGAGAAATTGTGGTCACGTGTACGAATGTAGGCACGGTGGAGCTTCCGGTTTAAAAGGAGTAAAAGCGCCATAGTATGCTCCGCCACTGCAAAGGGGGAGTAGTTGGGCACACGCACCACCGTAACGCGACCCTTGGCGTACTTTACGTCCACGTTGTTATAGCCTGCACAGCGCAGAGCAATAAGCTTTACTCCGTATTTTTCAAGGGTGTCAATAACCTCTCGGTCTATGGTGTCGTTAACAAAGGCACATACCGCATCACAGCAGGCCGCCATACCTGCGGTGTCGCGGTTTAGCTTGTTCTCAAAAAAACGGAAGGAATATTTTTCCGTATCAATAAAGCGTTTAAAGCTTTCCCTGTCGTAGGGCTTGGTATCAAAAAAGGCTACCGTTTTCATTTTTTCACTTCTTTACTAATTTTTAATTATTTTGTTCAATAATTTATGTTATATGCAGACCTTGACGAACTTTATATAATTATTGTATAATAGAGGACAAGTATTATTCTTTTTACGTGAGGTGTAAAAAAATGAAAAAATATCTTGACCGTCTTTTTATTGACGGACTCTCCGGAATGGCTATGGGACTTTTTTCTACACTTATCATCGGCACCATACTTGCCCAGATAGGTGGACTTATTCCCGGTGTTATCGGCACCTACATAATTGCCATAAGCAAGGCCGCAAAAACCCTTACAGGTGCAGGCATTGGTGTTGGCGTTGCCACAAAGCTTGGCGCTAAGCCACTTACAGCGGTAAGTGCCGCCGTGGCAGGCCTTGTGGGCGCTTTTCCTGCCGCCACGGTTGGTGATGGTATTGCCTTTGGTGCCCCCGGTGAGCCTCTGGGCGCTTTTATTGCCGCCTACGTTGCTGTTGAGGTGGGCCACTTTGTTGCAGGCAAAACCAAAATTGACATAATCCTTACCCCGCTTTGCTGTATACTTACAGGCGGTGCCGCAGGCTTCCTGGTAGGCCCTCCTATTTCAAAGTTTATGTACTGGATAGGCTCCATTGTAAACTTTAACGTTGAGCAGAGCCCCATTATCGGCGGAATAATTGTTTCGGTGGTTATGGGAATACTTTTAACCCTGCCTATTTCCTCTGCCGCCATTGGTATTTCCATGGGCCTTTCGGGCCTTGCCGCAGGTGCCGCAACGGTGGGCTGCTGCTGTAATATGATAGGCTTTGCCGTTGCCAGCTACAGGGAAAACAAAATGGGTGGCCTTATTGCACAGGGTGTAGGGACCTCAATGCTGCAGATGCCTAACATCGTGCGCCACCCCCTTATATGGCTTCCTGCCATAATCTCAAGTGCCATTTTAGGCCCTATTTCCTCGGCAGTACTGGGCATGACCAGCAACGCCACAGGCTCGGGTATGGGTACCGCAGGCCTTGTGGGACCTCTTATGTCCTTTGAAACAATGGTAAGCGGCGGAACCTCCGTGGGCCTTACCCTTATTGAGATTTTACTTATGCACTTCATTCTCCCTGCGGTTATCGCCTTTGGAGTAAGTGAGGCTATGCGTAAGCTTGGTCTTATTAAAAACGGTGATATGAAGCTGGTGATGTAGTATGACCGAAAAGCAGCGTGCCGCGGCGGCGGTGGAGCTTTTAAAGGCTCAGTACCCCGACGCCATATGCTCCCTTGATTATTCCGATGCCTTTCAGCTGCTTATTGCCACACGCCTTTCGGCACAGTGTACCGATGCAAGGGTGAATATTGTTACCCCTGCGCTTTTTGGCAAATATCCCACACCTGAGAGCATGGCTGAGGCACCCCTTTCGGATATTGAGGAGCTTATAAAAACCTGTGGCCTTTACAAAACCAAGGCTAAGGACCTTATTGCCATTGCCAAACGCATTTCTGAGAATTACGGCGGAAAGGTGCCTGAGGAGATGGAGGAGCTGCTTACCCTGTCGGGCGTTGGCAGAAAAACCGCCAATCTTGTCAGGGGTGACGTTTACGGACACCCTGCCGTGGTTACCGATACGCATTTTATAAGAATTTGTAACCGTCTTGGTTTTGTTAATACTAAAGACCCCGCTACGGTGGAGCAGAAGATGTTAAAGCTGCTCCCACCTGAGGAATCCAATAATTTTTGCCACCGCACCGTGCTTCACGGCAGGGCGGTGTGCACCGCAAGAAGGGCGCTGTGTGAGCAGTGCTGTCTTGAATCTGTTTGTAAGAAGAGGCTTAAATAAATGGGACAAAAAAGAGTTGCCGCCATACACGATATTTCGGGCTTTGGTAAATGCTCACTTACCGTGGCACTTCCGATAATTTCTGCCGCAGGAATTGAGACTGCAGTAATACCCACCGCCGTGTTATCCACACACACAGGCGGCTTTAGCGGCTTTACCTTTAGGGACCTGACCGAGGATATTTTGCCCATAGCCCAGCATTGGCACAGGGAAGGCCTTGAATTCGATGCTGTATATTCAGGCTATTTAGGCTCTAAGGCACAGGTTCAGCTTGTAATCAAGGCCACTGAGCTTTTAAGCAATAAGGAAACAAAAATAATTGTTGATCCTGTTATGGCCGACCACGGTAAACTTTACACAGGCTTTGATGAGGATTTTCCAAAAGAAATGCTCTCCCTTTGCAAAAGGGCACATATTATTGTTCCAAATATAACCGAGGCCTGTCTGCTTGTGGGTGAAGAATATAAAGAGCCACCCTATAATAAGGCTTATATTGAAAATTTGCTTAACCGCCTTTATGATGAGGTGGGTGTTTGTATTGTGCTTACCGGCGTTTGCTTTGATAACGAGAATCTTGGCGCCGCCGTTATGCAGGATGGCAAAATAAGCTACTGCTTTGCCAAAAAATCCGATGCGGTTTTTCACGGCACGGGGGATGTTTTTGCAAGCGCGTTAACCGCCGCGGTGCTTAAGGGCAAAACCCTTGAGGAATCTGCCGAGGTGGCAGTTAATTTCACCCTTGATTGTATCAGAAGAACGCTTAAAGAAAATAAGGACAGGCGTTACGGCGTAAATTTTGAAAATGAGCTTATTACTCTTATAAAATATCTGGAGCAATAAATTATGAATGAAGAATTTATTCGTATAAAAGCCATTTTGGGAGAAGAAAAATTTACTGCCCTGAAAAACAGCACCGTTGCCGTTTTCGGCATTGGGGGAGTTGGCTCCTACGCCTTTGAGGCTTTGGTGCGAAGCGGTGTGGGTACCGTTCATATCTTTGACAGTGATACCGTGGCGGTGAGCAATTTAAACCGCCAGCTAATTGCCCTTAAATCTACTCTTGGAAAAAGCAAAACCGAAGTTGCTTTAAAGAGAGCGGCGGACATAAGTGATGATGTAAGGGTAGTGGAGCATAATATGTTCTACTCCCCCGAAACGGCCGATAGTGTTGACCTTACGCAGTTTGATTATATAATAGACGCTATAGATACCGTTACCTGCAAGACCGAGCTTATCTGCCGTGCAAAGGCGGCAGGGGTGCCAATAATCAGCGTAATGGGTACCGCAAACAAGCTTGACCCACTAAAACTAACGGTTACCGACATTTATAAAACAAGCGGTTGTCCCCTTGCACGGGTAATGCGCAATACTTTACGCAAAAGGGGAATTGAAGGGCTTGAAGTGGTCTATTCCACCGAGGAATCCATTACCGCTCAGCCCTTTGGCGAGTACCGCGAAAGCGGACGACCCTGCCCTGCAAGTGCAGTGTTTGTTCCCGGTGCGGCAGGCCTTATTGCCGCGGCGCAGGTTATAAAAAACATTTTAAAGGAGCGGTAAAAATGAAGGTTACCTGGATTTCCCAAGCGGGATTGTTATTTGAAAACGAGAATATAAAAATAATGGTTGACCCATATCTTTCTAACAGCGTTGAAAAGATAAATCCTAAAAATTATCGCAGAACCCCTGTGGACGAGGCTTTCCTTAAAATTAAGCCTGACGTGATTATCTGCACCCACAATCACCTTGACCACGTGGACCCCGAAACCCTTTGCCACTATCTTACCGAGGATTCGGGCATTGTTGTTCTTGCGCCTGAAGCGGCGTTTCTTGAAACAAAGAAATTCGGCGGTAATAATAACTACGTAAAATTCAACCGCCATACAAGTTGGACTCAAAACGGTGTTAAATTTACCGCCGTTAAGGCAGAGCATAGTGACGTTCACCCAATAGGCGTTATTATTGACGACGGTGAAAAGAAATATTACGTTACGGGAGACACTCTTTATAACGAGGATATTTTCCAGGACGTTCCTGAAGATATAGACGTTTTATTTTTACCTGTAAACGGTGTTGGCAATAATATGAATATGACCGATGCCGCCCGTTTTGCAAAGCGTGTCAACGCTAAAATAACGGTGCCCTTGCACGTAGGACTTTTTGATAATTTAAAGGCAGAGGATTTTCCTTATGAAAACAAGGTAATACCTGAGCTTTTTAAGGAAATAAAGCTTTAATAACTGTGGGCGATAACGAATCGCCCACTTTTTTTATATGTATTTTTAACAATAGATTTTAAAAAGGTTTTGTAGTATAATTAAAATATATAATCCAATAGTTGGAGGAGTATTTCTATGAAAATAAGTAAAATAGCTCAGCTTTTAGAGGCTGATATTCTTTGTGGAGAGGATATCCTTGAAACCGAGGTACGTTCTGCCTGTGGGAGCGATATGATGAGCGATGTTCTGGCCTACGTTAAGGACCAGGCGGTACTGCTTACAGGACTTGTTAACGCACAGGTTGTGCGCACCGCTGCTATGATGGATATGCGCTGTATAGTTTTTGTCCGTGCAAAAATGCCCGGTGAGGATATTTTAGAGCTTGCCAAAGATTGCGGTATGGCGGTGCTTACCACTAAGGAGAGAATGTACGTTGCCTGCGGCAGACTTTATGCGGCAGGTCTTACAGGCGGGAGTGAGTGTAAATGAGCGAACCGCTGAAGCTGCATTATAAAATAGACGGCGACAACTTCACCACCGCAGGTGAAGCCTCTGCCAACGTAAAAAAAACACTGCGTCAGCTCGGCTTTTCCACCGAGGTTATCCGCCGTGTTTCCATTGCTATGTATGAGGGTGAGATAAATATGGTAATCCACGCCGAGGGTGGGGATGCCTTTGTTACCGTTTACCCCGAAAAAATAGAAATACTTCTTGAGGATAGAGGCAAGGGTATTGCCAATATTGACCTTGCCATGCAGGAGGGCTACTCCACCGCCCCTGAGGATATACACGCTCTGGGCTTTGGTGCAGGTATGGGCCTTCCCAATATGAAAAAATATACCGATGAAATGAAGATAGAATCCACCGTTGGAGTGGGCACAAAGGTCTTTATGGTGGTTAACGTAGATTAAGAGGTGATAGTGTTGTCAGAATTCGTACATTCCGTGTCATTGGACGTTTCAAAATGCACAGGCTGTACCAACTGCGTTAAGCGCTGTCCTACCGAGGCTATCCGTGTTAAGGATGGGAGAGCGGTTATAGAATCCAAAAAGTGTATCGACTGCGGCGAGTGTATCCGTGTTTGCCCCAGAAAGGCAAAAAAGGCCTCCTCCGACAGTTTTGATATGATAAACAATTACAAATACAAAATAGCCCTGCCGGCCCCTGCCCTCTACGGTCAGTTTGACCATCTTGAGGACGTGGATTACGTGCTTAACGGGTTGCTTGGCTGCGGATTTGACAAGGTTTTTGAGGTGGCCCGTGCCGCCGAGCTTGTCACCGAGTACACAAGGGAATATCTTAAAAAGCCCGATATTCCAAAGCCTATTATTTCCTCGGCCTGCCCTGCGGTGGTAAGGCTTATTTCGGTGCGCTTTCCATCCCTTTGTGATAACGTTCTGCCTATATTGGCTCCTGTTGAGTATGCGGCAAGAATCGCTAAAACGCAGGTGCTTGAGGAGCACCCTGAGCTTAAAGAGGAGGATATAGGCGCCTTCTTTATAAGCCCCTGTCCTGCAAAGGTTACATACGTGCGTCAACCTATAGGTGTTGAAAAAAGCGCTATAGACGGGGTTATTTCCATTAAGGAAATGTACTTTAAATTGGTGCCTGTAATGAATAAAATTAAAAGGCCTGAGGCTATGTCCCAGTCGGGCAGAATAGGCATAAGCTGGGCAGGCTCCGGCGGTGAGGCTTCGGCCCTGTATAACAGCCAATACATAGCGGCTGACGGTATAGAAAACGTTATCAAGGTGCTTGAGGAAATAGAAAACAAAAGCTTTGGCAGACTTGAATTTGTTGAGCTTAACGCCTGCCACGGCGGCTGTGTAGGTGGTTGTCTTAACGTGGAAAACGGCTATATTGCCAGAGCGCGGCTTCATATTCTGCGCCGTTATCTGCCTGTTTCGGCGGTAGATACAGCACAGGAAAACCGCAAGCATTTCGGAAAATACAAATGGAAAACGCCCCTTGCTCAGTCCCACGTGCTTCGCCTTGATGAGGATATGGGTGAGGCTATGCGTAAAATGGCGAAGATAAGGGAGATAGAGCAGACCCTGAAGGGTATTGACTGTGCCGCCTGCGGCGCGCCCTCCTGCCATGCCCTGGCAGAGGATATTGTGCAGGGAAGGGCAACCCTTAGTAACTGTGTTTTTTACAGAGAGGAAGATGACCGTTGACGGTAAAGGAATTAACCGAAAAATTGGGTCTTAAGGAGTTTGTGCTTTGTGACCCTGACCGCGAAATAACAGGCGGATATGCAGGTGACCTGCTTAGCTGGGTAATGGGTAGAGCAAGCGAGGGCGATGCCTGGATAACCATTATGACCAATCTAAACGTTATAGCCGTTGCAAGCCTTGCCGATACCGCCTGTGTTATATTGGCGGAGGGGGTAACCCCCGACCAGGAGCTTTGCGGTATTGCAAAGGCTAAATGCATAAACCTTCTGGGCGGTGAAGACTCAACCTTTGAGCTTTGCGCCGCAGTAAAGGCAATTATATAAAAATATATCTAACGAAAGGCAGGGAAGTGTTATGGAAGTTTTTTACGATCTACATATACATTCCTGCCTTTCTCCTTGCGGTGATGACGACGCTACGCCAGCCCTTATTGCAGGTATAGCCAAGGTTAACGGGCTGGATATTGTGGCCCTTACCGACCATAACACCTGTAAAAACTGCCCCGCGTTTTTTGCCGCCTGCAAGTTTTACGGCGTTACCCCTGTTGCGGGAATGGAGCTTACCACTGCAGAGGACGTGCACATAGTCTGTCTTTTTGATACCCTTGAAAAGGCAATGGAGTTTGACCGCATAGTTGAGGGCCGTAGCGCTTCCATAAAAAACAAGCCTGCCATATTTGGCAATCAGCATATTATGAATGAGGAGGACGAGGTTATAGGAGAGGTGGAAAATCTCCTTATAGCCGCTACCTCTATTACCATAAATGAGGCGGTAAAAATTGTCAGTGAAATGGGCGGAGTTGCATACCCTGCCCATATTGACAGGGATTCAAACGGCATTATCGCAATGCTGGGTGATATCCCCCCTGACGCAGGCTTTACTGCGGCGGAAATAAGGGACCCTCAGCTCCTTGAGGAGTATAAGTCAAGGTATCCCATATTAGATGAGCTGTGTGTAGTTTCCTCCTCCGATGCCCACGGAATAGCAGGTGTGAGCGGCAGGGTCAATTTTATGGAAATTGACCAAAATACCGCCGAAGCACTCATTAAAATTCTTTTGACAAAAAAATAACAAAATAGATTGAATTTTGTCACAATATATGATATACTTATTTCAATAGCGTGTTACTCTGCCTTTTGGCGGTGTTAATTATGCAAAAAAATGCGGTTTTCCGCACGGGAGGTATATAAATTCTATGAAAAAAAAGCTTACTACCGTTATGTTTAAGGGCACACCTGAACAGGAAGAAAAGCTAAAGGCCGTAATCGCCAAGTATAAGGGCGTTCCCGGTGCTACAATGCCCGTAATGCAGGAGGCACAAGAAATTTACGGTTATCTGCCTATCGAGGTTCAGAAGATCATCGCCGACGGAATGGGAATCTCTCTTGAAGAGGTTTACGGAATAGCATCCTTCTATTCCCAGTTTAAGCTCAATCCTAATGGTGAGGTTGCCATTGCAGTTTGCCTTGGTACAGCCTGCTACGTTAAGGGCTCAGGCGATATTATTGCCAGAATTGAAGAAAAGCTTGGTATCAAATCCGGTGAGACCTCTCCCGACGGTAAGTTCTCTCTTGAGGCTACCCGTTGTATCGGTGCTTGTGGTCTTGCACCTGTTCTTACCATCAATGATGAGGTTTACGGCCGCCTTAAGAAGGAAGACGTAGACGGTATTCTTGAAAAGTATCTTTAAGCCCTTATGAAGGAGCTGTCACTTAATATACTCGATATTACTCAAAACTCCCTTACGGCTGGTGCCACCCTTGTGGGCATAAGCCTTTTGGAGGATGAGCAGGGGATACTTACCCTAACCATTTCCGATGACGGAAAGGGAATGAGTGAGGAAATAGTAAAGGGTGTTACCAATCCCTTTTACACCACCCGTACTACCCGTAAGGTAGGTCTGGGGCTACCGCTTTTAAAGCTGGCGGCCGAACAGGCAGGGGGTGACCTGAAAATAGTGTCCAGGGTTGATGACGGGGCAACGCTACACCACGGTACAACCGTTACCGCAACCTTTGATACAAAAAGTATTGACTTCACTCCCATAGGTGATATGGTATCTACCCTCTGTACGCTTATCCAAGGAAACGATAAGGTAGATTTTGAGTATATACATAAGACCCCCGCAGGGCAGGTCACACTGTCCACAAAGGAAATGCGGCAAATGCTGGGTGAGGATATCCCTCTTTCAAGCTTTGAGGTTTTGGCCTGGGTTAAGGAGTATCTTATAGAGCAGTACGATGCTTTGAAAAAATAATTTTATTGGAGGAAAATATAATGAAAAGCTTAGCAGAACTCACCGCACTCAGAGATAAAATGCAAAGCAAGGTTGTTATCCGTGAGCAGGATGGCGGCAAGCGCATAGTTGTAGGTATGGCTACCTGTGGTATTGCAGCAGGCGCACGTCCCGTGCTTAATGCTTTTGCAGAAGAGATAAATAAAGCAGGCATAACCGACGTTTCCGTTACCCAGACAGGCTGCATAGGCATCTGCCAGTATGAGCCCGTTGTTGAAGTTTTTGAACAGGGTAAGGAAAAGGTTACCTACGTTAAAATGACCGCTGAAAAAGCAGCCCGTGTTGTTGAAGAGCACATCAAGGGCGGCAAGGTGGTTGAAGAATATACCATTGGCGGTTTCAATAAGTAAGGAGGAAATATAAGAATGATTCGTTCACATGTACTTATCTGCGGCGGTACCGGATGTACTTCCTCCGGCAGTATGGCTGTCAGATCCGCTCTGGAGACCGAGCTTGAAAAGCAGGGCCTTACCGAGGAAGTAAAGATCGTTACCACAGGTTGTTTCGGTCTTTGCGCATTGGGCCCCATTATGATAATCTATCCCGAAGGCACCTTCTATAGCTGCATCACCGCTGAGGATGTTCCCGAAATCGTAAGTGAGCATCTGCTGAAGGGCCGTATCGTTGACCGTCTTGTTCATCACGAGATGAAAGAGAACGCTGAAAACCGCGTTACCTCCCTTAACGAGACACAGTTCTACAAGAAGCAGCGGCGTGTTGCTCTTCGTAACTGCGGTGTTATCAACCCCGAGGTTATTGACGAGTATATCGCTATGGACGGTTATCAGGCTCTTGGTAAGGTTCTTACCGAGATGACCCCTGAGGACGTTATTAAGTGCATCACCGATTCCGGTCTTCGTGGCCGTGGCGGCGGTGGCTTCCCCACAGGTAAAAAGTGGGAGTTTGCTTCCAAGTCCGTAAGCGACAAGAAGTACGTTGCCTGTAACGCCGACGAAGGTGACCCCGGTGCATTTATGGACCGTTCCATCCTTGAAGGCGACCCCCACGCACTTATCGAGGCTATGGCCATTGCAGGTTACGCTATAGGTGCTGACGAGGGCTACGTTTACGTTCGTGCTGAGTATCCTATTGCTATCCAGCGTCTTGAAATCGCTATTAAGCAGGCCCGTGAGTACGGCCTTTTAGGTAAGGACATCTTTGGCACAGGCTTTAACTTTGATATCACCATCCGTTTCGGCGCAGGTGCTTTCGTTTGCGGTGAGGAAACCGCTCTTATGACCTCCATCGAGGGTAATCGCGGTGAGCCCAGACCCCGTCCTCCTTTCCCTGCAGTTAAGGGTCTTTTCGGACAGCCCACCGTACTTAACAATGTTGAGACATATGCAAACATTCCCCGTATAATCCTTCTTGGTGCCGATTGGTTCAATTCTATGGGTACTGAGAAATCCAAGGGTACAAAGGTATTTGCTCTCGGCGGAAAAATCACCAACACAGGTCTTGTTGAGGTTCCTATGGGTACCACACTCCGTGAGGTTGTTGAAGAAATCGGCGGAGGTGTGCCCGACGGTAAGAAGTTCAAGGCTGCTCAGACAGGTGGACCTTCCGGTGGATGTATCCCTGCAGAGCATTTTGATGTTCCTATTGATTACGATAACCTTATTGCCATCGGTTCTATGATGGGCTCCGGCGGTCTTATCGTTATGGACGAAGACACCTGTATGGTTGATATTGCTAAATTCTTCCTTGAGTTCACTGTTGACGAGTCCTGTGGTAAGTGTACTCCTTGCCGTATCGGTACCAAGCGTCTCCTTGAGCTTCTCACAAAGGTAACTGACGGTAACGCTACCATGGAAGACCTTGAGAAGATGGAAGAGCTTTGTCATCATATTAAGTCTGCCTCCCTTTGCGGCCTTGGTCAGACTGCTCCCAACCCTGTTCTTTCCACACTTCGTTACTTCCGTGATGAGTATATTGCTCACATTGTTGATAAGAAGTGTCCCGCAGGCGTATGTAAGAATCTTCTTCAGTATTCCATTATTGAAGATAAGTGTAAGGGCTGTACCGCTTGTGCCAGAGTTTGCCCCGTTGGTGCAATTTCCGGCTCCGTTAAGAACCCCCACGTTATTGATGTTAACAAGTGCATCAAGTGTGGTGCTTGTATGGACAAGTGTAAGTTCGGCGCTATTGAAAAGAAATAGAAAGGGAGTAAGAATTAACTATGGCTTTAGTAAACATTAAAATTAACGGCCGTGACTATGCTGTAGAGAGCGGTTCCACCATTCTCGAAGCCTGTAGGGCCGCATCTATCGACATTCCTACCCTTTGCTATATGAAGGAAATCAACGCCATCGGCGCTTGCCGTATGTGCCTTGTTGAGGTAAAGGGCGCTCGTTCATTGGTTGCCGCTTGCGTTCAGCCTGTAAACGAGGGTATGGAAATATTCACCAATTCTCCTGCCGCTGTTAAGGCAAGAAAAACCAACCTTGAGCTTATTCTTTCCAACCACAAGATGGATTGCTTAAGCTGCCTTAGAAACCAGAACTGCGAACTGCAGAAGATGGCTAAGGACTTTGGTATTTATGACCAGTATGCATTTGTTGGCGAGTTCAGTGAGCATAAGAAGGATGAGTCTACTGCATTCTTAGTTCGCGATAACGAGAAGTGTGTACTCTGCCGTCGTTGTGTAGCAGTTTGTAAGCATAACCAGGGCGTTGGCGTTACCGGCGCCAATGACCGTGGCTTTGATACCCACATTGCTTGTGCATTTGAAACTCCCCTTAAGGATAACCCCTGTATCGCTTGCGGTCAGTGTATCGTAGCCTGCCCCACAGGTGCCCTTACCGAGAGAGATGAAACCGACGATATCTTCGCCGCTATCAATGACCCCTCCAAGAAGGTTTACGTTTGTACCGCTCCCTCCGTTCGCGCTACCTTGGGCGAGTGCTTTGGCAACGCTCCCGGTACCGACGTTGAGGGTAAAATGGTTGCAGCCCTTAAGCGCCTCGGCTTTGACGGCGTATTTGATATGAACTTCACCGCTGACCTCACCATTATGGAAGAGGCTCACGAGCTTATGGAGAGAATTAAGAATGGCGGCAAGCTTCCTCTTATTACCTCCTGCTCACCCGGTTGGATTAAATATTGTGAGCACTATCATCCCGATTTCACCGATAATCTTTCCAGCTGTAAGTCACCTCAGCAGATGTTTGGTGCTGTGGTTAAGACCTTCTTAGCTCAGAGAGACGGTATTGATCCTAAGGATATCGTATTCGTATCCACCATTCCTTGTACTGCCAAGAAGTTTGAGTGCAAGCGTCCCGACCAGTGTGCCGCAGGTGAGGGCATCTATGATGTAGACTTTGCTCTTACCACCCGTGAGCTTGGCAAGATGATAGACCGTGCAGGCATCAACTTTAACAAGCTTCCCGATGAGAAGTTTGATAATCCCTTCGCCATTGGTTCAGGTGCAGGCGCCATCTTCGGTGCTACCGGCGGCGTTATGGAGGCTGCTCTCCGTACTGCAGCTGAGGTTATCCTTGGCAAGCCCCTTGAAAAGGTTGAGTTTAACGACGTTCGCGGAACCAAGGGTATTAAGACCGCTGCTTATAAGCTTGGCGATCTTGAGGTTAAGGTTGCAGTTGCCAGTGGTACTGCAAATGCCAATAAGCTTCTCAATATGGTTAGAAACGGTGAGCTTGACGTTCAGTTCGTTGAAATCATGGCTTGTCCCGGTGGTTGCGTAAACGGCGGCGGTCAGCCCGTACAGCCTATGCAGCTTCGTGAGGAGCTTGACCTTCCTGCACTTCGTGCAAAGGTTCTCTACGATGCCGATGCAATGCTTCCTCTCCGCAAGTCTCACGAGAACCCCGACATAAAAATGATTTATAAAGAGTTCTTCGGTGAGCCCGGAAGCCATAAGGCACATGAGATACTCCACACCACCTACATCAAGCGTGGAAAATAAGCGATTTGAGCGCCGAACAAAAGGCGTTTAGATTGGAATAAAAAATCAATTCCCGCAAAGGCTTATGTCTTTGCGGGAAAATTTTTTATGTAGTACCTTTTTAGGCCTTTTTCCGCTGCTTGAGGTATAAAACATACATCTTCGCAGGCGGAGAAAAGGCCTTCGGCATCTCAAATCGTTTATTTTCATATCCAGTGTGTTTTGTGCTGAACAAAACTATAAAACCCTGCAAGGATTTCCTTGCAGGGTTTATGTTTTTAGCCATTTTTCTGTCAGTCGAAGTATAAAACATACGTCTTCCTGACAGAGAAAATGGCTTCAGCAGCAAAAACTGCATTATTTTCGTCTTTGTGTTTTCACCACTTGAGGTATTAGATATACATCTTCGTGGATGAAAAAAGGGTTTCAACATCGAAAATTTCATTATTTTCTTTTTAAAATTTTATACTCTTTCTCCACCACTTTGTAGGGGAGGGATTCCTTGCCCTCCCCTTTGTTTTTCAAACAATACAGATATATCGTGTAGGGGCAATTCATGAATAGCCCGAAAAATAGGGTTGATTCGTGAATCAACCCTACAATGTTAAAAATAAAAGTCCCGAAGAGGATTTCCTCTTCGGGACTCAAATTATAAAATTGTTATTCCTTGCAATCTGCCTTAACTTCATCAAAGGTGTCTGTAAGTTCCTTTTCGGGAGCCTTGGTTAAAAGACTTACAACGATTGTCACAATAAGACCTAAGATGAATGCGGGGAGAAGCTCGTATATATTAAGAATGGTATCGGCAAATACATCTCTAATAACGAATTTCCAGAAGAATACCATCACGCCGCCTGTGAGCATACCTGCAATAGCGCCGTATTTATTGGTGCGTTTCCAGAACAGTGCGCAGAGCATTATCGGACCGAATGCGGCGCCGAAGCCCGCCCAGGCAAAGGAAACAATTCTGAATACAGAGCTTGAGGGATCAAGGGCAAGGAAAATTGCGATAACTGAGATAACAATAACCGAAACACGGGCAAGCAACATAGAAACCTTAGGAGATAATTTAATTCTGAATGTTTCCTGAATAAGATTTTCAGAGATGCTTGAGGAAGCGGCAAGAAGCTGTGAGTCGGCAGTGGACATTGTTGATGCAAGTATACCTGCCAGAATTATTCCTCCGGTAATGGCAGGAACAAAACCAAATTTGCTTAAGTATTTAGCGATATCAACAATGATTGTTTCTGCAGCAGATGCGCTTTCATAGGTGGGAAGAACACCCTGTTTCATAAGGGAATATCCGATAACACCAATAAGAACGGCAACGCCCATAGAAATAACTACCCATATACTTGCAACACGACGGGAGAGCTTAAGCTTGTTTTTATCCTCAATTGCCATAAAACGGAGAAGAATATGAGGCATACCGAAGTAACCAAGACCCCAGGCAAGGGTGGATGCAACGGGCAGAGCGCCGTAGCTTCCTGTGGTGCCACTTGCAACATCAAAGCCTTTGAACAGGTCAAGGAAGCCATTAAGACCCGCAACATTCGAAAATACATTTCCAAATCCGCTTACAAGACCTTCACCAAAGCCTACAACAACAAAGAGAGCAATTGTCATAATAATACTTTGAATAAAGTCGGTAGTGGATGCGGCAAGGAAGCCGCCGAGTGTGCAATAAAGCACAATAACAATGGCGCTTAAAATCATAGCGGTAACATATTCCATACCAAAAAGGGAAGCAAACAGCTTTCCACAGGCAGCAAAGCCCGATGCAGTATAAGGAATAAAGAAAACAACAATTAAAAGAGCTGCAACAATGGTTAAAATTCTGCTCTTGTCGCCAAAACGGCGTGTAAAGAAGTCGGGAAGAGTGAAGGCATCAATTTTCTGGCTGTAAACACGAAGACGTTTTGCAACGAACAACCAGTTAAGATATGTACCTATAGCAAGACCGATAGCGGTCCAACTTGCCTCTGCAAGGCCTGTCATCATGGCAACGGCAGGCAGTCCCATTAAAAGCCAACCGCTCATATCCGATGCCTCGGCGCTCATAGCTGTTACAAGAGGACCGAGCTTTCTACCTCCCAGATAGAAATCGCTTGAAGTTTTGTTTTTCTTTGAAACAGCGAAACCGATACCAATCATCATTGCCATATACATAACAATGGTACCAAGTATCAACCATTCTGTAGTTAACATTTTATTTCCTCATTTCTTTGCTTTAATGTGTTAAACTAATAAAGATAGTATACATTATATTATAAATAAATGCAAGAAAAAAATAGAAAATTTATTAATCTAAGTTCCTACCGCGTACAATGCTGTCGTTTCCAAACTTTTTTCTTATACTGAAAAGGGAGTCCTCTATAGCCTCAAGCTTTTCATTTTGCAAATTAGTACCGAACATATCCTGCTGAACTGCGCATAAATTATCGGTAAGGCGGATAGCCCTTATTCCAACCGAGCGTAAGGGCAGCTGCCAATTATAGCTTTTTTCAAAAAGCTCCATTCCCTTTTTGGCAAGTACCATACTAATGGCGGTGGGGGAGTCAAGCGAGTGGCTGAATTCTTGAACCTTAAGGGTTGTGGTGCGTGTATGTACTGTGATGCCGTTTGCAAACAGGTTGTGTTCACGAAGCTGACGAGAAATATCCTCTGCAAGCTCTAAAAATATTTTCCAAACCTCATCGGGTGTGGTAATATCCTGTGGTGTGGTAACGCTTCGACCTATGCTTTTTGGAATATGTACCGCATTATCGGGAGCAACGGGGGAGTTATCCTCACCAAGAGCATAAATTTTCAGCTCGTGCCCGTTTTTGCCAAGGAGACGCTCCAAGGCACGGTCATCACACAGGGCCAAATCGCCTATTGTAAATACACCGCAGGAATTAAGGCGGGACACCGTATTTCTGCCCACAAAAAGCAGGTCACCCACCGGCATTTTCCAAACAAGCTCCTTAAAATTTTCTCTGGAAATAACAGTGACCGCATCAGGCTTTTTGTAGTCGGAGCCAAGCTTGGCAAAAACCTTATTAAAGCTTACTCCCACCGAAACGGTAATGCCCAGCTCGTTTTTTATATCATTCCTTATGCGGTGGGCAATTTCCTCACCGCTTCCGAAAAGAAGCTTGCTTCCCGTAACGTCCAGCCAACACTCGTCAATACCAAAGGGCTCAATAAGGTCGGTATAGCGGCGGTAAATATCCCGTGCCTTTCTTGAAAACAAGGAATATTTATTATAATCCGGCTTTAAAAGTATAAGGTCGGGACACTTGGCTTGCGCTTCCCATATAGCCTCGGCAGTTTTAACACCGTAGCCTTTGGCTATTTCGTTTTTAGCGAGAACAATACCGTGGCGCTCCTCCTTGCTACCGCATATGGCAACGGGCAGATTTTTAAGGGTCTGATTTTCAAGTAACGTAACCGAAGCAAAGAAATTATTAAGGTCGCAGTGCAATATTACCCGTTCCAAAAAATCACCCCTTTTATTTACTGATTTAATTATACCACTTTTGGGACATTATGTAAATTATAATATAGTAAAAAGCTCAAGTGCTTTTTTATGCAGGCGTGTGGTCTGCCTTATACTGTAGTTTAAGTTACCGGATATTTTGTTAAGGGTCAATCCGCAAAGATATTTCTGAATAAGTATTTCCCTTAGCAAAGGCTCGTCCAGCAGAGAAATTTCTTCTTTAATTTTTGAAAGGGTAGCAACGTATTCCTTTTGCTCCTTTAAAATTTCTTCCCGTTTTCCGTAGAGCATAATTTGTCTTTCGGTACGCTTAAGGGCTGTGGCAACAACTTGGTAATTTTTAAGATATTTCTTTTTCTCTTCTAAACACATTATTTTAAACTCCCTTTATTGCAATATATTGTCCGTAGCTTAAATTTGTTTTGTTCTCCTTATTATATTGATCTATTTCGGCAAGGGTTACGTACATTGGGTCACTTTTTTTAAGGGCTTGTCTCTGCCTTTGTCTGAGCCACATTTCCTCCCCCGCCTTCCTGCAGGTTTCGTTGCAGTACTCACGGTTTTTCGGTATTTTTCTTCCGCAGCAGCGGCAGTAACCGCTGTAAAGACCTTCAATATTAGTACTGCCGCATATGGGGCAAAGCTCGGTTGCTTCACGGTAGGGCAGGGGTGCTCCGTGGGATTCGCTAAATACGTCGGGTGCATCAAAGCGGTTTTTACAGCTGTTACATAAAAACATTTTAATCATCTCCAAAAAGGTATTGACAATTACGGAAAACTGTAATATAATATGCTTGAAATACGGTATTTCGTAATCTATCAACTATTTTAATACGAAATTCCGTAATTGTCAATACAATATTACGAAATTCCGTAATATTTTGGCAAAAGCAATAAAAGGGGATTTAAGAATATGGGTTTATATGAACGCATTGAACAGTTATGCGAAAAAAGGAGCATAACTGTTACCACACTATGCAGGGAATGCTCGGTAGCAAGGGCAAATCTAACCGACCTTAAAATGGGAAGGCTAAAATCATTATCAGCAGCAACACTTGCAAAAATTGCAGGTTATTTCGGCGTAAGCGTTGAATATCTCTTAGGTAACGAGAACTGTATCAGCGAGGAGGACCGTCTTAAAGCGGCACTTTTCGGTGGTGGAGAGGAGGTTACCGATGAAATGTGGAATGAGGTTAAGCGCTACGCCCGTTATGTGAAGGAGCGGGCCAATGGAAACCAATAAGCTTTATAATCTGGCAGATAGCAGCGGAGTAACGGTGGATTTTTTTCCTCTGCCTCATAATAAATCGGTGTGTGTAAACGTGGACGGCAGGGACTTTGTTGCCCTTGACCCTACGGTATTCGGCAGTCAGGAAAGGGTGTGCCTTGCTCACGAGCTGGGACATTGTGCCACCGCGGGCTTTTACGGTACCCACGCACCTCTTGCCGTGCGTCAGCGGCACGAAAAAAAGGCCTGGGCCTGGGCAATTAAATGCCTTGTTCCTTTAAGCGAGTTAAAAAAGGCTCAGCAAAGAGGATATACCGATATTGTTCAACTTGCCGAATATTTTACCGTAACACGGGATTTTATGAAGCGCGCAATGGATTTTTATATGCAAAATCAATGAAATAAGGGGTAAAGGATATCGGAAAAGTACATATTAAAACCGTTTTTTCTATCTTGAAAAAATAAATACATTATGCTATACTTAATATACAAATTCGAAAGAAGGTTTAAAAAATGAAAAAGATTTTTGCTTTATTGCTTGTTTTCGTAATGGTTTTTGCTCTGGCTGCTTGCGGTGGCAACACAGACACCTCCTCTAAGGATAACGGTGACATAACCGACGGTTCCTCTGCAGTAGGCGGTGTGGATGACGGCGAGATTAACTTTGACGAGATAGAGGATATTGATACCTCCTCCGAGGAAGAGAAAAAGCTTGAGCTTAAAGAGGATACAGAGTATGCTGTTGTTGCTCTTACAAAAAAGAATATAACCATTTCCTCTACTGATGATTTTGCAAACTATACCTGCGCCTACATTGGTGACTGCGATAGTGAAGTATGGGCTAACTACTACGATTTTAAGGAAATAGGTCTTTACAATATGACCAACGACCTGCATTCGGGTCTCGGCGGAAACAACTACCAGCTTGGTATCGTTTCCAAGACGGGAGTATCCGCCTATGGTGACTGGGAAATTGTTTGGGAGCTTAAGGCTGAATAATTAAAAAAATGAACGCGCGGTAAATTTTTTACCGCGCGTATTTTTTTATTGACCTGATATAAGTTTTGGAGTAAAATATAAAAGAAAGGTAGGTGTAGGTGATATGCAAAAGCTTTTTGAAGGCAATATTTATGATATGAAGCCCCTTGAAAACGGCCTTGTTTACGTTTACTATAACAGGGATGAAAACGGTGAGCTTCAGGGCGCTTATAATATGATCTCCTTTGATACGGGGCGTATGTCACCTGTTACCAAAAGCAACTACCTTTTAGCAAAATTCGGTTTAAGGTACAGAACCTATAAGAAAAAGGCCAAAAACGTTTTTGAAAGCAAGGTACTCCACCTGCCTGAGGACAGAATTTTTATTCTGGATAGTGACGGGGAGGCCACCGTCCTTGATATTGACGGCTCTATACTGTGGAACAGCAGTCTGCTATATAAGGATACCTGCCCTACTGATATTGCAATATATAACGATAGCCTTTGGGCCTGCTTTAAGAAATTTAATTCCCTTATCCGCTTTAATCTTAATACCATGCATGAGGAGCTTCGCATTGGCGGCGGAGAGGAATCACCATTTAAAAGTCCTGTTCAAATATCCGTCGCACAGGACGGGTTGATAATTTGCAATCAGGGGTCAAACTCCATTATTAAACTTGACCCAACCGATTATTCCCTTACCGAAATGTATTCCTTCCGCGAAAGTGTGCACGGCTATTTAAAGGTGCAGGATAAGGAATTTGTGGCACTAAGATCGGGACTGTATTATATATATTAAAAGCTTCATCGTTTTTACGATGAAGCTTTTTTGTTAAATATCCTGTGATTGTGTTTTTTCTATCCTTTTCCAATTTAAAAAGCCGTAAATATCATTGGCAAGGAAAGCAACAAAGCAGGCCACCATTGGCAGGTAGGATACGTCGGTAATGCTGGCAAGCACCCAAAGTATTATAAGCACCACGTCGTTTGCGGCATAGGCTACGGCGTAATAGGGACTGCGTAAAAAGGTAAGGGATGAGGCCAAAAAGCTTGTGGTTACCGAAACGGTACTCCAGAAAAGATTTTCGGTGCCAAGGGCCTTTAATATAAAATAAAATATTGCGGTGACAATGGCGGTAAGCAGGTAAAGTGCTACCCATTTTTTTGCGTTTAGCTTATTTACCTCTACCTGAGCGGTTTGCTTATAGGGGTGCCGTATCCAGGAGATTATGGAAAATACCGCAATGGGTGCTGTCATACCCATATAGGTTATAAGCTCACCGTAGTATCTGAAATAAAGGGAGATAATGCCGTAAAAAACTGCAAAAACAACCGTTAATACCTGCCCCAGCACCTGAGCACGGGCAACAAATATAAGGGCGGTTACCCCCAGAGCTGAGGCTATAAGGGATAAAACGTCCTTGTTGGGACTTAAAACAAATGCAATTAAAACCGCCAAAAGGGAAAGGGTCCACAGGCATTTTTCAAAGGTGGTTAGCTCTTTAAAGGGATTTTTCATAAATATTTCCTCACAAAAAAACATCCGCAACGCACCTTCTAAGACCTAACGATGCGTAACGGATGTATTATTTACATCTTTTCTACCCGGTGGCAGAACTATATTATATTATACATTATAAACTGTATTTGTCAAATTATTTTTTCAAGCAGCTCCCCTGCGTAGCGGCCCAAAGCGTCAAAATCCATAGCCTTAATATAATATGCCTCAAGGTCGTCGTGTACTGCCTTGGCCTGACCTAAGGTCTCGCAGGCGCTAAGCAGCAGCTCCCGTGCCGCCTTGGCATTAAATCGCAGCTTTTCGCGGCAGCCTTTAAAGGACTTATCCTCAAAACGGCGGGAGTGTATGCGCCGCTCATCGGTTTTAATATGCATATAACTGTTTTCGGTGCAAAAGGCAAGGGAAAGGGAGGGAATAATAATGTGGTCAATAATTTTAGAAGGGAAAAATGCGCTGTGCAATGCAATAACCTGATGACCTTTTTTTACTGCATCCTCTAAAAGCCGTTCCATAATTTCTGATGCCGCCGCCCCGTATTTATCCGAAATTATTATACGCTTATGGGTGGTTTTTGTAAGGGTGGAGGAATAAAATACTATACCCCTCGGTGTTATTCCGCTTAAAAAGCGGTGAGTAATTTTACCCTTGCCCTTTACCCTTGGCAGATAACGGGAGGAAAGGCCGACGGCAAAGGCGGATATTTTATCTGTGCTCAGGTGTGCCTGCTGTAGGCTCAGATTGTCGCTAAGCAGTTTCCCTGCGGCGGCTATATATCTTGCCGCCCGTGCGTGAAAAGCCTTATTAAGGGCGGTAAGCTCCATAATTTCCTCGCGCTTTTCCCATAGATACCTGCCGTCCCAAAAGCTTCCGGTATTCACTATCTCCTCACAAATGCCCGGGTTGGCAGGCTCCACAACGTGGGGATGGGTGCCGTCAAGAAAAACGGTGCCCTCAGGTAGAATACCAATGCCGTCAAGACTGTCGGGGTCACTGCTACAGGGAAAAAGCTCTATGTTCTTTTTTGCCTCTGCACATTTTGCCGCAATAAACTTCATCAGCGAAGATTTTCCCGTACCCGGACCACCCTTTATAACGTAGGCACGCTGTCCTGCCTTGGCAGAGTAGCTGTCGGCAAAATAGGAAACAAAGCCTTCGCAGGAGTTGGCACCTAAGAAATATTTGGGAAATGAAGAAAAATCCATAAAAAATCCTCCAAAAGAATAATACATTACATATTATTCCTTATAATTTGGTTTTGACACCGTGGGATTTTTGTGGTAAAATACTTGAGCAAGTGGGTTAAACGGCCGCGGATATTTATTATCTGAGGAAAGTCCGAGCTTCGCAGGGCAGGATAGCGGCTAACGGCCGCCGAGGGTGACCTTAGGGAAAGTGCAACAGAGATATACCGCCTTAGTTTTCTAAGGTAAGGGTGGAAAGGCGAGGTAAGAGCTCACCGGCTTTGCGGGAGACCGTAAAGCCCTGTAAACCCTATCCGAAGCAACACTGACTCCGACTATACATCGGCCCGATGTGTCGGGAAAAGTGGCTGGAGCGTGACAGCAATGTTACGCCAAGATAGATGGCCGTTCACGACAGAACTCGGCTTACAGACCCACTTGCATAAAAATAAGATACGGGTTGTGCCGTTAAAAATAAAAAAACCTCTCTGCTGAAATAAGCAGAGAGGTTTTTATCATTTACGAGTAGGTTTTACGTTAGATGCAGGATTTATATTGCCTTCAATAGTACCGTTGGCATCCTCAAAAGCTTTAATATTTTCTCTTATTAAAACAAGTACCTGACTATTTACACTTCTGCCTTCGTAATCTGCAATATGTGAGATTTTATTTAGCATTTCTTCCTCAATTCTGATTGAAACACTCTTAATAGCCATAAATTCACCTCATAATAAATATATTGTGTATTTATTTTAGAAGTATTATGTGTTATAATGGTTAAAATAGATATACTGTATATTCATTATTTTTTGAGGAGAAATTCATGAAAGAAAAAAGTTGTTGCTTTTTCGGTCACAGACATATAAACGAAACCGAAGAGCTGAGAGCAAGGGTTGCTTTAGAAATTGAAAATCTGATTGTTAATAAAAAGGTGGACACATTTCTTTTCGGGAGCAAGAGCCAATTTGACGCCTTATGCCTTGAGCTTGTTACACAGATAAAAGAAAAATAT
>JAZSEH010000024.1:0-10269 GCA_045531585.1 Acutalibacteraceae bacterium
TCGACAGATTGGAGAGCGCAGAGTATCCTGCCACTGAAAGCTTTATTTTTCATCTAAATTTAATGAGTCAGGTGTGCTTTGAAATTTAGTTAGGGGATTGAGCAGGAGTGGAAGTTTTCGTCGTAGCAGCCGAGCCGCAGGTAAAAGGAGATATTATGATTAAAATTATGTTTGTATGCCACGGGAATATCTGTCGTAGCCCTATGGCAGAATTTATTATGAAGGATATTACAGAAAAAGCCGGGCTGTCCGATAGCGTTTATATTGCTTCTTCTGCTACTTCTACTGAAGAGATAGGGAACGGTGTATATCCTCCTGTAAAACGCATTTTAAATGAAATGGGAATATCTTGTAATGATAAACGAGCCGTACAGATAGGGGCAGAGGATTATGAAAAATATGATTATATAATATGTATGGATGATAATAATATAAGGAATATAAAAAGAATAATAAAGGATGACCCCGATAATAAAATTATTCGTCTTATGGAGCTTACCGATACGCCTTCAAACGTGGCAGATCCTTGGTATACCGGTGATTTTTATACAACAAAAAAAGATATAACTAAAGGCTGTAATGCACTTCTTAAATTAATTAGCATATGAAAAAATTTTATAGAAAAGAAGTTTGGTTCTTTTTACTGTTTTTTTATGTTTTTTTGGTATACAAAGAGTATAATTTTTGTTGACATAGGGATATAAATATGGTAAAATTATATGAAATGAAAAATAAAGGATTCGTTTTGAATGTTTATTGATATTCACACCCACTGTCTTCCGGATATTGATGATGGCGCCCCAAACGCTGAAACTGCTATTAAAATGCTTACAAATAGTGCTGAACAAGGCGTAGAACTATGTTATGCTACTCCGCACTGTGTTTTACGTGAGTTTACCTGTGTGGATGAATTTATAGAAAAGCGAAAAAAAAGTTTTGATTCGTTAATATCAAAACTTAAGGGAGAAAAAATTAGTCATCCTAAAATTCTTCTGGGTGCAGAGGTTTATTTGGATAATGACATAAGCAAGTTTGAAGGTCTAAACAAGCTTTGCTTAGAGGGTACAAATTTAATGCTCATAGAGCTTCCCGAAGGCAAGGTTGGACGTAGATTTGTAGATTGGATTTATAATTTAAGTCTTTTAGATATTCATCCCGTTATTGCTCACGTTGAAAGATATTCTTTCGATTATGCATTTTTTCGTGAGCTTGAAGAAATAGGTGTGGATTTCCAAATAAATGCAAGATTGTTTTTAAACTTTAAGGGTAGAAGAAAGCTTAAAAAGCTTTTAAACCTAACGGATAAATTTATTGTTTCAAGCGATATGCACAATGAAGATAAGCGGCGTTGTAATTTATTGCCTGCATATAATCTTGCGGTTTCTAAGTTTCCGGATTTTTCGGACAAGTTTTTTTGTGAAAATGCAGCTGACGTTTTAAATACGTATAAAAAATAAGAAAAGATGAGAGGGATTCGATGAAGAGCTTTTTGCATCGCTTACGCAACAGATACCTGTTTATTTTTGATATGTTGTGTTGTGCATGCGCGTATGCCGTTGCAGTCAGACTTATTCTTCCTGCCAATATGTTTACCGATATATACTCTAAAAGCTTTTTTGCAATGAGTATTTCTGCGGTAATATATGCTATTGTTTTGACTGTAATTGGTATTTACTCCACCGATTGGGTGCACGCAGGTGCTTATGATTATCTTCGACTTGCAGCAGGCACGCTTTCTTCCGGTATGTTCAGTGTAATTTTGGGTGCCGTTATATTCCCAAAATATCAAGTAGTTTTTCCAAAGCTTAATTTTGCGGCCAATGTAGCGCTGGTAGCTTTTATTTGCATTATTAGGTTTACTGTTAGGATTGTGTACAAGCTTATATTGGCTAAGGCAAATCGCAACGGTAAACGTGTGCTTATTATTGGTGCAGGAAATCTTGCTGTAGCGCTTTTAAGAGATATTAACGATAATGAAAATCTTGATTATTCGGTTGTGGGACTTGTTGATGATGATCCCTCAAAGAAGAATATGCATGTTTACGGTGCAAGCGTTATAGGCAACAGAAATGATATAATAAGAATCTGCCAAGAAAAAAGGGTAGAGGAAATTATATTTGCTATTTATATCATAGAAACAGCCGAAAAAACGGCTATACTTGATATATGTGCTCAAACCAACTGTAAGGTTAAAATTTTCCCCGGCTTTGAGGAAATGTTGGAGGAAGGAACAAAAACTATAGAAACCTTGCGCGAGGTAAAAATAGAGGATCTTCTTGAGCGCGATACAGTCTGTCTTGATAACGAGCTTATTGTTGATAATATTCGAAACAAGACAGTTCTTGTTACCGGTGGAGGTGGCTCCATAGGCTCTGAGCTTTGCAGGCAAATTGTTAAGTATTCTCCTGCGAAACTTGTTATAGTTGATATTTATGAAAATACAACTTATGAGCTTCAGAATGAGCTTGAGGAGAATTATCCGAAAATAGATTTGGATATACTTATTGCTTCTGTTAGAGATAAAAAGAGGCTTGACGATATATTCAAAAAATACTCACCTGATATTGTTTTTCATGCCGCGGCTCATAAACACGTTCCACTTATGGAGTTTAGCCCTTGTGAAGCTATAAAAAATAACGTATTTGGTACTTATAATACGGCCAAATGCGCAGCTGAACACAACGTTAAACGCTTTGTTATGATATCGACCGATAAGGCTGTAAACCCAACCAACGTTATGGGTGCAACAAAACGTCTTTGTGAAATGATAGTTCAAACAATGCAGCATCTTGGAAAAACTGAGTTTGTTGCGGTTAGATTCGGTAACGTGCTTGGCTCCAACGGTTCTGTAATCCCACGTTTTTCAAAACAAATTGCAGCCGGCGGTCCCGTTACGGTTACTCATCCCGAAATCACAAGATTTTTTATGACCATACCCGAAGCGGCACAGCTTGTTCTTCAGGCTGCATCCTATGCAAAGGGTGGAGAGATTTTTGTGCTTGATATGGGTAAGCCTGTAAAGATTTACGATCTTGCCAAAAAGATGATAAGTCTTTCGGGTTACAGACCCGGAGTAGATATTGAGATAAAATTCACAGGTCTTCGTCCCGGCGAAAAACTATATGAAGAGCTTTTAATGAATGAAGAGGGACTTGTTAAAACGTCTCACAGTAAAATATTTGTTGGACAACCTATAGATATATCCTTCCAGGAATTAAATTCAAAGCTTTCTTTGCTTGAACAAGCTTTGGAGAAAGGTGATAAAGAAGTAATAGACGCTTTAAAACAGGTTGTGCCTACATATCAAAACAAGCAATAAAGAATAAAAGGGCAATTTTGCTCTTTTATTTTTTTTATTAAAATTTTACTTACATCAAATATTTTTTTGTGTTAAAATATTATATATAGTAGTCCATTTGCGGAGGGAAATTATGTTTGAGGTAAGGCAAAAGATAATTTACGGTACACACGGTATTTGTGAAATTACGGAAAAGAAGATTATGGAGGTCGGAAAAGAAAAAAAGGAATATTACGTTCTGGCTCCTGTTTTTGATGCTAAATCAACCTTTTACGTTCCTGTTGATAATGCAAAAATATTAAATACCATGCGGAAGCTTTTAACACGGGATGAAATTGACGATATAATTACATCTGTTTCAGCAAATAAAACCGAATGGATAGTAAATGATATTGAGCGTAAAGAATTTTGCCTTTCTGCAATAAGCAGCGGAAACAGATGTGATCTTATGCGTGTTATAGGTATGCTTTATATGCGCCAAAAGGATTTAAAAAGCCAAAAAAAGCACATTCATATTTCAGATGAACATTATCTCAAAACCGCAGAAAAAATGCTTCATGAGGAATTTTCCTATGTTTTGAATATACCTGCTGAAAAGGTTCCTGATTATATAAAAAATAAAATTGAAAACAATTAAGAACAGCGGTACGTAAGTACCGCTGTTCTTTATATTTTTATATCAATAAAATGCAGAATAACCGTATGAATTACCTTGTGAAAAGAAACGGAATAAGCTGCCTGAAATTCTCACTTATAGATATTCTCGACATAAGCGGCTTTAGAACAATAAAATATGTAAGTATACCTACAAGGCAAAGCAAAATACAAATAAGAATCAAGATTAAAGGTGAACCTTCAGGCTGTTTGCTGTGCTTAGAACGTCCTTTAGTCCTATCCCTTGAAACGGGACGGTCAAAGGAGCCGTGAAGAAGCGAATAATCATCAGACGTATAATCAAAATGCTTATCCACTTTGTATTCATCGTCCTCTAGGCTTAAGAGCATATCAGCAGTATAGCTATCCTCTGATATGTCGGATTTATCAAGAGTTTGTTCTTCCTCAATCTCATTCGAATTAGGAACATCTTCTGTATCCTGAACGCTCTCTTCTTGCTTTGGCTCGCCTACAGGAATATTTTCGGAAATACTTTCGGTTACAGCGGGCTCCTGTGTAACAGACTCATCTTGAACTGTTTGCGGTACGTCCTCCTGCACAATTGCTTGTTCGGATGAATCATTTTCCTGTATAGTTGCAGTTTGGCTTAAAGCGCTTATGTACGGATGAACAAGGTCGTGCATTATATCCTTGCGTTGCTGTTTATCGGTAGAAAGAATAATTATGGATTGGGGGCCCTGCTCCACAACGCATCCAAACAGAACACCTGCTTTAGAAATAAGCGGAATACTGTTTTTCATAAGCTGAGTTGTTCCCGGAGCAGAAATACCATATAGCGAGTTTTCTATTTTCTCGGTTTCACGACCAATAGCTTTAGAAACAATTTCAAAAAGATTGTTTTCACCGCTTATCTCACCGCAAAGAATTATAACACGGCTTCTTGCAACAGCCAGTTTCATACAGTTTATAAGGGCTTTGAGGTCATCGGCGGTGGAGTTAAGCAGACGCATACGGCAACAACCACAAAGATTGAATTCCATTTCAAAATCCTTAGGTGTGCGGTAATAAATAATATCAAGTTTAATATTTTCGATCATCCATATTTCCCCCTTAATATTATTAGTTTTGTGGTGTGCTACTGTCTGTGCTGACCGAGGATGATGCATCACTGCTCACAGGTGCCTCACTGCTTTGACTATCCTGAGAGCTGCCCTGGTCGGCAGAAGAGGACTGTGATACTGAAGATGAAACAACAGACGAACTACCTGCAGTGCCGCTGTTTTGAGATGGCGTGGAAGGCTTGGCCGAGGTCTGGGAAGATGAGGTGGCCGCAGAGCCTGACGAAGAGGTAGAAGCCGAAGAATGATTTGACGTTATCGAGGATGCATCGCTTGATGAGGAAATTACAAGCTGTGAAGTATTGTCTATATCTGAAGAAACGTCTGTAGGCTGTGAATTTTGTGCGTATGGATTTTTTATTCCGCGTTTATCATACCAAATCTGCGGATACATTGGTGAGGGATTATACATAGCACCTGAAGTGTTAATAATGTCGCTTTCACCATCTCTTGTTTTCCTTGCCATAACAACGAGTCGTGCATCATTAAAATCGTATGCGCAGGTAACAAGGGTGAGAATTTCATCTTCTGCAACAACGTCCATGCCTGTGTTTATGAGACTGCGCTTTTTAGCCTCATCAATCCAGTTTGCAAATTCGTTATCACTTGTAAAACTGTTTCTAAGGAAATTAAAAACATAACCGTTGTCATCTTTAGGGTTTGCATTTACAATGAATACCGAGAATACACGGTATTGGCTTTTTTTATATAGAGTAGTAAGTTCAATGGTGGGATTCTCTTTATAGAAATTAAGATTTTTATACTTGAGCAAGCCGGCAAACATACTGCCATCCTTCATATTATGGCCGTAAATCACAAGATTCTTACTGTTTCCGTTTTCGGAAATAACGTCACGGTAGTCAAAGAAAAGCGTACCGTGGCGGCTCTTCTCTCCACTGAAGTTGCGGTTAAGATAGTGATCGTTGTTGCTTGCCTGAACAACAGGATTATCAATATTTGTATTATTTATTTTTATCCAAGCCTTAGTATCCTTATTTATCTTAAGCAGCGGATCAAAATTGAAGTTTCCTTCTTCATTTGCCGAACTGCCCGCATACCAAAGCTTACGGGTATCGTCAAGAAGCTCCTTTTGCTGATTACCGCTGATAAAGTAGCCCAGAAGATATGATGCGGAAATTATTAAACCTGCAAGGGAAACTATAAACAGGCTTTTAAGCACATTGTCCTTTATACTGTTTTTTGGACCGGGCAGCAGGCTAAGAATAAAACTTCCAAGTTTTTTAACGGTGTTCTTAAAACTGAATGGAGTACGTTCTTTTTTCTCTTTTTCGGTAACGTCAATAATTGAAGAAACGTTTTCAAACATATCAGATGATTGAATGGTTTCTTCGTCCCCATCTACAAAAATATCCTGAAAGGAGCTTGACATAAGGTCTGCCATCTGCTCATCCGTTATGATTGGATTTTCACGTGGAATAAAAGCCTCAACCTTATCAATAACGGGCAATATATCGGCAGTAGGTTGAGCATCAAGAACAGATATTTCACCACAATGCGGGTTGGCTCCCGGCATAACGCTTGGTAAGAAAAGGATATATCTCCTTATAAGATCAAGTGCGGTAAGGGTGGCGTAATTTCTGATTTTATCACGGTCGTATCCAACGGTGAGATGCAAACGGCGTACCCAAACGTTTTCGCTGTCAGAAAGGGCAACAAAAACAAGACCTACGTCCTTATTTTCGGATTTATCCGGACCTGCAACTCCTGTAATACCTATTCCAAGTGTGGAATTTTCTTTTTTACAAACGTTTATAGCCATATAAGCTGCAGTTTGTTCACTTACGGCACCAAAATCAGCAAGAATATTTTCAGGAACATTTAACTCTTTTTGCTTGATTTCGTTGGAATAAGCCACAACACCTGCCTTAAAAACAGCAGATGAGCCGGCTATTGCCGTAAGTCTTTGGGCAACCATACCGCCTGTGCATGATTCTGCAGTAGCTACCGTTAACTTTTTATCCTTAAGGGCGTTAACAACTGCTTTATCAAGACCTTCATCATCAATAGCATAAATATTTTCTTTAAATATACCCTTGATTTGTTCGATAATTGGGGCACATAAGGCCTCACCATCAGCATCAAATTCGGCTTTTGCAGTAACGCGTATCATCACTTCACCATCGCCTGCATAGGTTGCAACTGTGGGATTTGTACCGTTTACAAGGTCACCCAAAAGCTCCTCAGCCTTGGATTCGCCAACGCCGAAAAGCTTAACGTAATGAGAAGTAAGAACGGAATCCGATATAGACCTTAAATAGGGATATACCAGATTTTCAAACATATTTTTAAGCTCCCTTGGCGGACCGGGGAGAAGAATTATTTTTTTACCGTTTTTTTCAATACAATATCCGGGCGCTGTACCAATAAGATTTGGAATAACAACAGCGCCACGGGGGGCCAGGCATTGCTTGTAGTTAGAACTTACAGGGGTGCGGTTTTGTGCCGCAAAGTAGCTATCTAAACTGCGGCGGCTTTCCTCATCCTCCACAAGGTCAAGCTCAAGACATTGCGCCACAATTTCCTTAGTAATATCGTCAGCAGTGGGGCCAAGGCCGCCTGTAAGTATAACTATATCACTTCTGGTTAGCGCAAGAAGGAAGTTGCTTTTAAGACGGTTTGAATTATCTCCAACAACGCTTTGGTAAAAAACGTTTATACCAAGTTCTGAAAGTTTTTGGGAAAGAAATGCAGCGTTGGTATTAACAATATTACCAAGTAAAAGCTCGGTTCCTACACAAATAATTTCTGCGTTCACTTTTTTAATCTCCTAATTTATAAAAGAATATTCCGTACCGTTTACGGCGTCGTCTATCAGTGCCTCTATATCAAGAGCACTTTCGGCCTCAATGCATTGCTCCACGGTGGGGCGTGTTTTGGGATGCTTGGGTGTAAATACGGTGCAACAATCCTCATAGGGAAGAATGGAGGTTTCAAAGGTGTCAATTTTTCTGGAAATGGCTATTATTTCCTCCTTGTCCATACCTATAAGCGGACGTAAAACAGGCATTGTTACTACCGAGTCGGTAACTGCTATAGCGGGTAACGTCTGGCTTGCAACTTGGCCGAGACTTTCACCTGTAATAAGTGCAGGACAGTTTTGCTTTTCTGCAAGACGCTGAGCAATGCGCATCATCATTCTGCGCATTATAAGAGTGAAAAATTCTTCGGGACATTTTTCGCCGATCTCCTGCTGTATTTTTGTAAAGGGCACTATGCCAAGCTTTATGGTTCCGCAGTAACCTGCCACCTTGCTGAGAAGGGTACGAACCTTTAACTCTGCGCGGGGGCTGGTATAAGGCGGGCTTGCAAAGTGTATGGCATCAAGGGCAAGACCGCGCTTAGCCATTGTCCAGGCGGCTACAGGACTATCTATTCCGCCTGAAATCAGAATTGCCGCTTTTCCTGCGGTGCCCACAGGCAGACCGCCTATGCCGTGTAACTGACCTGCGCGAATGTATGCTGCATAATCACGTATTTCAACGGTTATCACCTCATCAGGAGAATGAACGTCTACTCTGAGATGAGGAAATGCCTCAAGCAGTTTTCCGCCAACCTCACGGCATATTTCGGGAGATTTAAGGGGGAACTGCTTGTCGGAACGTTTTGCTTCAACCTTAAAGGTTTTAATGCTTTCCATTATGGGAGCAAGGTAGGGAACACAGGCGCTTAGTATTTCGTCCATATCCTTATTTACAACACAGCATCGGCTGTATGCGGCTATTCCAAAAACTCTGCTTATGCGTTCAAGGGCCTCCTCAAAGGGAAAATCCTCCTCAACAGGTTCAATATAAATTGTAGATTGAGCTTTTTTAATGCTTACCTTTCCAAGTTCCTTCAGGTGGCGCTTTATATTGGTTATAAGCGCGTCCTCAAAGGTGAAACGGTTAAGTCCCTTTAAGGTTAACTCGCCGTTTTTAATCAGTATAATTTCTTTCATTTTTATGACCTCTTTAATACCTTGCTTGCATTTGCCATTTCTAAAGCTAAAGCGTCAACATCTTCTTTGGTATTATATCTGCTAAAGCTTATTCTAAGTGATGAATCTATCTCTTTGGCACTAAGTCCTATAGAATCAAGCACGTAGCTTATGTTTCCCTTTGCACAGGCGCTTCCGCTTGAAACAAAAATACCCTTAGCCTCAAGAAAGTGAAGCAACGTTTCAGAACGGTATCCCGGAACACTGATGTTAAGAATATAGGGAAGTGCATCATCCGTGGAATTGATTTTAACTATTCCTGTGTTTAGTAGGGCATCCTTTGCATAATTAAAAAGCTCTTTCTGCTTTTTTAATTGAGAATTTAAATCGGGTAGTTCTTCTATGGCGCCACGCAAACCCGAAATACAGGGCAAAGCCTCGGTTCCCGAGCGCACGCCTTTTTCCTGTCCTCCGCCAAATACTGTCTGCTTAAGGGTAACGTTTTTTGCCTTATATAAAACGCCAACTCCCTTTGGTCCGTGAATTTTATGACCGCTTAAGCTTAACGAATCAACTCCTAAACGGTGCACGTCAATAGGAAGCTTTCCAAAGGCCTGTACGGCATCACAATGAAGTAGGGCAGGGGCACCTATCTCCTTAATTGCCTTTGCTGCTGCAGCAACAGGCTGTATAGAGCCTATTTCGTTATTAACAAGCATAATGCTCACAAGAATAGTGTTCTTGTCTATTGCGTTTTTTATATCGCTTTCGGAAATAATGCCATTGCTTTGGGGGTGGAGATAAACAACCTCGAAGCCCTTTTCCTCAAGTTCCTTAAAGCAGTTAAGTACGGACGGATGTTCAATGGCAGTGGTAACAACACGATTGCCGCGCTTAGCCTTCGCGGCGGCACCGCCTAAAATGGCAATATTGTTAGCTTCGGTTCCGCCGGAGGTGAAGAATATTTCATCCTCACGGCAGGAAAGCTTTTTTGCCACGGCGCTTCTTGCATAAGAAAGTTCAAGCTCAGCATTTATACCAATCGTATGTAAGGAAGAAGGGTTCCCCCAGTTTTCCGTTAGGCATTTATTTATATTTTCAATCGCGCCTTTACAGGGCTTAGTTGTTGCACTATTATCAAGATAAATTAACGTTTCCAAAAGAGCATCTCCGAAAATAAACAATATTTATTATATTATATAATATAATTTGAAAATATACAAGTTTTATTTATATATAAATAAAAACACCCCAACGGGTGTGCACCATAGTAAGAAATTGCCCAAAAATGGCGCTTTTTC
>JAZSEH010000020.1:0-34269 GCA_045531585.1 Acutalibacteraceae bacterium
CGTTGCAGTTTTGTAGGGATAAATTTGTTTTCAAAGCGAAGATGAAAAACGCAGTAATACTGTCGTATTATGAGGCTTTTCAGCAAGATTTGGGGCAAATTTACCCGAAAAACCAAATTTTCACTATGGCGCGCACCCGAAAGCGTGGCTTTTTGGTTAGAACAAATCAATATTTATCTCTTTTGCCATATCTTTTAGAAGATTTACGGGCAGTCCCACAACATTGTAGTAGCAACCGTTTATTCCCTTAATAAAGGGTGCCGCAAGGCCTTGGATAGCGTAACCCCCTGCCTTGTCATCACATTCACCCGTGTTTACGTATTTTTCTATTTCTGTATCACTCATTTTATCAAAGGTGACCTTGGTTTCCTCGTATCGGCTTATAACCTTTTCTCTATGCACAAGGGTGAGTCCGCTTATAACACTGTGTTCCTCATCCTGAAGGGCTTTAAGCATATTAAAGGCATCGGTCCTGTCCTTAGGCTTGCCCAAAATTTTACCGCCCCTTACCACAACGGTATCACAGCCTATTATAAGGGCGTTTTTATCATCTGCCTTTTGTGCAACTGAAAGGGCCTTTATTTTAGAAAGCTCCATACAAAGAAGTCCCGCATCGGTTATGTCACTGCTTTCATCCGCATCGCTGACAATTATTTCAAAATCTATATTAAGCTGGGTAAGTATTTCCCTTCGCCTTGGTGAGGCAGAGGCTAATATTATACGCATAACTATCACTCCTGTTTTTTATTCTATCATATCTTTTATGAAAAATAAACCCAAAAATAAGGATTTAATTGTTGATATTTGTTTTAATACAAAGTATAATATATTGTGAATAGATTTATGTAACGGAGGCGTTTACATTGGATTGCAAACAGTTTTTTGAACAGATAGCAAATAAAAGAATAGCTCTTTGTGGAATAGGCGTAAGCAATACCCCCCTTATTATGAACTTCCTTGAAAAGGGAGCCAGGGTTTTTGCCTGCGACAGAAGAACAAGGGAGCAGATAGGTGAGCTTGCTGACCGTCTTGAGGCAGCAGGTGCCGAGCTTAAGCTTGGTGAGGGATATCTTGATAATCTTGAGGTGGATATTATCTTCCGTACTCCGGGTATGAGCTTTAATTTGCCCGAACTCGAGTCTGCCCGCAAAAAGGGAATAGCAGTAACCTCTGAAATGGAGGTGTTCTTCGACCTTTGCCCTGCAACAATATTTGCAGTTACGGGCTCTGACGGTAAAACTACCACCACCACCCTTATTGCCAAAATGCTTGAGGCTCAGGGTAAAAAGGTTTACGTGGGCGGTAATATCGGTAATCCCTTGCTCCCTGAAATAGAGAAGATAACAGCAGAGGATTTCGTTGTGGTTGAGCTATCCTCCTTCCAGTTAATTTCTATGCGCAAAAGTCCTGACGTTGCCGTGGTAACCAACGTTGCCCCCAACCATCTTGACGTGCATAAGGATATGGATGAGTACGTGCAGGCAAAGAAAAACGTTCTCCTTCACCAAAATGCCTTCTCCCGTACCGTTCTTAACTATGATAACGAAATAACCAACGACTTCCGCCGTGACGTGCGCGGTCAGTCCTTGGGCTTTAGTATGGAGCGTCAGGTGAAAAACGGCGCCTGGTTGGCCGGTGACGGTATGCTCCATATGGCATATCGCGGCATTGATGCTCCCGTTATGCATAAAAGTGAAATTGCAATTTTAGGCGACCATAACGTGCAGAACTACCTTGCGGCGATATCCGCCGTTTGGGGATACGTTGGTGCTGATGAAATAAGAAAGGTGGCCCGCGAATTCAAAGGTGTTGAGCACCGTATTGAGTTTGTAAGAGAGGTTAACGGAGTAAGATATTATAACGACTCCATTGCCTCAAGCCCCACCCGCACCATTGCAGGCCTTAAGGCCTTTGACCGTAAGGTTATTCTCCTTGCAGGCGGCTACGATAAGCATATACCCTTTGAGCCTATGGCTCCCTACGTTATTGAAAAGGTTAAGCTTTTGCTTCTTTCCGGCCCCACCGCCGATAAAATTGAAAACTGCATAGTAAATGACCCATACTATAACGGCTCTCCCGAAATTATAAGAATTAAGGATATTGACGAGGGTGTAAAAATAGCACACCAGCGTGGACAGGAGGGAGATATAGTAACCCTTAGCCCCGCCTGTGCCTCCTTTGATGCCTTCCCGAATTTCGCCGCTCGCGGCAATCACTTTAAAAAGTTGGTAGAAGAACTGTAATGTATATGTACGATATATTAGAATCACTTTGTAACCGTGTGGCGGTGGGCAGTCTGTCCTCCGCCGCCGATTACGCTAAGGCACTTCTTTCAGAGGTTGCCGAAATAAAACCCCTGTCGGGGCTTTCCTTTGCCACACGCCTTAAGGGTAAAAGTGCGCATACAATTATGGTGGAGGCCCATATTGACGAGGTGGCTATGATTGTTACCCACGTAACGCAGGACGGCTTTGTCCGTGTTGCGCCCTGCGGCGGTATTGACAGCCGAATTCTGCCTGCTGCTCCCGTTACCGTTTGGGGTAAGGAGCAGGTGACGGGTGTTTTTTGCAGTACACCGCCTCATCTGTTAAAGGATGCCGATCAGTGTACCGAGCTTTCAGATATGTATATTGATACCTGTCTTGGCCAAAGGGCGGCAGAGGTTATATCGGTGGGGGATTACGTTACCTACCAAACAAAGCTTCAACCCCTTTTAGGTGATAGGGTTACAGGTAAAAGCCTTGATGACCGTGCCGCCTGTGCTGTGCTTATAGAGCTTTGTAAAAGGCTTTCGGGGAAAGAACTTCCCTGTAACGTTGATTTTCTTTTTGCCGATGGTGAGGAGCTTGGCTGTCGCGGCAGTAAAACCGCAAGCTTTGCTCTTTTGCCGGACGAGGCCGTTGCAATAGACGTAAGCTTTGCCGATGCACCTGACGTACCCTCCTCAAAATGCGGAAGGCTGGGCGAGGGTGCTATGATAGGCATTTCTCCCGTGCTTGACCGTAAAATAACCAATACACTGATAAATATTGCGGAGAATAAAAATATACCCTACCAAAAGGAGATAATGGGTGAGCGTACCGGCACCGATGCCGATGCAGTTACCATTACTGCCGCAGGCATACCCTGTGCCCTTGTTTCCATTCCCCAACGTAATATGCACACGCCCTGCGAGATAGTGGACATTAAGGATTTGAACAGCGTGTGTGATATTTTAGAGGAATATCTGCTTAAAGGGGGTGCCCACAGTGCTTGAGTTTCTTTGTGAGTTATGTAATATCCACGGTGCCTCAGGTGACGAGGGGAGTGTGCGTGACTTTATAATAGAAAAAATAAAGGACCACTGCAGCTTCCGTGTTGATAAAATGGGCAATATAATTGCCGAGAAAAAGGGCGCAAAAAAACCTGAAAGCAAAATTATGATAGATGCCCATATGGATGAGGTAGGCCTTATCATAACGAATATTGACGATAACGGCTTTCTCAGCTTTGAATGTGTAGGCGGTATAGAAACTGCCGTACTCCTTGGGCGCAGGGTGTGGATAAACGGTACCCTTTGCGGTGTTATAGGCATAAAGCCTGTCCACCTTACCGATAAGGAGGCGGCAAAAAAATATCCCGATAAGGATAGCCTTTATATTGATATAGGAGCCTCAAATAAAGCGCAGGCCGAAGAAAAGGTAAGTCTTGGGGATTTTGCCGTGCTTGATAGTGAGACCTGTTTAAACGGTGATATAATCAAGGCAAAGGCTATTGATGACCGTGCAGGCTGCGCCGTCCTTATAAAGCTTTTGTGTGAGGAAAGCGAATATGATTTTACCGCCACCTTCACCGTTCAGGAGGAGCTTGGCTGTCGCGGTGCCCGCGTGGCGGCCTTTGCCGTTGACCCTGCTTTTGCCATTGTGTTGGAGGCTACCACCGCCGCAGATATAGCGGGGGTTGAGGAGGGCAAAAAGGTCTGTATGCTGGGTAACGGCCCTGCCGTTTCCTTTATGGACCGAGGCACTGTGTATGACAGAGGGCTTTACGATTACGCCCTTAGCTGCCCCGTTAAATGCCAGCCTAAGGCCTTGGTTTCAGGCGGTAATAATTCAGGTGCGGTGCATTTAAACCGAGAGGGCGTCAGAACAATGGCTATTTCGGTACCCTGCCGTTATATTCATTCCCCCTCCTGTGTTGCCGATATAAAGGATATACAGGGAATGTATGACCTTGCAAAGCATATGATAGCCGCTATAGGTAAGGGACAGGTATGATAAACCTTGTAAAAATATTGCCTGATGCAAATGGAGAAAGTGCCGCCCTGGCAAGAATAAAATGCACCTTTTCAGCCTACGGCAACTATCCCGATATAGCCCTTTTCTGGGAGCAAACCGATGAAAACGGTAACCTTATTTCCCTTATCAGCAGGCTTGAAGAAAACGTTACGGTGTGGTCCGAAAAGGTGGATGATGAGCTTGAAAGCTTTATAGCTGCCCTTGGTGCCGCCACCGTTTTTGCTGATGAGCCTGTGGCAATGGCTCTTGGCATAACAGGGGAAAGGCTTTGCGCCGTAGCCGCAACGGGTGGTACGGGAGGATATGCTAATATCAGTACCGACAGGCTGTATTCTGTTTTCAAGCAGGAGTTTGATATTGGGCGTGATTCCTTTATTACCGACGTTTCTCACAGACTCCGCCATGGCGCCGCAAGGTGCATTGCAGAGGATGACTCCGCCGCCTTTATGCAGCTGGGCGAAAGCTGTGGATATATAACAGGCGTTGCAGTGGATAAGCACAGGCGCAAAAAAGGGCAGGGAAGTGCGCTTCTTTCCAGACTTATAAGCGGTGAGGGAAAAATCAGGATATATGCCTGCTGTAGTGAAAGGGTATTGCCCTTTTACCTAAAAAATAATTTTGTAGAAATTACTCCTTGTGTGATTGGAAGTTTTTAAATGGATTTTTTCAGTATTGATGCCCGTCTTGAGGCTATGGACAAAAAGGCTCTTGCAAAGTGTGAGCAGGCCTTTAAAATTGTAGACGAAATAACCGAATATAATCAGCAAAAGGTGCTTTCCGCCTTTATTAAAAACCGTATAAGTGAGGCCCATCTCGGCACCTCCACAGGCTACGGCTACGGCGACAGGGGACGTGATACCCTTGATACCGTTCTGGCCGATTGCTTTGGCTGTGAGGATGCCCTTATCCGCCATAGCTTTGCTTCGGGTACCCATACCCTTACGGTTGCCCTTTTCGGACTGCTTCGTCCCGGTGATAAAATGCTCTGTGTTACGGGTAGACCCTACGATACCCTTATAGGAGTTTTGGGAATTGATGGTAAAAGTGACGGCTCCCTTGCGGATTTCGGCGTTGAGTATGACGAGGTGGCTCTTAAAGAGGACGGCACTGTGGACCTTGAGGGTATTACCGAGAAGTTGAAAGCAGATAAGTACCGTATGGTATATATTCAGCGTTCCCGCGGTTACAGTCTGCGCCCCAGTCTGCATATTGCCGATATTAAGGCTATATGTGATACCGTTCGTAAAGTAGATACCGATACATATATTATGGTTGATAACTGCTACGGTGAGTTTGTTGAAAAGATGGAGCCCACACAGGTGGGTGCCGATATTATGGCAGGCTCCCTTATAAAGAACGTAGGCGGCGGTATTGCCCCTACAGGCGGATACATTGCAGGCAGAGCCGACCTTATTGAAAAATGTGCCTACCGTATGACCTGCCCCGGTGTGGGCAGAGAGGTTGGTGCAACCCTTGGTCATAACAGAGAGCTTTATATGGGCCTTTTCTCAGCTCCCCACGTTACGGGTGAGGCGGTAAAAACCGCCGTTTACGCCGCCGCACTTTTTGAGCTTTTAGGCTTCCCCGTAACCCCTAAATATAACGAGGAGCGTGCCGATATTATCCAAAGCGTTATCTTAGGCTCTGCACAGGGTCTTGTGGCTTTTTGTCGCGGTATGCAAAGCGGCGCCCCAGTAGATTCCTTCGTGGTGCCCGAGCCTTGGGATATGCCCGGTTATGATGACCCCGTTATTATGGCGGCAGGCGCCTTTACACTTGGTGCCTCTATTGAGCTTTCGGCAGACGGCCCCTTGCGTGAGCCCTTTGCCGCCTGGATGCAGGGCGGCCTAAACTTCCACAGCGCAAAGGCAGGGGTACTGCTTGCGGCTCAAAGTATGCTGGATAGCGGCGCACTTACTCTTTAATGGGAGATAGAAGATAAATGGCATATTGCAGAAAATGTGGTTCATACGTAGATGATAACGCCTTAAAATGCAGCGTGTGCGGCAGGGAGCAGGCACAAAAAAAGCAGGATATAGCATACACGGCACAGGACGCAGCAAAAAATAAGATATTTGGAATATTGGCATATATCGGTCCTCTTTTTCTTGTTCCGCTTTTTGTGGCAAAAAACTCCCCCTTTGCAGCCTTTCACGCAAAGCAGGGAAGAAAGCTTTTCGTGCTTTTGGCGATATACGTTTTCGTCTTTTTTATGGCAACCAGGGTGTTTGATGGTAACGTGCTGTTTATACTGTTAACGGTTCCTATTCTTGCAGGGGGAACGTTTCTCATTCCTTTCCTTACGGTCAAGGGCATTATCAGCGCCTCAAGAAGGAGAACGGATAAATTACCCTTCCTTGATAAATTGGAAAAATTTTAGCATAAAAAGCACTGTTTAAGACAAATTATTCCTATTTAAGCGCTCCGTTCGGAGCGCTTTTTGATATTATGGGGGAAAGCAGTAAATACTAATACAGGTGATTTATTTGAAAATTTTCAGCAAAGAAAAACTTCTACCTGTTTTTTACGGTGTGCTTATTGGCACCGTAAACGGTATGCTTGGCGCAGGGGGCGGTATGCTGGCAGTACCTGCATTAAAAAAGCTTGGACTTGAGCAAAAAAAGGCCCATGCCAATGCGGTGGCGGTTATTCTGCCCATTACGGTTATAAGCGTTGCTTTATATATCTGGCAGGGGAATGTAAAGCTTTCTGATGCCTTTATCTATATCCCCGGCGGCCTTGTGGGCTCACTCCTTGGTACGCTTGTGCTGAGCAAAATTTCTCCAACCCTTCTTAAAAGAATATTCGGTGGCTTTATGGTATGGGCAGGCGTCCGCCTGCTGCTTAAGTGAATATTATCGCCCACGTTGCGGGGCTCCTTTCGGGGATTATCGGCGGTATGGGTCTTGGTGGCGGTGCGGTACTGCTTATATACCTTGCTGTCTTTAAGGACCTTCCTCAGCTTACCGCACAGGGAATAAATCTTATATTTTTTATTCCCATAGGCCTGTTGGCTGTTATTGTTTACTCTTTCAAAAAGCAAATAGTATGGAAAAAGACCCTGCTACTTGCCTTGGGCGGAGCAGCAGGTGCCTTTCTTGGAATGGGTATTGTAAAGCTTATCGGATCGGACTTAACAGGCAAAATATTTGCTGTTTTGCTTATTTTTTTAGGTCTTAAGGAGGTTTTTTCAAAATCCCCCTTGAAAAAAGACAATAAAGATGGTAAACTAAAAAAAGAATAAATGTTCGGAGTGATTTTTGTTGAGTAAACAACCTCTTACCGAAAAGCAAACAGCGGTTTACAATTACCTTGTAAAATGTTCGGGAAACGGACTTCCTCCTACCGTTCGTGAGATATGTGCCGCAACGGGAATAAAGTCAACCTCAACGGTACACGCTATTTTGCAAACTCTTGAGGAAACAGGGTATATTGAGCGTGATGCCCGCTATTCAAGAGCTATAAAGGTTGGCGGTGCGGCAGATTCAGCACAGGTGCCCCTTCTTGGTAAGGTTACCGCAGGTACCCCCATACTTGCCGTAGAACAAATTGAGGATTATATACCCTTTCCCACTAAGGATGCCACAGGTCTTTTTGCCCTGCGTGTTTCGGGCTATAGTATGCGTGATGCAGGTATTCTTGACGGGGATATTATAGTTGCCGATAAAAATGCCTATAGCCGCTCAGGTGATATTATTGTAGGTATGGATGGGGAAGAGGCTACCGTTAAGCGACTTTTAATAAAAAACGGTCAGGTTATATTTATGCCTGAAAATCCCGATTTTTCACCTATTTACCCCCAAAAGCCCGAGGTGCTGGGTAAGGTAGTAGGCTCCTACAGAAAGTATTAAGGATATGAAGATTATGAGATACGTTGAAATTTTCACAGACGGTGCTTGTTCAGGTAACCCCGGCCCCGGTGGCTGGGGTGCCGTTTTGCGTTATGGCGATAAGGAAAAGGAACTGAGCGGTGGAGAAAAGAACACCACCAATAACCGTATGGAGCTAACAGCGGTTATAAAGGCTCTTTCGGCTTTAAAGGAGCCCTGCCGTGTTAAGCTTACCACCGATTCAAAATACGTTGTAGACAGTATAAACTTAGGCTGGGCACGCTCCTGGCAAAAAAACGGCTGGCGCAAGGCGGATAAAAAGCCTGCCCTGAATGCTGAACTTTGGGAGCAGCTGCTTAACCTGCTTGATATACATACTGTTGAGATGGTATGGGTAAAGGGACATGCAGGCCACCCTGAAAATGAGCGATGTGACGCTTTGGCTGTAAATTTTTATAAAAATTTGTAATTTACTATTGCAATGTATACTAAAATGGTATACAATAGGCTAAAGAAAAATTTTCATACAGAAAGTAAGCGTTTGAAATGAGAAAAATGATATATGCGGATAATGCCGCAACAACTAAAATTGCACCTGCCGTGCTGGATGCTATGATGCCCTATTTAACCGAAGAATACGGCAACGCCTCCAGCCTTTATGAGCACGGCTCCCGTGCCAAGCAGGGCGTTGAAAAGGCAAGACAGCAGGTGGCAGATGCCATAGGCGCACTGCCTCGTGAAATATACTTTACCGCAGGCGGAAGTGAGGCCGATAACTGGGCCATAAAGGGCGTTGCCCACGCAATGGCCAAGAAGGGCAAGAAGCATATAATCTCAACCAAGTTTGAGCATCACGCAGTACTTCACACCTTAAAGGCCCTTGAAAAGGAAGGCTTTGAGGTAACACTCCTTGAGGTTCACGAAAACGGTGTAGTCCGTGTGGAGGAGCTTGCCGCCGCTATCAGAGAGGATACGGCTCTTGTGAGCATTATGTATGCCAATAATGAGATTGGCACAATTCAGCCCATAACCGAAATAGGTGAGCTTTGCAAGGAAAAGAAGATAATTTTCCATACCGATGCAGTTCAGGCTGTAGGCAACCTTCCCATTGACGTTAAGGCTCAGAATATTGACCTGCTTTCTATGTCGGGTCATAAGTTCCACGGTCCCAAGGGAATAGGCGCTTTATATATCCGCCGCGGTCTTATAATTCCCAATCTTATTGACGGTGGCGCACAGGAGTTCGGCCGAAGAGCCGGTACCGAGAACACCCCCGGTATAGTTGGAATGGGAGCCGCTATTGAGTTGGCCGTTTCCACTATGGAGGAGCGGGCAAAAAAATGCCGTGAAATTTCAGATTATATAATTGATAACGCTTTAAAAATAGAACGTTCACGTCTTAACGGCGACAGGGTGAAAAGACTTCCCGGTAACGTTAATATGTGCTTTGAGGGTATTGAGGGCGAATCACTGCTTTTAATGCTTGACCTTAAGGGTATCTGTGCCTCTTCGGGCTCGGCCTGTACCTCAGGCTCCCTTGACCCCAGCCACGTGCTTTTAAGCATAGGCCTTAAGCATGAGGTAGCCCACGGCTCACTCAGACTTTCCTTTAGCGATGAAAATACCCTTGAGGAAGCAAAATATATAGTTGAACAGCTCCGTCCCATTGTTGACAGACTCAGAATGATGTCACCCTTGTGGATGCATATAAAGGAGGAAGAAAAGTATGTACACTAAAGAGGTAATGGATCATTTTACCAATCCCCGTAATATGGGCGAAATTCCTGATGCCAACGGTGTTGGTGAGGTGGGAAACGCTAAATGCGGCGATATAATGCGCATTTATTTAAAAATAACCGACGGTATTATTGAGGACGTTAAGTTTATGACCTACGGCTGTGCTTCGGCCATTGCCACAAGCTCAATTTCCACCGAAATGATAAAGGGTAAGCCTATTGATGCTGCCATCAACCTAAAGAACAAGGATGTTGTGGAACTTCTTGGCGGTCTTCCTACCCATAAAATACATTGCTCTGTTCTTGCTGAGCAGGCAATTAAGGCCGCCCTTGCCGATTATTACACCCGTCAGGGCATTGACCCTGAGCCCATTTTAGGCAAGCTTTGCTCTAATTGCGAGCATTGTGAGACCTGCCATTAAGGAGCAAATACGGTCAGTTCGCAAAATCCTGACCTTAAATAAAACTAAGGAGCAAACCCCAAAATGAACAAAAAAATAAAATTTATAACCACCGCCGCTATTATTGCTGCAGCCTACGTGATTCTTACCCTTGTAAGCGCCGCCTTTAATCTGGCTTACGGACCCGTTCAGTTCAGGCTTTCCGAGGCGCTGTGCATACTTGCCGCCCTTTCTCCTGCCGCAATACCCGGGCTTACCGTTGGCTGCATAATATCAAATCTGCTGAGTTTTAACGCCATTGATATGCTTTTTGGCTCGGCAGCAACCTTGATAGCCGCAATACTTACCTACTACACAAGAAAAATAACCTTTAAGGGCTTACCCCTTCTTGGCTCCCTTTTTCCCGTTGTGGTTAACGGATTGATTGTTGGTGCAGAAATAGCCGTGTTCTTTTTACCCGAAACTGCATTTTTTACAGGCTTTGCTATATCTGCCTTGCAGGTAGCCATAGGGGAAACGGTCATCTGCTACGGACTTGGTATACCGCTTTACGGAATGGTTAAAAAAACAAATTTATTTTAACAAAAAAATACCGCCCGTGAGGCACCCTCCGTAAGGAAGGTGCCTCAATGATATCCGTTCCTTTGTGGAACGGGTGATATACCTGCGGTATGATATCGCTCTGCGAGCGATGATATATGCCTTTGGCACATTAAGGAACGGATAGTATATCATATTTTCACGAAGTGGAAATATATCATACGGCAAAGCCGTATATCATATCTCGTTAGAGATATATCATTCTTTATGCACAGAAAATATACTCGTTTTTTGGAAAGCATTTACCTTTCTCAAAGTATATAACCCACTATGACACTTTCAATTTCCGAAAGTGTCTTTTCTTTTATAAAAAAGCACGGGAGACAACTTCTTTACGAAGAGTCCCCCGTGTGGCGGTATTTTTTATTACTTATAAAGCTTTAATTTAAGTATAGGCATCATACCCCTTGCCATTCGGTAAAAGCCCATATCGTTGGGGTGGCAGTTATCAACGGTGCAGGCATCATATTCGCTTCCTGCAAACAGGCTGTCACCGTCAATAAAATAAACGTTTGTATCTCCCGTATCAAGCGCCCTAATGTAGCTTTGCATAATTATTTTTCTTCTCCAGGTCGCACTTGTGCAACAGTTGGGGGTGGGGAGGGAAACCATAATATAAGGAATATCGGGGCGGCTCTTTCTTATTGTTTCGTATAAATTATAGTGGGTAGCCTCAAGATAATCGGGCTTAACGGGATTATAATCGTAATCGCTTACAAAAATGCTCATATCAAGGCCGGCCATAAAATCAGCCATTATCTGCTCGCCCTGTGCATTTCCCGAAAAGCCAAGATTTATGTAATCCATATCCAGCTCTCTGGAAATAAAGTTCTGGAAAGAGTTACCCGGCCTTGTGGCGCATCCGCCCTGAGTTATGGAGGAGCCGTAGAAAATTACGGGCTTATCGTTTATATATCTTGCAGGCTCTTCCATTACCGAGCCTTCCTTTACACCGATATATACCTTGCATACACCGTTATATAAGGGATAATTTACAACGTAATCGGTCATTACACCGTCACCGCGGCAAAGGATACCTTCAAAATCGGTGGTAACCGAATAATCAGGCCTTACAACACCACTAAAGAAATATTTACCCGATACTACACGGTAAATATCAAAGCCTGCATTTCCCGTAAGGGGCATATGGGTCATTTTCTCTACCTGCGGATACACTACCTTAATGGCAATGCAAGGGGAATCGGTACGAAAACGTGTGCGAATACCTGTTGTATGATAATTAAGCACCTTTACACCGGCGCTGGTATTATCACCAATCTCCTTGGGCATACGGCGGTAGTTTTCACCGTCATATTCCTCGGTTATACCGTATAGAACAAAGGGAGCCTTTGATGCATCATACCACACAAGGTCAGGCTCGTTAAGCTTGGTTTCAAATTTAAAGTTTTTATCAATTTTTGCAATATCCATTTTTAAAGCACCTCTTTAAAAAATTGTTCAACTGTTTCCTTGTAACGCTTGTCGTCTACAATGTAGCTTAATCCGTGTCCCGCATCTTCAAAAATTTCAAGCTGCTTTTTTTCACTGCTGCAGGCAGCAAATATTTTACGGCTCATATCGCAGGGCACAAAGGCGTCTGCGTCACCGTGAATAATAAGAATTGGTACGGTGGCATTTTTTACCGCAAAAACAGGCCCTTCATCCTTAAGGGAGAATCCGCACATAAGCCTTGCAGTAGCGCAAGCAACAAAACGTCCGAGCTTGCCCGGCAGATGCATATCTACCCTGCATACCTTTTCAATTATATCCGCAGGGGAGGAGTAGGGGCAGTCGGCAATAATGCATTTAACGTTTTCGGGTAACTTTAGTGCGGAAGCCATAAGCACCGTGGCCGCACCCATGCTTACTCCTGCAAGTATAATGGACTTTTCCTTGCCAAAGCGCTCTATAGCATATTCTATCCAGCTTAAGCAGTCAAATTTTTCACGTACACCAAAAGTAACGGTGCTATCCAAGCTTTCTCCGTGGGAGCGTTGCTCAATAACAAGGGTATTGTGCCCCATATCTCGGGCAAGCTTGTTACCGCCTGAAAAATCCCGCACACCGCTGCCGTGGTAGCCGTGAAACTGTATCTGTAAGGGTGCATCGTCACTTATGTGATAATACATTCCGTTTAAGGTAAGTCCGTCATATGCTGTGGCGGAAACCTTCTCAAAGGGCAACGCCGCCATCTCATCAAACAAACCTTTAATAAAGCTTCGGTCCCTTTCGTTTACCGTCCCAAAATAAGGGGAGGGAGACCTTCGCTTTTTTACGGGGTAATAAAACGCGGCGCCTCGCGCAATATACATTATAAAAAATAACACAGCCGCAATAATAAGAAAAACCGAAATAATCCAAAACATTTTTTATGCGCTTCCGTTCTTGACGAAAATTTTAATGGGGTGTATACTTATTTTATGGCAAATAAAATAAATTGTCAACAAGGGATGTATGGATAATGATACTTAAAGCTGTGCTTTTTGATTTGGATGCCACCCTGCTTCCAATGGACCAGGACGCCTTCATAGCAGGCTATTTTAAATTGCTCGCAAGAAAGCTTGTTCCCCACGGCTATGATAAGGACCTGCTCCTGCGCGGTATGTGGGGTGCGGTAAACGCCATGAGTGAAAATGACGGCTCCCGTCTTAATAGGGAGGTGTTCTGGGAAATGTTCAGCAAGGGCTGCGGTGAGCGTGTTTTTGATGATAGAATGATCCTTGATGAGTTCTACCGAGAGGATTTTTGTAAACTTAAAGCCTTTTGCGGCTTTAATCCCGCCGCAGCGAATATAGTAGGTTATCTTAAGGAAAAGGGAATACCCGTGGTGCTTGCCACCAATCCGGTTTATCCGCCTGTTGCCACCAATCAGCGTCTTTCCTGGGCAGGCCTTGAGGAAAAGGATTTTGTAAGAATAACCACCTATGAAAATTCCTCCTACTGTAAGCCTAATACTGAATACTACCGAGAAATACTTTCATCAATAAACTGTGAGCCCGAAAATGCCCTTATGGTTGGTAATGACGTTTCTGAGGATATGGTAGCAGGGAATATAGGAATGAAGGTGTTTCTTTTAACCGATAATCTAATAAATAAAAATAATGAGGATATAAATAAATACCCCCACGGCGGCTTTGATGAACTGAAAAAATACATAGAAAAAATGCTTTAAAAAACTCGGCGCCTACCTTATATATAATATAGGGAAAAAGCGCCGAAAATTTTTTTGTTTTAATCGTAGAAATTTTAAAAAAATTTTTGTAAAAAAGTACTTGACTTTTATAAAAGCTTGTGTTATTATATTTAAGCATGCTATGTGTGCAGATATGCGTTGATGCGGGAGGTGGCCGACCTTGAGTCGGGAAATTTCCGCGGAGTATGTCCGATTTTAAACCGGGCGAAAGAACTTAGAACCAAAGCGCCGCTTAACATCTTGCGAGTTTTGCTGCGCGCGGCAGTACACCCTGCCGTACCCGGACTGACTGCGACCCCAGCCTTTCCGGTTTTATAATGTGCCTGAAAGAAACACAAGGCACGGTGTAAGTTTTGCCCGCCAACTAATTCAAGGAGGCGAAAATTCTAATGGCAGCTAAAGAAAAAATCCGTATTAGAATCAAAGGCTACGACCACGCACTTGTAGACCAGTCCGCAGAGGAAATTGTGGAAACCGCTAAACGTACAGGCGCAAGGGTATCCGGTCCCGTACCGCTCCCTACAGAGAAGGAAGTAGTAACGATTCTGCGCGCTGTTCATAAGTATAAGGACAGCAGAGAACAGTTCGAAACAAGAACACACAAACGGCTTATTGACATTCTCAGACCTTCCAACAAAACTGTTGAGGCTCTGACCAGTCTTGAGCTCCCTGCCGGTGTAGAGTTAGAGATAAAGCTCTAATATACAATAGGTACACCGCAGTGGTCAAGTTGACCGCGTGATTTGCAGCGAAGGTCAACCAATAACCAAAAGGAGGAATAAAAATGCAAAAAGGTTTAGTTGGCAAAAAGCTTGGCATGACTCAGCTTTTTGACGCAAACGGAAATGTTGTTCCCGTAACTGTAATTGAAGCAGGTCCTTGTGTGATCGCTCAGAAGAAAACAGTTGAGAACGACGGTTACGAGGCAGTTCAGGTAGGCTACGGCGATCTGAAGGCTTCCAAGGTAACCAAGCCCATGAAGGGTCACTTCGCAAAGGGTGATGTTGCTCCCAAAAAGGTACTCCGTGAGTTCCGTTTTGATGACATCTCCGCTATGAACGTAGGCGACCTTATCAAGGCCGACATCTTTGCAGAGGGTGACAGTGTAGATGTACGCGGCACCAGCAAGGGTAAGGGCTACGCCGGCGTAATTAAGCGCTGGAACTTCGGCCGTCTCAAGATGTCACACGGTACCGGTCCTGTTGCCCGTCACGGCGGCTCCCTCGGTGCTTGCTCCAGCCCTTCTCGCGTATTTAAAGGTAAGAAGATGGCAGGTCATCTTGGTAATGAGCGTGTAACCGTTCAGAATTTAAAAGTAGTTAAGGTAGATGCCGAAAAGAATATCATCGCTGTTAAGGGTGCCGTTCCCGGTCCTAAGGGCGGAATTGTAGTTCTTTTCGATAGCGTCAAGGCTTAAGGGAAGGAGTGTTGAATATGCCTAATGTAGCAGTACTCGATATGGCAGGTAAAGAGGTCGGCAAGATCGATTTATGCGATGCTATATTCGGAATCCAGCCCAATGCCGTTGTAATGCATATGGCTGTTGTAAATTATCTCGCAAATCAGCGTCAGGGCACACAATCCACCTTAACCCGTACCGAGGTTTCCGGCGGCGGCAAAAAGCCCTGGAGACAGAAGGGAACAGGTCATGCAAGACAGGGTTCCACCCGCGCACCTCAGTGGCGTCACGGCGGAATCGTTCATGCCCCCAAGCCGAGAGATTATTCTTACTCCCTGAACAAGAAGGTTCGTTTGCTTGCTCTTAAATCCGCTCTGTCGGACAAGGTATTAAGCAATGACCTCATCGTTCTGGATGAGCTGAAGGTTGATTCCTTCAAAACCAAAGTGGTTGCAGATTGCCTTAAGGCTGTCGGCGCCCAGAAGAAGACCTTGATTGTTCTTGCTGACAACAATGCTTTCGCTGTTAAGAGCGCAGCAAACATTGCCGGCGTTAAGACCGCTCAGGTTAACACCATCAGCACCTACGACATAATCAATGCTGACAAGCTTGTTATCGTAAAGGCAGCTGTTGAGAAGATGCAGGAGGTGTATGCATAATGAAAGCCGCACAGGATATCATTATCGCTCCGGTAATTACCGAAAAGAGTATGTCAGGCATCCCTGCTAAAAAGTACACCTTTAAGGTTGCTCAGGATGCAAACAAAATCGAAATCGCACAGGCTGTTAAGGAGCTTTTCAAGGTAGACGTTGCTAAGGTTAACACCATCAGCGTTCGCGGCCGTGCAAAGCGTATGGGTCGTTACAGCGGCTATACCGCTTCCTGGAAAAAGGCTATCGTTACACTGAAAGCTGATTCCAAGCCCATCGAATTCTTTGACGGTTTAATCTAACAGACCGTGCCTTCGTGAAATGAAAATCACTTCATTTCCGGTGATGTATGAAGTTTATAAGGCTAAACTTCGCTAAGCCAAAATAGGAGAGTGAATAAAATGGCAATAAAGCATTATAAGCCGACCACTCCCGGACGCCGTAATATGACAACTATGGATTACTCCGAGCTGTCCAAGGTTGCTCCTGAGAGAAGTCTGCTTGAGCCTATCAAGAAGAATGCAGGCCGTAACAGCTATGGCCGCATCACCGTTCGCCACAGAGGCGGCGGAAACCGCAGAAAGTACAGAGTAATCGATTTCAAGCGTAACCGTTTCGGTATCCCCGCAACCGTTATGACCCTTGAGTACGATCCTAACCGTTCTGCATTCATCGCACTTATTCAGTATGAAGACGGCGTTAAGAGCTACATTATTGCTCCCGTTGGTCTTAAGGTTGGCGATGTAATCGTTAGCGGACCTGATGCCGATATTAAACCCGGTAACGCACTTCCGCTTAACAGTATCCCCGTTGGTACCTTCCTTCATAATATTGAGCTTTATCCCGGTAAGGGCGCACAGCTTGCCCGTTCCGCCGGTAACATGGCTCAGCTTATGGCTAAGGAAAACGGCATGGCACTTCTTCGTTTGCCCTCAGGTGAGCTGCGCAACGTTCCTGCAAACTGCATGGCAACTGTTGGTCAGGTAAGCAACCCCGAGCACAGCAACGTTAACTATGGTAAGGCCGGCCGTAAGCGTCACATGGGATGGCGTCCTACCGTTCGCGGTTCTGTAATGAACCCCTGCGATCACCCCCACGGCGGTGGTGAAGGTAAGTCACCTATCGGTCGTCCCGGACCTGTTACCCCTTGGGGTAAACCCACCCTCGGATACAAGACCCGTAAGAAGCACAAGCATTCCGATAAGTATATCGTTAAGCGTGCTAAGTAAGTCGGACGAAAGGAGATTTTATTATGGGAAGAAGCATAAAGAAGGGCCCTTTTGTGCAGCCTGTGCTGCTTAAGAGAGTTCAGCAAATGAATGAAGCCGGCGAAAAGAGAGTTTTAAAGACCTGGAGCCGTTCATCAACCATTTTCCCCGATTTCGTCGGACACACTTTTGCAGTACATGACGGTCGTAAGCACGTTCCGGTTTATGTTACTGAGGATATGGTTGGTCACAAACTCGGCGAGTTTGCCCCTACAAGAACCTTTAAGGGCCACGCCGGTGCTAAAACCACTAAGTAAGTCGGTCGAAAGGAGAGTTAAACTATGGAAGCAAGGGCAACACTGAAATACGCCCGTATTTCACCCCGTAAGGTGAAGATTGTTCTGGATTTAATCCGCAATCAGGATGCTGCTAAGGCAATGGCTATTCTTAGATTTACCCCCAAGGCCGCTTGTGAGTATTTGGAAAAGCTGCTGGCATCAGCAATGGCAAATGCCGAAAACAATCACAACATGGATGTTTCAAAGCTTTATGTTGCAGAGTGCTTTGTTTGCCCCGGTCCCACACTGAAGAGAATTCGTGCAAAGGACCACGGCAGAGCACATCGTATTCTTAAGAGAACATCTCACGTAACTCTGGTACTCAGAGAGCGTGAAGACTAAGAAGGAGGTTAAGTTTTATGGGCCAGAAAGTTAATCCGCACGGACTGCGTGTCGGCGTAATCAAAAACTGGGATTCCCGCTGGTTTGCCAAGGATCATGTCTTCGGCGATACTTTGGTAGAGGACTACAACCTCCGCAAGTTCCTGAAGAAGACCCTTTATTCCGCTGGTGTTCCCAAGATTGAGATTGAGCGCAGCGCACAAAAGGTAAGACTGCACATCCATTGTGCAAAGCCGGGTATGGTTATCGGTAAGAACGGTGCTGAAATCGAAAAGCTCCGTGCTACCTGCGAAAAGAAGCTCGGCAAGCCCGTTACCATCAACATTGTTGAAATCAAGAATCCCGATCTTGACGCAACCTTGGTTGCCGAAGGAATCGCGGCTCAGCTTGAAAAGCGTGTATCCTTCCGTCGTGCAATGAAGTTGGCCATTGGCCGCACCATGCGCCTCGGTGCAAAGGGTATCAAAACTCAGGTTTCCGGTCGTCTCGGCGGCGCGGAAATTGCCAGAAGCGAAAGCTATCACGAGGGAACTATTCCCCTTCAGACTCTGCGTGCCGATATTGACTACGGCTTTGCAGAGGCACATACCACCTACGGCCGTATCGGCGTAAAGGTATGGATCTACAAGGGTGAGGTTCTCCAGGATGCTCGCAAGAAGCCTGCTAAGGAAGGGGGAGCCCGCTAATGTTACTGCCTAAGCGTGTAAAATATCGTAGAGTACACCGTGGTCGTTTGACCGGTACTGCTACCAGAGGTAATACCGTAACCTACGGTAACTACGGCCTCCAGGCTATGGAGCCGGCGTGGATCACCTCTAATCAGATCGAAGCTGCCCGTATCGCTATGACCCGTTATATCAAGCGTGGCGGTCAGGTTTGGATAAAGATCTTCCCGGATAAGCCGATTACTGAAAAGCCGGCTGAGACCCGAATGGGTTCCGGTAAGGGCTCACCCGAGTACTGGGTAGCCGTTGTAAAGCCCGGCCGTGTTATGTTCGAAATCGGCGGCGTTAGCGAGGAGCTTGCCCGTGAGGCTATGCGTCTCGCCGCAAATAAACTGCCTATTAAGTGCAAGTTTATCACTAAAGAAATGGGTGGTGAGCTGTAATGAATACAAAGGAACTTAGAGAAAAGACTTTACCGGAGCTTAACGAGCAGCTGGCAAAGCTTAAAGAGGAATTATTCCATCTGCGTTTCCAACTCGCTATCAATCAGCTCGACAACCCCACTCGCATTGGTGCTGTTAAAAAGGATATTGCCCGCGTTAAGACTGTTATCCGCGAGCAAGAGCTTAACAGCACTAACGCATAACGCAAGGGGAGGAAAAGCTAATGAGCGAAAGAAACCTTCGTAAAACAAGAGTAGGCTACGTTGTAAGCAACAAAATGGAAAAAACCGTTGTAGTTGCCATTAAGGACAACGTTAAGCACCCACTCTACAAGAAGATTATTAAGAACACTATTAAGCTTAAAGCACACGACGAGAACAATTCCTGCAACATCGGAGACCGCGTTCTCATCATGGAAACCAGACATCTTTCCAAGGACAAGTGTTGGAGAGTAGTCGAGGTTATCGAAAAGGCGAAATAGTCTGACAAGGAGGAAAACACTGTGATACAACAACAGAGTTACCTCAAGGTTGCCGACAACACCGGTGCAAAAGAAATTATGTGCATCCGTGTTCTTGGAGGCTCCAGAAGGAGGTATGCCAACATTGGCGATGTTATCGTTGCTTCTGTAAAGAAGGCCGCTCCCGGCGGTACTGTAAAGAAGGGCGATGTTGTTAAGGCTGTTGTGGTTCGTTCCGCAAAGGGTCTTCGTCGCAATGACGGCACATACATCAGATTTGACGAGAACGCAGCTGTAATCATTCGTGATGACAAGAATCCGAGAGGCACTCGTATTTTTGGACCGGTTGCCCGTGAGCTTAGAGATAAGGACTATACCAAGATCCTTTCCCTCGCTCCGGAAGTGCTTTAATGGGAGGTACGCGAAATGAGTAAGCTTCACGTTAAAACAGGTGATACTGTAATTCTCCTCACCGGAGATAAGAAAGACCGTTTAGAAAACGGAAAACCCAAAACCGGCAAGGTACTTGAGGTTAGCCCGAAAGAGGGTAAGGTTATTGTAGAAGGTCTTAACAAGGTTAAGAAACACGTTAAGCCCAGAAAGGCCGGAGACCCCTCGGGAATTATTGAAACAGAGAGCGCAATCTATGCCAGCAAGGTTATGGTTGTTTGCCCCAAATGTAATAAGCCCACCCGTGTAGGCACTAAGGTTTACCCGGACGGCAAAAAAGACCGTGTTTGCAAGAAGTGCAACGAAACCTTTTAAGAGTAAGGAGGACATGACATAATGTCAACGCTTGGAAACGAATATAAAGAAAAAATCGCTCCTGCATTGATGTCTAAATTCAACTATAAGAGCGTCATGCAGATTCCGAAGCTCGACAAGGTTGTAATCAATGTAGGCTGCGGCGAAGCAAAGGATAACTCCAAGGCTATCGATGCTATCATCGCAGATTTAGGTAAAATTACCGGACAAAAAGCAGTGCCCTGTAAGGCCAAGAAATCCGTTGCGAACTTTAAGCTTCGTGAAGGTATGCCTATCGGTGTTAAGGTTACACTGCGCGGCGAGCGTATGTACGAATTTGTTGAGAGACTTTTCTGTGCAGCTCTGCCCCGTGTTCGTGACTTCAGAGGTATCAACCCCAACTCCTTCGACGGCCGCGGCAACTACGCTATGGGCGTTAAGGAACAGTTAATATTCCCTGAAATCGAATACGATAAGATTGACAAGGTACGCGGTATGGACATTATCTTTGTTACTACCGCCAACACCGACGAGGAAGCTCGCGAGTTACTGACTCTTATGGGCGCCCCGTTTGCGAAGTAAGGAGTAAGAAATATGGCTAAAACATCTATGAAAGTTAAGCAGGCCCGTCCCGCTAAGTTTTCAACCAGAGAATATAGCAGATGCAAAATCTGCGGCCGCCCGCATGCCTATCTTCGCAAATACGGCATCTGCCGCATATGCTTCAGGGAACTTGCCTACAAGGGTGAGATTCCTGGTGTGAAGAAGGCTAGCTGGTAAGCAGCATACGCAAAGGAGGTTTACGGCATGCAAATTACCGATACAATCGCTGATATGCTTACAAGAATTCGTAACGCATCTTCAGCAAAACATGATTCGGTAGATATTCCGGCGTCCAACGTAAAGAAGGCTATTGCCCAGATATTACTGGACGAAGGTTATATCAGTAGCTTTTCCGTTGAAGAAGACGGAAAGCAGGGCGTAATTCATATTGTATTGAAGTACGGCCAGAATAAATCACAGATCATCACGGGTATCAAACGTGTTTCGAAGCCCGGTCTGCGTATTTACACCAATGTTGAGGATATGCCTAAGGTTATGAAGGGCCTGGGTATTGCAATCCTCTCTACCTCTAAGGGAATAATGACAGATAAGCAGGCTCGCAAAGACAATGTCGGCGGCGAAGTTCTTGCTTTCGTCTGGTAAGGAGGTGCATTGGAATGTCAAGAATAGGAAGAAAGCCTATCACAATTCCTGCCGGTGTAGAGGTTAAGGTTGACGGCTCCGCCGTTACCGTAAAGGGTCCCAAGGGTACTCTTTCAAATACCTTCCATCCGGATATGGCCATCGCTGTTGAGGGTACTGAGATAATCGTTACCCGTCCCAGCGACGTGAAGGAGCACCGCTCCCTCCACGGTCTTACCCGTACACTGGTTGCCAATATGGTAGAGGGTGTGACCAAGGGTTATTCCAAGGAGCTGGAGGTTAACGGTGTTGGTTACCGTGTTCAGAAGCAGGGTAAGAACCTCGTTATGAACCTCGGTTTCTCCCATCAGGTTATTATGGAGGAAATTGATGGCATCACCATCGACGTACCCAACCCCAACCTGATAGTTGTTTCCGGACCTGATAAGCAGAAGGTCGGTCAGTTTGCGGCAGAGATTCGCGAGAAGCGTCCTCCCGAGCCTTACAAGGGCAAGGGCATCAAGTACGCCGGCGAATATATCCGTCGTAAAGAAGGTAAAGCCGGTAAGGGCGCAAAGAAATAATAAAGGAGTGTATTTAAAATGGTTAACAAGCCTGATTCCAATAAGGCTCGTATCCGCAGACACATGCGTGTTCGCGGCAAGATAAGCGGAACGGCAGCTTGCCCCCGCCTTGCAGTTTTTCGCTCCAACAGCAACATTTACGCCCAACTGATTGACGATGTTCAGGGCATCACCTTAGTAAGCGCTGCTTCTAACGAAAAGGATTTCGGTAAGAGCACCGGTAATAAGGAAGAGGCCCGCAAGGTTGGACTTGAAATTGCAAAGCGTGCGGCTGCAAAGGGTATTGAAGAGTGCGTGTTCGATCGCGGCGGTTATATCTATCACGGCCGTGTGAAGGAGCTTGCCGAAGGTGCCCGTGAGGGCGGCCTCAAGTTCTAAGAAGAAGGAGGAATACTTTTGGCTACTAATATTGACGCAACAACTTTAGATTTAAAAGAGCGTGTAGTTGCTATCAACCGTGTATCCAAAACCGTTAAGGGCGGACGCGTTATGAAGTTCGCAGCTTTGGTTGTTGTTGGTGACGGTAACGGCATCGTTGGTTACGGTCTGGGTAAAGCCGGCGAAGTTCCGGATGCCATCCGTAAGGGTATCGAGGATGCTAAGAAGAACCTCATTAAGGTTTCTCTTAAGGGAACCACCATTCCTCACGAAGTAATTGGTGAGTTCGGTGCAGGTCGCGTTCTTATGAAACCGGCTGCAACCGGTACCGGTGTTATCGCCGGCGGCCCGGTTCGTGCCGTTATGGAAACTGTAGGTATCTCGGACATTCGTACCAAGACCTTACGTTCCAAGAATCCGTGCAATGTAGTTCGCGCTACCGTTGAAGGTCTCGCAACTCTTCGCAGTGCCGAGAAGGTTGCGGCTATCCGCGGCAAATCGGTAAAAGAAATTTTAGGTTAAGGAGGAGCAGCAAATTATGTCACCTAGAGCAAAAAAGGCTGCCGGCCTTAAAATTAAACTGGTTAAGAGCACAATCGGCTCTAAGAAAGACCAGATCGCTACTGTAGCTGCCCTGGGCCTTAAGAAAATAGGCGATGAGGTTATCCAGCCGGATAATGCTCAGACTCAGGGTAAGATCAAAAAGATCATCCACCTCATCGAGGTAACTGAGGGCTAAATCCCTCTATCTATTAACCGTTAAAGGATAAAGGTCAGCTTTATCCGCTACTAAGCAAGGAGGTGCGAACTATGAAACTGCATGAACTTTCTCCCGCTGAAGGCTCCGTAAAAGACGTTAAGCGTATAGGCAGAGGTCATGGCTCCGGCAACGGTAAAACTGCCGGTAAAGGTCACAAAGGTCAGAAGGCGCGTGCCGGTCACGGTATGAGACCCGGTTTTGAAGGTGGTCAGATGCCTCTTCAAAGACGTGTTCCTAAGCGCGGCTTCAACAATATTTTTGCTGAGGAAATCACAGCTATCAATGTTTCTGCATTAGAGGTGTTCGATAATGACGCCGTGGTTGATGCTGCTGCATTGGCCGAAAAGGGCATCATTAAGAAGGCTTGTGCTAAGGTTAAAATCCTTGGTAACGGCAAGCTCACCAAGAAGCTCACCGTAAAGGTTGATGCTTTCTCCGCTTCTGCTGCCGAGAAAATCAAGGCTGCCGGCGGAAATGCTGAGGTGAATGCCTAATGTTAGAAACAATCAGAAACGCTTGGCGCGTAGTTGATATCCGTAAAAAGATTCTGTTTACGTTACTCATTCTTCTGGTTTTCCGTCTCGGTGCCAGAATTCCCGTTCCTTTTGTTGATCCCGCTGCTCTTTCCGCAGCCTCAACAACAGGCGGTGTAAACGAATTCTTTAATTACCTGTCCATCTTAACAGGTGGCGGTCTTGAGTACGGTGCAATTTTCGCCATGTCAGTTACACCTTATATCAACGCTTCTATTATCATCCAGCTTCTTTGCGTTGCTATCCCTTATCTTGAGCGCCTTTCTAAGGAAGGCGAGGAGGGCAGCAAAAAGCTCGCTCAGATTACTCGTTATGCTACCGTAGTCTTAGCACTAATTCAGGGTATAGTTTACTATTTCTATCTTAAGAATAGTGGCTACCTCACCGATTTTGCTACTAATACCGGTATCGCTGCAACAATATTTGCAGCAGTTGTAATCGTTCTCTGCTTTACAGCAGGCTCAGCTCTTGTTATGTGGCTGGGTGAGCGTATAGATGTTAACGGCATAGGAAACGGTATTTCCATTCTCCTTTTTGCCGGTATCATCTCTCGCGGACCTCAGGCATTCTTACTCCTTTGGGGTAACTTTACCGCAGGTCGCTACGTTGAGGTTATCGCAATTATACTCGGTTTCCTCGCCGTAATCGCATTCATCGTTTGGATGACAAATGCAGAGCGCCGTATTCCGGTACAGTATGCAAAGCGTGTTGTAGGTAATAAGATGTACGGCGGCCAAAACTCACATATTCCCATTAAGGTTAATATGTCAGGTGTTATGCCCGTAATCTTTGCCAGCTCCATTTTAATGGTGCCTACAATGATTCTCTCATTTATGAGAAACACCACCACGTCTTGGTATAAGTTCTTATCCTTATTCAGTACAACAGGTGTTTTCTATGCAGTTCTTTATTTCTTCCTGATTATCGGATTTGCGTATTTCTATACCACCATCCAGTTTAATCCGGTTGAAATGACCAACAACCTTCGTAAAAACGGCGGTTCGATTCCTGGTATTCGTCCCGGTAAGCCTACCTCTGATTTTATTACGAAAATTCTGTCAAGAATAACATTGATGGGCGCTCTGTTCCTGAGCCTTATCGCTATCCTGCCTATCATCATAGGCAACCTTAGCAATATCCCCATCTCTCTGGGCGGTACTTCGGTACTCATCCTTGTAGGTGTTGCTCTTGATACCGTTCAAAACCTTGAATCCCAGATGATGATGCGTCATTATAAGGGCTTCCTGGATTAGAAAGGAGTAGGAATATGAAGCTTATCCTTCTTGGAGCCCCCGGTGCCGGTAAAGGCACACAGGCCGAGACGATATGTGAAAAACTTAATATTCCTGCCATTTCTACCGGTAATATCATACGCGAAGCGATGAAAACCGGTACCGAAATGGGAAAAAAAGCCAAGGCTTTTGTTGAGGCGGGCAACCTTGTTCCCGATGATGTGGTTATCGGCATCATTAAGGAGCGCTTAGCCCAGGATGACTGTGCAAACGGCTTCATCCTTGACGGCTTCCCCCGTACCATTCCTCAGGCACAGGCACTTGACACAATGGGCATTGAAATTGACCGTGTAATCTCTATTGAGGTTGCCGACGATAAAATTGCCCAGCGTATGTCAGGTAGACGTGTTTGTGAGAAGTGCGGCGCAAGCTATCATACCGAATACAAAAAGCCTGCAAAAGAAGGCGTTTGCAATCTTTGCGGCGGCAACCTCATCCGTAGAAAGGATGACGAGCCCGAAACTGTTCTTGACAGACTTCACGTTTATCATGAGCAGACCGAACCCCTTAAGGATTACTACGCCGCCAGCGGTAAGCTTCGCCTGGTAGAAGGTCAGGAAGAGGTAGCAGATACCACAAAACTTACCTTCGCCGCATTGGAGTCTTAACCTATGGTAGTTTTAAAAACCGGTCGAGAGCTGGAGGTTATGAAAGAAGCTTGCAGAATCTCGGCAGGAGCACTTAAATTGATAGGGCAGGCGGTAGAGCCCGGTGTAACCACCGGTGAGCTTGACGCTTTAGCTGAGAAATATATTTTAAGTCAGGGCGCAAAGCCTAACTTTAAAAATTATCAAGGCTATCCGGCAACTGCCTGCATATCTATAAACAACGAGGTAATTCATGGCATACCGTCAAAACAGCGGATTATCAGGGAAGGCGACATTGTTAGTGTTGACCTGGGCGCCTGTTTTGAGGGATATAACGGTGATAATGCCGCCACTTTTGCCGTAGGCGATATTTCTGCTGAGGCAAAGCGGCTGATAGACACGACCAGAGAAAGTCTTTATAAAGGCATTGAGGCTGCTCGTGCAGGCGGCAGGATCGGCGATATATCTCACGCTGTGCAGACCTATGTAGAGGCTGCAGGCTTTTCCGTGGTTCGACAGTTTGTAGGACACGGAATTGGCACAAAGCTCCATGAAGCTCCCGAAGTTCCCAATTTTGGAAATCCCGGCAGAGGCATCCGCCTGATGCCCGGTATGACATTGGCAATAGAGCCTATGGTAAATATGGGCTCCTACGATGTCAAAACCCAGCCCGATGGCTGGACGGTCTTAACTTCTGACGGTTCACTGTCCGCACACTTTGAACACACCGTGGCAATAACACCCGGTGGCCCCGTCATTATGACCATCGCTTAAAGGTGATCAAATGAGCAGGGGACAGATAGTGTGTTCGGTGGCAGGCCGTGATAAAGGAAGCTTTTTAATAGTAGTAGAGGAAAGGGAAGACACTCTCTTACTTTGCGACGGAAAGCACAGGCCGCTTAATCGGCCGAAGTTTAAAAACAAAAAGCACGTAATTATCACTGAGGACTGTCTTAATATGGACCGGATATCAGGCAATAACTCTTTACGCCGCGCATTAAATGAATATGCGGCAGCCAAACCAAAGGAGGAAATCTTATGTCTAAAGAAGATATGATAGAACTTGAGGGTACCGTAGTTGAAGCGATGCCAAACGCAATGTTTAAGGTAGAAATCCAGGGCGGACATATCATTCTTGCCCATATCTCAGGAAAGCTGCGTATGAACTTCATACGCATCCTTCCCGGCGATAAGGTAACGGTTGAAATGTCACCCTACGACCTGTCTAAGGGACGCATTACCTGGCGTTCTAAATAGAACAGGGAGAAATTTTTAGGAGGTAAAATCCAAATGAAAGTCAGACCTTCTGTTAAAAAGATTTGCGAAAAATGCAAAGTAATCAAGCGCAAGGGACGTATCATGGTTATCTGTGAGAATCCTAAGCACAAGCAGCGCCAAGGTTAAGCCTTGCGCATCAGTATAATGGAGGTGCATTCCTAATGGCACGTATTGCCGGTGTTGACCTTCCGAATGAGAAGAGAGTTGAAATCGGACTCACTTACATCTTCGGTATCGGTCTTACAACATCCAAAAAAATCCTTGCTGATACCGGTATCAATCCTGATACCCGCGTTAAGGATTTAACCGAGGAAGATATTTCAAAGCTGCGTGAGTACATTGACCATAACCTTCAGGTTGAAGGTGACCGTCGTCGTACCGTTGCATTTGATATCAAAAGACTTATTGAAATTGGCAGCTATCGCGGTCTTCGTCATCGCAAGGGCCTTCCGGTAAGGGGACAGCGTTCCAAGACCAATGCCCGTACCCGTAAGGGTCCCAAGAAGACCATAGCTAACAAGAAGAAATAAGTAGGAGGAAGATAATATGGCTACTACAAAGGCTAAAACTGCTACTCGCAGACGTCGTGAAAAGAAAAATATCGAACGTGGTGCTGCCCATATCCAGTCAACCTTCAACAATACCATCGTAACTATTTCCGATGTACAGGGCAACGTCCTTTCTTGGGCATCTGCCGGTGAGCTCGGATTTAGAGGTTCCAGAAAATCCACTCCCTTTGCCGCACAGAGTGCAGCAGAGACCGCAGCTAAGGCTGCTATGGAGCATGGTCTGAAAACCGTAGAAGTATATGTTAAAGGTCCGGGTGCCGGACGTGAGGCTGCTATCCGTGCCTTACAGTCGGCAGGACTTGAGGTAACTATGATTAAAGACGTTACCCCTATCCCGCACAACGGTTGCCGTCCTCCTAAGAGAAGACGTGTATAACCGAAAATTTGGAGGTGTATTAAATGGCTAGATATACCGGAGCAGTATGCAGACTGTGCCGCCGCGAGGGACAGAAACTGTTCTTAAAGGGCGAACGCTGCTATTCCGAAAAATGCTCTATTGCTGTCCGTGAGTACGCACCCGGTCAGCATGGTCAGGGCAGAAAGAAATCATCCGAATACGGCTTGCAGCTTCGCGCAAAGCAAAAAGCAAGACGTTTCTACGGTGTTCAGGAAGGTCAGTTCCATCACTATTTTGAAATGGCTGAAAGAAAGCAGGGTGTTACAGGTGAAAACCTGTTAAGAATCCTTGAGAGCCGTCTTGATAACGTTGTTTATCGTGTTGGCTTCGCTTCTTCCAGAGCCGAAGCAAGACAGCTTGTTGGCCACGGTCATTTCGAGGTAAACGGCAGCCGTGTTGACATCGCTTCCTACCTCCTTCGCGCAGGTGACGTTGTTGCTATCTGTGAGAAGAGCAAGGGCAGCGAAAAGATTAAGGCTGTGCTTGAGGCAAATGCTTCTAAGCCCGTTCCTCAGTGGATGGACGTAGACCGTGAGAAGCTCGAAGCAAAGGTAGTTGCACTGCCTGAGCGCGATCAGATCGACGCTCCCGTTGAAGAGCAGCTCATCGTTGAGTTCTACTCTAAGTAATAAGAACACAAAAACCTTCCCAATATCATCCGTACTGTATATTGGGATAATCAAAATTATTGTGCGGAGAAATGGAGCTTTTAAATGATAGAGATTGAAAAGCCCAGAATTGAAACGCTGGATTTATCGGCTGACGGCACATATGGAAAATTCGTTATGGAACCCCTTGAGCGCGGTTATGCAACCACACTGGGTAACAGTATGCGCAGAGTTCTTCTCTCCACTCTTCCCGGCGCAGCTGTAACCACCGTTAAGATTGATGGTGTTGTACACGAATTTTCTACAATCCCCGGTGTTAAGGAGGATGTAACCGAAATCATCCTTAACCTTAAAGGCTTAATTCCCAAGCTTCATACAGATGCTCAGGATAAGCGTATCTATATCGAGGCTGAGGGTCCCTGTGTTGTTACAGGCGCATCAATTAAGTCCGATTCAGAAGTTGAAATTCTTAACCCCGACCTTTATATTGCCACCCTGGATAACGGTGCAAAGCTCAATATGGAGATGACCGTTGACCGTGGCAGAGGTTATGTACCGGCTGACCAGAATAAGCCTGCACAGGCAGTTATCGGTGTTATTCCGATTGACTCCATCTACACACCTGTAGTTAAGGCAAACTTTTCTGTGGACAATACCCGTGTAGGCCACGTAACCGACAAGGGCCGCCTCACCTTAGAGGTTTGGACCAACGGTTCCATTATGGCTAACGAGGCTGTATCCCTTTCCGCTAAGATTCTTATGGAGCACTTTGAGTTGTTCCTTAATCTTACCGAGGGTGTAAGCGAAGGCGAAAGCTTTATGGCGGATGTTGCCAAAAACGATAAGGAAAAGGTTCTTGATATGACTATTGAGGAGCTTGACCTTTCCGTTCGTAGCTTTAACTGCTTAAAGAGAGCAGGCATCAACACGGTTGAGGACCTTATCAATAAGACCGAAGAGGATATGATGAAGGTTAGAAACCTTGGCCGCAAATCACTTGAAGAGGTTATAGCAAAGCTTCAGTCTTTTGGCTTTACCCTCAGCAGTGAAGAAGAATAATCACCAGTAAGGAGTGAACATCAATGCCCGGAACAAGAAAGCTTGGAAGAACCAGCGATCATAGAACTGCTATGCTCAGAGCAATGGTAACCTTTTTGCTTGAAAATGGCAAAATAGAAACTACCGTTACCCGCGCTAAGGAAGTTCGTTCAATGGCAGAGAAGTATATTACACTCGCTAAGGATAGCAGCCTGCACAGTAAGCGTCAGGCTATGGCATTCATCACTAAGGAGGATGTTGTAAATAAGCTTTACAACGAAATCGCTCCTAAGTACGCTGACCGTAACGGCGGTTACTGCCGTATTATAAAGACCGGTCCTCGTCGCGGTGATGCTGCTGAAATGGCTATTATTGAGTTAATGTAATCTCAAATAAATAATGTTTTAGTCCTCTCATTGCAAGTCCCTTCCGGGCCCTACAATGCGGGGACTAAAATTTTTCACCCCGATGCTGATGCATCGGGGTGATTTCTTATTTACTCTTAATAAATTTTAATAAACTGAAAATAAAAAGCGCCGAACAAGCAAGCAGAAATAATAGCGAGGTAGCTATTCCTGTGTTAATGCTTAAATTCACGTTGTCATTTAACATAAACAATCGCATAATTCCTGTTACGGGTATCCCATCGTTATTGGGAATAAGGGGAAGCAAAAATGCATCAAAAAAGAATTTTGATACAAGAAACGTAGATAAAGCAAGCCATATAATGGAAATATAAAGACCTTTTTTAAGTTTCCTCAAAACCAGAACGAAAATAATAAATATGCAAATAAGCAAAATAAAAGCTAAAGCATCCATAATATTCCTCCTTAAGGTAAGTATATACTAAAAAAATTAAAATGTCAAATTAGCAGTTTGGGCAACTTTATTTTCTAAAAAATACTTGACATAAAGCCTACTTTAAAATATAATATTATTCGGTATTCGCCGCTGTGGTGGAATAGGCAGACACAAGGGACTTAAAATCCCTCGTTGGCGACAACGTACCGGTTCAAGTCCGGTCAGCGGCACCAAAAAATCCTCGTTCTTCGGAACGAGGATTTTTTTATCCAAGCCGACAGGCTTGGTATATCATCACGACGCAGTCGTGCATATCATCGCCGAAGGCGTATATCATCACACCTTTAGGTGTGCATTTCTGTCGGCTTGATGATATACAAAACTAAAGTTTTGATGATATGCAATTCCTTCGGAATTGATGATATACAATGCTTCGCATTGATTTTTCACCGCTTTTATGCTATAATACACCTATAAGACGAACAAAAAAAGAAGTTCACATCAATTATCTATATAATTTTATCAACACAAAACCCATATTTAAGGAGGGATAACTTATGATTAAAGTTACATTGCTTGGGGATTCTATTCGCGCGATAGGATACGGCAAGATGGTACCTGAGCTTCTTGGCAGTGATTTTGAGGTTTTTCAGCCGGAAGAAAATTGTCGTTTTGCAAAATATACCCTTCGCGGAATATTTGATTGGAAAGAACAAATGGAAGGCACAAATATCGTTCATTGGAATAATGGGCTTTGGGATATTTGCAATCTTTTCGGCGATGGCGCTTTTTCTAGCGAGGAAGAATATATTAGTAATATATTAAGAATAGCTGATATATTATTAAATAAATACGATAAGGTTATTTTTGCAACCACAACTCCCGTGAGACCTGAAAATCAGTATGATAGCAATAAGCTAATTGAACGCTATAACCAAATAATTGTTCCCAAACTTCGTGAAAAGGGTGTTATTATAAATGATTTGCACAACTTGGTTTCGACCGACGTTTACCGTTATATTTCGCAGGACACCATTCATCTCACCGATGAGGGCATTAAACTATGCGCTGAGCAAGTGGCAATGATAATCAAAAATACCGCAAACACTTTACCATTTGTTTCTGAAAATAAAAATACCGATTACAAATCAGATAATAAATCTTTAGGACTTCCAGTATAAACAATAATCAAACACTTTATGATACTTACGGTGAGTGATAATTTTAGCAACAAACTAAAACGAAACTTCTTTAAACTATAATAATTTATTATTTGCAATTCGCACAGTCCTTTATCCCGAATGGTTGCGTGATGGCACAGGTATTACGGGACAATTTATAATTACCTTTTTTCAATGATATCCGTTCCTTACGGAACGGGTGATATACCTTTAGTATGATATCCACCTGCGGTGGATGATATATGCTTCGCATATGAAGGAACGGATATTATATCATATTTGCAACGCAAATATATCATACGACGCAAGTCGTATATCATATCGCGTAGCGATATATCATTATCCCTTGCCACTTTTCCGCTTTTATGCTATAATACACTTAAGGGCGGTGATGATATGAAAAGAATTTATTTGCTTATTATATCTGTAATTTTGATTTTATCTTTTTCTGCGTGTGGTACGAATAATGAGACTAACAGCGAAAATGATTTGCCCGTTGAAAATTCACAAAGTGATATTGATACAAGCAAATATATTATACAAACACCCTTTTACCAAATATATGAGGAAGACTTACAAAAATATAGATATAGAATAACAAGTGGAAATGATATATTGGTTGAAGATATTAAAACGGGAACCGCACCTCGAATTGAGGATAAAGGCGAGGGTGTTCTTAAACTTCATTTAGGATTTGGAACGAACGCTTTTTCTGTGAAATATTTCAATGTATACGATAAAACTATATCTGAAGAATTTAACCCGTTTAGCATATACGCGGATTACATAAACACTAAAACAAAAGAATACTATATCGCTTACTTTAAACCTGAAGAAAAGCCAAAACTTTATATAAAAGGATTTTTCGAAAGTTCGGGGTATTCAAATGATTTGGACTTGAATTTTTCTATGGCAACTTGTGAAAAACTAGTTTTCTTAAATGAAACGGAGATTTACATAGAGTATATAGATAATAATTCAGAAAATGTGAGAAAAGTAGTTAATTTTAAGAATTAAATAAAAAGAACGAAAAAATCCTCAGTTTTCAGGCTCTTTTCATTCGTGTCATAAAGTTCTAAACGCCCAAAAATCCCGTTCACGAAAGTGAACAAGTCCAGTAAAAACGGACAATAGAAAAAAGAATCCTCCTATGGTAGAATAAAAACAACTACCATAGGAGGAATTTTTATGCCAAGAAGTTATCGACATATTAAAGAATATGAGAGATATATATTAGAACTAAAAGAACAAGGATATACCAAACGAGAAATTGGAGAAAAATTTGGATTCACTAAAGACCAAATACATAACTTTTTCTGTCGGCACAATGCGAATCAACGAAAGCTCGCAGCAGGAATAGCATTAAAACGCAAAGGTAGACCGCCAAAAGAGTACGTTGTTAGTGAACAAGATAAGGTTGCCGAACTGAAATATATCCTTGCTCGCGAAGAAGCAAAAATCAAATCGTTAGAAATGGAAAATGAACTAATGCGGGATTTTCTCTCGCTCACCGAAAGGAAGTGAGGACAAGCGTAAAATATATGGTAATCTATCGTCACAAAGATAAATATTCCATAAGTGAAATGTGTAGATTCTTCAAGGTATCACGAAGTGGATATTATGACTATGTTAAAAGAATGGATATACCTGCAAGGGATTTACCGTTAGCGGAGAAAATAAGAGAATGTCAAAACGAGTGCGGTAAAACCTACGGATACCGTAGGGTACATATATGGCTTGAAAGAAACGGTATTTATCGTAATCCTAAGACAGTACTAAGAGTTATGCAGAAATATGGTTTGTTATCAGCAATCAGACGAAAGAAATATCGTAATTATGGAGATTATCTACACAAATATCCTAATTTGCTAAACAGAGATTTCTCTGCTGAAAGACCAAATCAAAAATGGGTTACAGATATTTCATACATACACACGAAGCAGGGCATTTTGTATCTATCGGTCATTAGAGATTTGTACGACAACAGTATTGTTGCCTACAAGACCGGAACTGAACAAAACATAAATCTTGTATTAAGCACAATCAAAGAAGCAAAGAAAAAAGAGAAGGTCACTGCAGAGTTGCAGCTCCACAGTGACCAAGGCTTTCAATATACATCCACAGCATATTTTAAGCTAACTCAATCATACGGCATTACACCATCAATGTCAAGACGTGGTAATCCATACGACAATGCTTTAGCAGAAAATTTCTTTTCAATTCTTAAAACCGAATGTATTTATCGCACAAAACTCCAGACCTATGAGGAGGCTCGCCTCCTCATAGGTGAGTACATACATTTCTACAATCATCAGCGCATCCAACTTAAAACAAAACTGACACCACTCGAAAAGCGATGTCAGTTCGTTGCTTAAATTTCAATTTTTAATACCATAGGGGTTCTTTTTGTACTGTCCGTACAAATTGGGGCAGTTCAAAGTGGGCGGGATTTTTGGGAAGTAATAAGTAATAGATAAGAGGTAATAAGTATTGCGGGAAAGTTGTATAGTAAAAGTGGACACAACGAAGAGTGAATGGTAAAATACATTCAGAGAGGTGTTCACTATGAAACGAACTTTCAGCAAAGAATTTAAAGTCAAAGCGTGTGAATTAGTCTTAAAAGATGGAATCAAGCATGCCGTAGTAGCAGACAAGATGGGCATTAACAAGATAATGCTCTACCGATGGATTGATGAGTACGAAACCCACGGAGAAGAAGCCTTTGTCGGAAAAGGTCATCAGCGTTCAGAAGATGCGGAACTCAGAAAACTTCGCAAAGAAAACGAACGCTT
>JAZSEH010000028.1:0-11545 GCA_045531585.1 Acutalibacteraceae bacterium
CGCACCGAAAAACATTTGCCTATTTTCGGCAAGTATTTACCTTTCTCAAAGTATGTAACCCACTATGACACTTTCAAAATTTGAAAGTGTCATTTTCTTTTACATAGAAAAACGGAGGACACTTCTTTACGAAGTGTCTCCGTTTAGGGCGCTGTTTATATATTAATGATTTTTGAAAATATGTCATTACAGCGAAAGCTGAATATCTGCAACCTTGATACCGGGATCGTCAAGTACCTGCTTTAGTACATTCAGATAGTAGGTATGGAAGTTGCTGACATCCTCTTCACTGGTAATTTTGGTCTGCACATCGTAAGCCATATCAATTTCTTTGGTCTTGTTATTCAAAACCTGAATGACATAGGCAGGAAGAGCGCAATTACCGTTGGTATACAAACTAAACTCCACACCCTCGGGCATATCAATAGGTATGAGTGAGTAGGCAATTGAATAGTAGATCAGAAGAGGCGAAGAACGATAGATGTTGTGCATTAAGGCCTCAAAATCTCTATCTTTAAACTTGACATGTCTGTAAAGACCAATCTGTGCAGTTGAGAATGCCTTCAGATTATCCTCAAAGGAAAGGGAGTAATCAATCTTGGTATAACAAGCGGCACTTTGTACCTTAGGGCCTGCACAGTGCTTTTCCTGTGCGGAATTGCGGCAATTATAAAGACCTACGGGAATTATGTTTTTCCGGTTTCCGTTTAGCCTAGCCAATGCTATAGAGTTTGCGTAGAAAAGCAAATTCGCAGGTGAGCATTGATTGTTCTGACAGTAGGTCAGCACCTTTTCTACCAAATCCTTGTCAATCGTGTGACGGTAGGTCTGAGTGTTGTTACGGACAAGGAAAATAGGCATACTCCGATGGTGTTTTTTGAGTTGCTTCTGCCAAATGGGATTATTGGGGCCGTGAATACCTGCATAGAATGGCTCGGGATTATCGGTGAGCAGATTGGTGAAGTACTCCAAGTGTTTCTCCTCCAAATTGCCCTTGGAGCTCTTTTCAATATCCTTTCTGATAATCTCCTCAAAACTTTCAGGGGCGGGAGGCAACGATTCGCCCTTCTTCAGAGCATTATACACGTTTATAAGATCGGTATACAAGACGTTGATTCCATAAAGGTCAGTAACCAGATGACAAATCTTGAAAAACACCATATAACGATTGTCATAGGTATGAATAAAATATGGTTCGATGACAACGCCGTGCATATAGTCAACGGGCTTCTTTCTAACCTTATCGATAAAGGCATCTTGCTGTTCTTTGGTTTCAAAGGACAAAACAGGCACCTTCTTGATATTCTTTTCGGAATCACCAAAGTACTGCATCAGATTTCCCTTCTTTTTGAAGAACCTGATTCTGAGGCAGTCATTTCGTTTAACCAGAAGTTTGAAAGCCTGATCCATAAGCTCGAAATCCACTTCTTCATCAATGGTGATGGAGGAAAGGATGTTGATCACTCTTTTATATAAACTGTACCTGCATTGCAGGTATGCCACATCTTGCGAGAGGCTTAAATTGTAACAAGATTTATCCGCCATATTTCATTGCTCTCCTGTAGGTTAATATGTTTTTCCACAACATTTAATTATTATACCACACCTTTTCGACAAAAGAAAGCATTTTCCGACTTTTTCTTAATAATACTATCTTTTATTAAAAAAATGACATCTAAATCGGTGCAACTTGCAAAAAAATACAAGTCAAAAGACTTGTATTTTTTTATCCAATCCGAAGGATTGGTATGTAATCACCGTATTTTCGTCGGATTACATATAAGGCTTAGTATTGATTTATGGCTATGAATTTAATTTGCGCTTTTTCACCAACCTATTTTCATTATCACATTAAACCTGCGGTTTTAGGGAATGTATTAGTGAAAATCTTTCGCATACTTTTCGTTGAAAAAACCGAAAATATATGCTAAACTGAAAGGGTAAGCAGATATTATCTGCACCGAAATGGTTTGATGAAATTCTGTATAAAGGAGCTTGCAAATTGGAAAATAATGAGCCGGGCGGACGTTTGATAGACAACGCAAAAATGCTTGCAGGAATCGCACTGCGTACAGGTCTGCAAGCGGGTAAAATTCTTGGAGCGAAGGCCGCATACGATTCCTTCTTCAAAAGATATGAAAAAAAGGATATTAACACGATATTCGGTGAATTTGATTATAGCCGCGTGGAGAAAAGACTGCCGCGGACCACTTTTTTCTTTCCAAGCGGACGGTGGAAGCTACAAGGCTATTTTTATCCTTGTCCCGACGCAAAGGGTATGGTTGTGGTTTGCCACGGTATGCACGCCGGTGCGGATGATTACATCCCATTCATTGAGTACTTTGTGCGTAACGGATATGCCGTGTTTAGCTACGATTGTCAAGGCACCTATGCATCCGAAGGTGATTCCACAGTGGGAATGTGCACGCCCTTGGTGAATTTGGACCATGCATTGACCTACATAGAAAATGATAAACACTTATCCAAATATCCGTTATTCCTGTTTGGACATTCCTGGGGAGGCTATGCGGTAACGTCGGTGCTTTCTATCCACAAAAATATTCGCGGATGCGCTGCTGTAGCTCCGTTTAATAGCGGCTATACGCTGCTTGCGGAAAAGGGAGAACAATATATGGCTCCTTTCTCGGATATGTTGAAATTTGATTTTCCTGAGGAGTTTTTGAATACGTACCAAAAGCTGTTATTCAAAGACTATACAAAGTACAATGCCGTAAAGGGTATAAACAGTACCGATATACCCGTCTATATCGCCCACGGCAATCGTGATTTCGTTATCAGCTTCGGTTATCAGTCTGTTATTTCCCATAGGGATGAGCTTCGAAAAACCAACGTGATTTATTATGTTGGTACTGATTCCCAGGCAGGACATAATACCATTTTACACTCTCCGCGAGCCGTTGCCTATCAGGAGAAGGTGGAAAGGGACCTGAAACGATTGAAGAAGGAATACGACAGGGAGCTTACCCGGGAGGAGTCGGCCGAATTTTGCAACAGTGTTGACCATGCCCTATACAGTGAAGTCAATTTGGAAATGATGCAGGAGATTCTGAATATGTTCGGTAGGGAGTTAGAATAACAAATGTCGCACACAAGGGGCTTACATTTGATAATGTGTGCCTGAAACGGTATAATTTATACGTATTTAAAAGGATGTGAGTATTGTATGAAAAAACAGCTTATTCTTGTTGCTTCACCTCCTGCTTGCGGAAAAACCTACGTTTCCAAAATGATAGCAAAAGCATTAAAGCATATAGTTTATCTTGATAAGGATGACCTTTGTGATATTGTCCGCGCAGGCTTTGCGGCCGCAGGGCAGGAGCTTGATATGGACGGAAGCTTTTACAAGGAAAATATTCGCAGTGCTGAATATTCTACAATTCTTAATATTGCTTTTTCAACACTTCAGTTTGAGGACAAGGTTATCCTTAACGCACCTTTTGGAAAAGAGGTTCGGGATACTGAGTATATGAAAAAGCTTAAAGAGAAAGCTAACCAAAACGGCGCAGAGCTTTTGCTTATTTGGGTTACGGCGCCTGTGTCGGTTTGCTATGAAAGGATGAAAAAACGGGCCTCGGACAGGGATACTTTAAAGCTTGAAAATTGGGACGAGTACGTTAAGAAAATCAACTATTCACCCCCGTACCAGCTTAAAGAGGCCGGCGCGGTTGATAGGTTCTTTGTTTTTGACAGCAAGGACGACGCTTCGATGCGAAGCTCATTAAATGAAGTCTTAAAAATGCTTTTAGGAGAATGATTATGTTAAACAGAGACGAAATTATAAGGGACGTTGAAAAAAACAAAATAATTGTTATTATGCGCGGTTTTACAACCCAGCAGCTGATTGAATCGGTTGACGCTATGGAAAAGGGTGGCATAAGGCTTGTTGAGGTAACCTTTGATCAAACGGGGGCTGTGAGTGATGAGGAAACTGCAGCCAATATCCGTGCCCTTAAGGAGCGTTTTCAGGGCAAAATGAGAATCGGCGCAGGTACCGTTATGACCGAGAAACAGGTTGAGCTTGCCTACGAAGCAGGAGCGGAATTTATTATTTCTCCCGATTGCTATGAGCAGGTTATAAAGAAGACCCGAGAGCTTGGAATGGTATCTATGCCCGGTGTATTCACCCCAAGCGAGGCGGCAAATGCACACCGCTTCGGCGCAGATTTTGCAAAGCTTTTCCCTAATTCCGAGGTTAAGCTTTCCTATCTTAAGGCGCTGGCGGTACCCCTTTCACATATTAAATTTCTTGCAGTTGGTGGCGTTAACCACGAGAATATGAAGGACTATTTTGCCGCAGGAGCAAAGGGCATTGGCGTTGCCACCGCCATTGCGGATAAAAAGGCGATATTTGCAGGGGATTATGAGGAGATAACCCGACGTGCAAGGCTTTTCACTTCACAGCTTTAATATTTTTCAGTAATAAGGATACATTGCTACAAAACATTTAAGCATTGTATCCTTTCTTTTTGCGTGATATAATTTTGGTGAAAAGGCAGGGAGAAAGATGTATAACGGAACAGTTTTTAATAAAATCACAGGCAAGCCAATGCAGGGTGTTCCCGTGTGTGACGGCAGAAATATAGCTTTTACCGATAAAGAGGGAAAATACACCCTGTGCGGTTGGAAAAGCTCCAACACGGTAAGCGTTCAGCTGCTCACAGAAAACCACGACGATTGGTTTCATTATACCGGCGGCACCGAGGGGCAGTATGATTTTTACATTATTCCCGTTACGGGTGAAGGAGAGTTCTCTATTCTCCATACCTCCGATACCGAGATAGATAAAAGGGAAAACGTTCCCTGGATACCCTTTGCAAGAGAATGTGCCAAGGCCTCACAGGTTTCCTTTATGGTGCATACAGGTGACATCTGCCGTGAAGGGGGACTGCGCCGCCATAAAGAGCTTATGAACAGAGAAACTATCGGCTGCCCCGTACGCTACGTGCTTGGTAATCACGATACCTGCGCAGGTGACTACGGCGAACAGATTTACGAGCAACTTTACGGCCCCGTTTGGTACTCTTTTGATTATTCCGACGTGCATTTTATCGTACTCTCCATTTGGGGTGGAGAGTTTCCATCGGGCTACACTATGAAACAGCAGCTTTTATGGCTTGATAACGATATAAAGACCTTAGCTCAGGATAAAAAGGTAATTATGCTGTCCCACGATAAGCCCCCAATAGATTACACCTTTAACTCAAAGGAAAAGGATTATTCGGTTAACCTTAAAAAATGCAACCTTATAGCCTGGATATTCGGGCATATTCATACAAGCTACCACTTTATTGAGGACGGTGTACATAACATAAGCACGACCTGTCCCGATTGCGGCGGTATAGATTCCTCTGCCGCAGGCCTTCGCACAATAACTATTGGTGAGAACATAAAGTCGTTTATGACCTATAACGGTCTTGAGGAAAACAAAGCCGATAAACCTCTTTTTACAACTAAGCTTTGGGGAAATTGTGAATTTTCCGAGCTACAGCTGTTTGAAGGGGATATAATAGCCGCCACTATGCGTGATGCCCTGCCTTCAAGGAGCGGTGTTTACAGAATAAACGCAAAAACAGGGGATATAGTGTGGTTTTTTGAAACCGAGGGCGGCGTGAGAAGTGACGTTTCAATATACCAAGGCAGGATATATGCCCTTGATGCTCAGGGTAATTTGTACTGTTTAAATGCCCAAAGCGGTAAGGAAATATGGAAAAAGCATTTAAAGCTTAGAGGCACCGATTTTACACGGTCTCCCGTGCTAACCGCCAACAATATGGTATACACGGGAACAAATAAGGAGCTTTTTGCCTTTGACATTATTACCGGTGAGGAGCTGTGGAATTGGTTTTCTCCCGGAGGCTGTATAAGTTCGGCAAAGCCTGTTTACAATACCGAGAATGACTGTATAGTTGTGGGTAATCAGTGGTATTCCCTTAACTGTGTGGATGCAAAAACAGGAAAACAGCTTTGGGTGAAAAAGGATATACTTGTATGGCACAGAAACTCCAATCCCACTATTGAAAAGGGAATTATTTATACCTGCAGTGAGTCGGAAATAGGCGCACTTGATATAAAAACAGGTGAGATAATAAGGCGGAATAAGACACCCTTTCAGCTTAAAACAGTGGGTGCTCCTGCCATACTCGGTGATACAATTTTCTTCCCCACTGCAACTAAAGGCGTTGCCGCCTTTGATAAAAACACCTTGGAGCTTATACGCCTTTACCCTACAGGTCACGCAAGGCTTTTTACCGTGCCTTATATATTTAATGAGGGTGAGGTGCAAATGGTAGAAAGCAGTCCCGTAATAATGGGGGATACCCTTGTGTTTACGGGAATGGACGGTGTAGTTTATTTTTACGATATTGACACAGCAAGACTTAAAAAGAAAATAGTATTAAAGGGCCCGTCTCTTGTAAAACCGCTGATAGAGGAAAACAATATTTACACTGTAGATTTCTTTGGGAATCTTTCAAAGCACAGCATATAGAAAACCGCAGTAAACGTGAGTTTACTGCGGTTTTAAAATTATTTTTTCTTTTTAAATATTTTAGACCTGAATAAAATTATATTCATTACAATAAAGAATAAAAGCAATATTATAAGGGTTAAATATGGCTTCACAGGTGCTAACGTTGCAAGGAACATAAGGGGGAAACCGAAAACAATGGCAGGGAAGTTCTGGTATACCATATTATCTGCCGCAGGGGTTTTAAAGTCACCGTCAATTTCACGGAGTAAGATTATTCCCGTGCTGGCAGTTCCCGTAAGCATTCCGAACATCATCAGGAACTGCTCTTCGCTATAATCTTTAAATAGAGTTTTTGCAACAAGGTAGTTATATGCGTAGGTGATAACAAGACCGACAACACCTAAAACAAGCATTATTCCCCAATATTTTTTAAGCACGTCAAGCTGAATTGCCGCAATGCCCGAAACCACCATAACGTCAAAGAAAAAGTTACTGCAACGGGTAAGCAGAAAATTATTAGCATACTTTTTCTTTATAATTTTCTTTTTATGCAGGAAATTGAAAAGCCCTTTCATAAGCACGGCGGCAAAAACACCTATAAGGAAGTTAAAACCGTATATTACCGACTTCATTCCCGGTAAAATCAGGCCCAGCAGATACAGTAAAATATGGGTCACAAAGTAAGCGCCTGCAATAAGGGCTATCTGTACGGTTATTTTATCAAGACTGCCCTGCATTGGTATTTCATCACTGTCCTGAATTTCCTCTGCCACAACGGAGCCCTCGTCACCGTCTAAGGTTTTTATCTTGCGTTTACGCTTCATTATGTTAAGATGAATAACGCCGCCTATGCTGGCACTTAAAAAGCCTAAGGCCGCAATGGTAAGACCAAAGCTTTTGCCGCCTGAAAAGCCAAAGTCGTTTTCATAGATGGTGCCGTAATTTAGCGCCTGACCTGTTCCCTGACCGTAGCCAAAGGGGAGCAGTATGCCTGCGGCGGCAAAGAAATCCTTAATAACAAGGGTGGCAATTATGGTTATACCAAAACCAATAACGGCCTGGAGCAGGTAGGTGGAAACGGTGGTAACACCGGTGTTAAATATCTCTACCGTGCGCTCCTTGGTCATTTTGTTCTTTGTGCTTTTAAGGGTGGAGGCAATAAAGCCAAGGGCCAAAGCGTGGTAGGTAATTATTTCCATTTTAGCCATACCACTGCCACCGAAAAAGGCGGTATCAAACATTACTTCTCCCGTTATAAGCTTATATATTGCCGATACAATAAGCAGCATACCGCCTGCCAGTACGGAGGTGGGTATAAGAGAAGCCCTTAAAAATTTTATGGAGTTTTTTATAATATTTGCCGCAAGCAGGCTAAGAAGCAGTATTGCAACAATATTAAAGGTGCCCCAAACGCCGAAATCCCAGAAATTTGACAAGATTTATCATTCCTTTGGTATAATATAGGTGCGAAAAATTGCGCATTTAATTTGTGCTTGATATGAAATCACTTTTATTATATACTAAATTCAGGAAAAAGCAAAGGGGTTTTTAAAATATGACCGATATTGTTTTTAGCTTTGATACAGAGGATTACGTACATAAGGAAAGTGCGGATGCTGTTATACGTTGCACTCAGCTTTTAAATAAGCACGGTGTTGTGGGCTGCTTTAACGTGGTTGCTCGCCTTGCTATGGCCCTTGAGCAATGGGAAAGACAGGATGCTATTGAAGCCTTAAAGCAACATGAAATAACAACACATTCCTTTGACCATTCCCACCACCCCACCATTTGTGAATACACCGACCTTGAAAGCTTCGACGATGCTTTGGAGGAATTTTTAAGAAGAGAAGGCAAAGCAATAGAAATTCTTAAAGCAATGTTTGAAAAGGATTTTATTCCTTCGGCCTGTCCTCCCGGGTGGTCTACCTCTTATGTGGCGCATTACGGTTATGCAAAACTTGGTATTCCCGTTTATGACGGTGATTATCTTGTTGACAAGAAACGCTCACGCCCCATACATTTTTGTAATATGCTGTGTACCGATTACAACTGGGGCCTTGAGGACAATTTGTTCACTATGACGAAGGAAGAAATAAAGGAAAAACTTTATGAAATAACAGAGAATAAAGACCTGTTTGTTTTCTGGCACCATCCTCAAATGGCATATCTTAAAGAGTTCTGGGATGAAATCAACTTTAAGGGAGTTAACACTAAGCCTGAGGATTGGAAGGAAAGCCTTCGTCATACCCCTGAGGATGTTGAACGCTTCTACGAAAACTTTGATTATCTGTTGGAGCTTCTAAAGAGTGACCCTGACCGCTTCCGCTTTACCACCTACTCCGAGCTTGCGCTGAAGCATAACGGCGGTGTGCGTAGAATAAAGAAACACAATATTCCTTATCTGCGCAGTCAGATTAAGGAGGAGCTTTTCCCCGTAACCATGCCCGATTCCTACTGCCTTACCGATATTATGTATGCTTGCCGTGACCTTTTGCAGGGTAAAAAGGAGCATATTTGTAAGGACGTTTACGGATTCTTGTATGAGCCCTACGCCATAAAGGAAAGCATTACCCTGACACGGGATGAAATAGTTGAGGGCTCCTATCAGATAAAAGATGGCTTCTTGCCCGAAAAAATAACTGTTGGTGAAAAGACTATCGGTCCTGCAGATTGGCTCCGCGGTGCAATGGATGTGCTTTGCGGAGAGAATACCGTAACCATTGCCCCGAGTCCTTGGCAGATTGACCTTGACCAGTTCCAGAGGGTTAAAAACTGCACATACAAGGGCTGGGTACATTCACCCGAGTTAAAGGACGAGTATCTTTCTGCCCGTTATAAACTGCAGTCCTGGACCATTCGCTTTGACCGCGGAACTCCCAGAAAGGTTTTTGACTAATGAAGGAAATTATCAGAAAATGGTATTATAAGTTAGGCTTTAAAAAGGAGTATGACGGGGAGTTTGAGCAGCTGCTAAGCTCGGCGGAGCTTAAACCCGATATAAAGCTTGAGGATATTGCCTCAAGCACCGAGAACTGCCCCTATAACCTGCTTTATAGCCTCTATCTCCTTGAGGATATGAAAAAGCTCTATGAGCAAAAGGGTATACCTGAGGAAATATTCCTTGATACCGCCTATGATATCGTACGTTGGACCGACGTGTGGTATGATATGAACGGCAAAATCGGACTTGACCTTATGGGCTGGATAAGCGACCATTTAAGCGCTCGTCTTTTTAAGCTTGGCAGACTTCAGTTTGATTTTGGGAAGTTTAATAAGGATTACCCACAGCACGGTATAAAGAAGGGTGAGCGGTGTATAGGGGTCCATATCCCTGCCGAAGGTCCCCTCACCCCTGAGGCTTGTGATGCGGCCTTTGAGCAGGCGAAGGAGTTTTTTGCAAAATACTATCCTGAGTACCGGTACCGCTATTTCACCTGCTACTCCTGGCTGATTGATGATACCTATGAAAAATATTGCGGCCCTGCTTCAAATATGGTAAAGTTCCGTAACAGATTTACCGCTATTGACGGATATGAGGGCTTTGATATTTTAAAATACATATTCCGTTGGGATGCAAGACGGGAAAATATTGATTCCTTTACTCCCACCGGTCGTTTTGCTGAGGAGATAAAGGAAGCCGTATTAAGTGGAGAAAAATTCCATAGCAGGCTTGGCATTATTGAAAAGTAAAAAACTGTCCGACATAGTCGGACAGTTTTTTTATATACCCAAAAAGGTTTCCTCTTTACCGGCACAAATATTTTTGTACCTGTAAAAAATATGAACGTATTTAAGGGCGTTAAAGCGTTTATCACCTTTAAACTGATACACCGTATCACCTAAATAAAGGTTAAGCTTGTTTTTTCCAAGCACCGTAACGGCAGAAATACCCTCAAAAGGATATATAGTTTCATTTATGCAGATGTGGTCGCCAAACAGCGAAATTTGTGCATCGTCAAAAAGCAGGTTTTTATTCTTAAACACAATAACCTCACGCACCTGAGCGTGGTCAACGTACAATGGAGTATCTATAAAATCTTTAAGGTCAAGCTTGTTTACAAAATCCATCTGATAATCATACCAGCCTGAAACAAAGGGGAAAGGGAAATCACAGTTAATGCCTTTCAACTCTTTTTTTGCGGTGTATCTTATTTTGCTGCCGCATTTCTTGCAGTGCACAATATCCTTTTCGCTTTCAAATTCCGAAAGACCGCAGAAGGGGCAAACGTATACCGCCCTTTCCAGATACTCGGCACTTTTCTTGTGGGGATATTCGTTGTCGGCCTTAGCCTCGTCCACAAAAAGACCTGTTTTTATGCGCTCATAAAGCTCATCATCGGAAAGAGCGCAGTACTCCTCAGGCTTTATTATTTCGGAAACGTAGGCGCGCATTTTACCCTTTCTTATAACGTCACTCCATCTGGGCTCGGCCCCGTAACCACCCTCAATTCGGAAAATAGCTATTGGCAGTCCAAGCTTTTTGGCAAGGGGTGCAATGGCAGGGTTCATATATTCCGTTTTACCGCTGTAGGTACGGTTGCCCTCAGGAGCAAGGGCAATGGTGCCGCCCTCCTTAGCTACACGAAGGCAGGTCATAACCGCCTTAACGTCGGTAGTCTGCTTTCTTATGGGAATAGGGGCAACTATGTAGCGTATAAGGTTTGATATCCAACCAAGGGAGAAAATATCCTCTGTGGCAACGTAGTAAATAGGTCCCTTAAAGGCCATGCCAACAAAGAATTGGTCAAATGGGGTCTGGTGATTAAGAACTATAAGATAGGGCCTTTTTTCCTGTTCCTTGAATTTTGTAATCTCAACACCGTATCTGATTCGTGCATAGGGGTAGAGCACCGGATATGCAAGATTTCGTACAACCCTGTGGCGGAATTTAAGCCACTTTGCCTTTTTCTTTGCCATTTCACACCTCCAAATGAGATTTTATTTATTATACCATAATTTGTTGCGGATTGCTATCTTTTTGTATAACGAAAACCACGCGATAGTCGCGTGGTTCAAAAGAGGTTAACCGATGAACAAAACAAAATCCTCCATTTG
>JAZSEH010000031.1:0-58007 GCA_045531585.1 Acutalibacteraceae bacterium
AGCGGTTTTATGTAAATAATCTCTGATTATTTACACCGACATCATTGCAATGAATTAGGTGAAATTATTTATATAATTTCACGGACAATTGTTAATTTGTCCGTGAAAAAGCGCATTTGCGCTTTTTCACCAACCTATTTTCATTATGATAAAAATGTTCATAAAAGGCTTTAGTATTGCCCGAAAAAACAATAATATTTGCGGAATGCTGTCGGTAATAGGGCTTGCCGTTGCCGGCTGTACCCTTGATAGCCAATCCTAACGCGTTTTCTGGATAGTTTTCGTTGTTGCTATAATTTTCACAGGAGATGATTTTAATGAACTACCCGCTGATATCAGTAGTGATACCCGTCTACAACGTAGCGCAGTACCTTCCTGAATGTGTTGAAAGCGTTATTGCTCAGACCTATAAAGACATTGAAATAATCCTTGTAGATGATGGGTCTACCGACAATAGCGGTATTATTTGCGATGAATATGCAAAAAAGGATAACCGCATAAAGGTTATTCACAAACCTAACGGTGGTCTTTCCTCGGCAAGAAACGCAGGAATTGATATTTGTACAGCCGAATATGTAACATTTATAGACAGTGATGATTATATTGCTGATGATATGATAGAGCAGTTGTATATCGCTTTGCATAATACCCAAAGTGATATAAGCGTTTGTAATTTTAAAAGCAAACTTCCCCTTGATGAGGACAATGATTTTAAAGTGAAAACATATTCTTCAATGCAGGCATTAAAAGAAATTTTGCTTGAACGGAAATTTTGCACCTCCGCCTGTGCTAAACTCTATAAAATTAAGCTTTTCAGTGAGATACGATACCCCGAAGGCTTTTTGTATGAGGACTATGCAACAACTTATAAGTTGTTTGATATATCAAATCAAATAGTACATATCAATACGGCAAAATACTACTATAGATATAATCCCGAAAGCATAACCAAGGCATGCTTTAAAAACAATCAGCTTGACTATTTTACCGTTTCGGACAAGCTGATTAGCTTTCTTGAAAACAAATATCCCGAATACAGAAAATATGCAGTTGTTCATTCGGTGCGAAATGCCATAGCCTTTATGCGTAAAATAAGCATCTGCGGTTTTGATGATGAAAAAACAATAAATTTCCTTGTAAATAAGATAAAACCGCATATTTTCGGATATTGCTTTAGTAGATATTCAATATTCAGCAAGATGTATGGTATACTGATTAGCATTTCACCGAAGTGCGCATTGAAACTTTTTAAACCTAAAAAATACGAGGAGTAATTATGGAAAAAGCAATAGGTATTATTCTTGCAGGTGAAATCGGTTCTCGTTTTGATGGCGATACACCGAAGCTGTATTATGATATCTAATGTGATTTATAAAATTCTTATTTAGCTTAAATGTGGGTGATTTTATGAAATTTGGTGCAGTCATACTCGCGGCAGGAAAAGGAACTCGCTATAACGGTGCGAAACAGGATGTGATTTTTCATGGCAAACCGCTATGGAGATATGCTTACGAAACAGCTTTAGAGGTCATTGGCGAACATCAAATTGTAGCAGTAGGCAAGGATATCGAAGGTGGCGCCACAAGGACAGAATCGGTTTTAAACGGTTTGTTGGCATTGCCTGAAGATATAGACCGTGTGATAATTTTAGAGGCGGCACGTCCAATGGTTACTAAGGAGCAGATCTTGCAGTTACTATATGATCAGTTTCCTTCAAGTACCTTTGTAAGACCGTTGGTTAATACAGTTATATATAGGAACGGAGAATATATCAACCGTGAAGAACTATATGATTTATTAACTCCTCAGGCGTTTGATTTTAAATTGTTATTAGAGGCATATAAAAGTGGGAAATTCACAGATATGACAGACGAAACAAGAATAATGTTTGAATTCTTTGGCATAAAACCTCATTTTATTGAAACGTCAACAAACTTATTTAAGGTGACCTATCCAGGTGATTTAAACATAATTGAGTCTATTTATAATTCTTTGCATGAGGGAAAAAACATATGAAAAAAAGGGTTTTGATTACCGGTGGTGGCGGGGATATAGCGCAAGCAATAAAAAGTTTGTTGTTGCTCAATGATTTTGAGGTCTATGCACCATCCAAAAGTGAAATGGATGTTACTAATATTGAAAGTTTAGAAAAAGTTATAGGCAATTATAAACCTGATATTCTTATAAACAATGCAGGGTATGTAGTGCCTCAATCAATCAAAAATGCCGACCTGAATATCACAAAAAAACATATTGATATCAATCTTTCAGGTGTGTTTTATTGTGCAGAGATCGGATTAAGACACAATAAAAATCTTGAAATAATCAATATTGGTTCTGCCGCGGCGGTAGAAATACATGCAACATGGAGTGAATATTGTGCCACTAAAGCAGCAGTTTTAATGGCAACAAAATGTTGGGCAGAGGACGGAATTTACGCTGTGTGCATTTCTCCTGCAAGAACAAGAACAAAAATGAGAAAAGGATTATATCCAAACGAAGATCAGTCCACATTATTGGAACCTTATGATTTTGCAAAGGTTGTTTTAAATGCGGCCCAAAAGGCGTATAAGTCAGGGACACACATTATTGTAAGAAAGCAGAATGTTGAAGGAATTTTAAAAGGAGAATACTAAATTGAATTGTTCAGAATATTTAGTCGATTTTTTAATCTGCAATGGTGTGACTGATATTTTCGGTTATGCAGGAGGATATATAGTTCCTTTTATGGATGCGTTATATTTGCGCAAAGACGAAATAAAGGTGCATGTTTGCTATAATGAGCAGGGCTGCGCATTAGCCGCAAACGGATATGCAAGGGCAAGCGGTAGATTAGGCGTATATTTTACAACATCCGGTCCCGGTGCAATTAATGCTCTTGGGGGTTTGGCGGATGCTTGGTTTGACAGTATTCCGTTAATGGGAATTTGCGGCAATGTACCGACAAACGAGATGAAGGGTTTTTCCGGGATCAGGCAAAACGGTTTTCAGGAAATGGATTTAGTTTCAATAACCAGAAATATAACAAAATATTCAGTGAGCGCAAACAGCAGCGAAGGCTTTGCCGATATAATTAATCGTGCTTATAATATTGCTTTACTTGGACGGAGAGGGGGCGTTATTATTGATTTTCCGCTCAATATACAGCAAGCCGATATTACTTGTAGGTAATGGTGTCAGAACTTCAGGGGCAGAAAAATTGTTGTTTGAGTTTGTAAAAAAAACAAATATGCCAGTTTTGACCACTATGATGGCTGTGGACTTGGTTCAAGACGAAAATCATATAGGCTTTATAGGAACTCACGGGAACAGAATAGCAAATATGATTTTAAACGAATGTGATTTGATTATTTCTGTTGGTGCCCGACTGGGACTGAGACAAGTAGGTAGGTATAACGAAAATTTTGCACCTAAAGCTCATTTAATAAGGGTGGATATCGATCAATACGAATTAAGTCGCAACATAAAAAAAGACGAGGATAAGTATCAGATCGATGTAAAAGAATTTATATCTATGCTTTTGAATGAAGATATCCCCGATTACACAAAATGGAAAAATACGTGTTTAGAAGCTAAAAATTTGCTTGAAAAATACGACAAAACGGAAGGAAACCTTGCTATTGAAAAAATATCATCGTTATTGCCCGAAAATCCAATAATATCAGTTGATGTAGGGCAAAATCAGTGTTGGGCTGCCCAGTCTTTAAAATTAAAGGGAAATGACGGCAGAATTTTAATTGGTGGCGGATATGGTACAATGGGCTGCGGCCTGCCTTATGCTATAGGAGCTTCGATTTCCGCAGGTAATGCGATTACATATTGTATTACGGGAGATGGCGGTTTTCAAATGAACATTCAAGAATTGGAAACTGTTAAGCGTGAAGCGTTGCCGATTAAAATTTTTATATTAAATAATAAAGTATTAGGAAAAATAAGTGAAACACAACACACAAATCATAACGACAGATATGCGCAAACAACGGTCAGCAGCGGATATTCTGTTCCTGATTTCCAAAAAATCTCCGAGGCTTATGGCATAAAGGCGTTTACGCTAAACAGTTATGATATGCTTGACGAATATTCCGATTGGATAACAAATGATAAGCCTTGTTTGTTTAATATTATGTTATCATCAGAAAGCTATCTTACGCCTAAAATCAAATGGGAAACCTGTGAGATAGAACCCAAATTGCAAGAAAGTGTTATTTCGAAAATTAAAAAGATATTAAACGGTTAATAGGTTGTGGGAATTGTATTTTCGTATAGCAAATAAACATAAATAAGAAGGTTTAGATAATTGAAAAAGAAGGGGTCATTGTTTAAAAATACAGTAATGCTGTATATTTTAACTTTTTCGACATATTTAATAAGTTTTATTCTTGTACCTTATCAGACGAGGGTCTTACTACCTGAAAAATACGGTATACTTAGCGTTGCTACCGCAGTTATGACATATTTTCAGCTTGTGATAGATTTCGGTTTTCTTTTATCCGCTACTGAGGAGGTTTCCTTAAACCGCGACGACAAGAAAAAACTTTCCAAAATCTTTACCTCAATTACCGCGGATAAAATTATACTGGCGTTAATTTCGTTCCTTGTGTTGTTTGTCTTATGTGGAATAATTGAGCAGTGGAAGGATAGCAAAGTTTTCTTTTTGCTCACCTTTATTGCAACTGCGCTGGGTTCTTTGATTCCCGATTATCTTTATCGCGGTCTTGAAAAAATGGAGGCTGTCACAATAAGAACCGTTGCAATCAAGGTGTTTTTTGCCGCGATGGTTTTTGTTTTTGTGAAAAAACCGGAAGATTATTTTATCATACCTGTACTTAATATTATAGGTAATTCTGTGGCATTACTGTTTGTATATGCGCATTTGTATTTTAAACTTAATATTAAATTTGTACGATTTAATATAGGAGATCTGCTTAGAAGCTTTAAAACCTCAGCGATATTTTTTCTTTCACGTATTGCAACTACAGTTTATACAGTAACAAATACCGTGATTTTGGATTTTGTTTTTGGAAGCGCAACAGCAGGATATTACTCATCTGCAGATAAACTCATATCCACTGCTAAAAGTGGAGTTGCACCCATAACCGACAGTTTGTATCCTTATATGGTAAGGAACAGGGATTTCAAGCTTGTAAAAAAAATACTGCTTATTATTGAGCCTTTGATTATAATAGCCTGCACAATAGTTTTTATATGGGCTAAACCTCTTTGTGTTTGGTTTTTCGGAGCTGAATACGCGGATGTTGCACCAATTCTGCGCGCAATGATTCCTATAGCGGTAGTTATTTTCCCAAATTATATTTTCGGTTTTCCTGTCCTTGGCGCAATGGGACTGAATAAATATGCAAATTATTCTATTTTTGTTGCCACAGCTATGCACATACTTATATTGCTTGTGTTGTATTTTACAAACACATTAAATGCTGTAACATTAGGTGTTGCAACCAGCATTTCAGAATGCGTTGTTTTAATATACAGAATTTCCGTTGTAATCAAATACAGAAAACGAGGGAAAATTTAATGTGGAAGAAGTTTTTACATTTAATAAAAAGTGCAACTGAATTACTTATTTGGTTAATTTGTATTTGTATTCCAATTTCTAAAAACAAACTTGTCGTTGTTAGTTATTATGGTCGTGGGTACGGCGATAATGCGAAGTATATAGTGGATGAACTGTTGAAAAATAAAAGTGATATACGAATAATATGGCTTGTGAAAAATGAAACGGAAGCTAAAACTCTTCCTCAAGGGATTGAGGCTTGCAAATATGATTCATTTAAGAGTATTTATCATTTATCTACTGCAAAAGTCTGGCTGGATAATTGCAGAAAGGGATTTTGCATAAAAAAGCGTGGTCAAAAATATATGCAGACCTGGCACGGCGGAGGAGCGCAGAAGCGCTGCGAGATGGACGTAGAAGAGGTGCTGGGTAAATATTATGTCCGCGTTGCAAAAATGGACGCAAAGCACACCGATATAATGATTTCAGACAGTCGATTTATGACTGAGTTGTATTTACGCGCTTTTTGGTATAACGGCGAAGTTTTGGAGGTTGGTTATCCAAGATATGATGTAATACTGAAAAAGGACAAAGCAGAAATAAAGGAAAAGGTCTTTTCGTATTTTGGTGTACAACAGAATAAAAAAGCAATACTTTATGCACCAACATTCAGAAAAGATCACAATTTTGATGTTTATGATTTAGATTATTCCAAACTTATTGATGCCTGTCAGAAGCGTTTTGGAGGAGAATTTGTTGTATTTGTTCATCTGCATCCTAATGTGGCCGATAAGTTTGAACAGTTGAAATACGATAACATCAGGATTTTCAATGCCACTTATTACTCTGATATGCAGGAGCTTATAGCCGTGTCGGATGTTTTGATAGGTGATTATTCATCTGTTAATTATGAATTCAGTTTAGCAAAGAAACCGGTATTCAGATTTGCGTTGGATCTTGAGAATTACAAGAATGACAGAAATTTTTATTATCCCGTGAAAGAATATCCATATCCACTGTCACAAAGCAATGATGAGCTTATAGACAATATATTAAATTTTGATGATGAAAAGTATTTAATCCATTTGAATTCATTTTTTGAAAAAATAGGTACTGTATTAACTGATAATGCTTCACAAATGTGTGCCAAATGGATAATAGAACAAATGAGATAAAGGCAGGTGATTTGCGTGGAAAACAGCGAGCTATACGATTTGTTTTTGACCCTTATCCGTCAGGAAATGGGTGTAAACTCTAATGACTGTATTAAAGACATAACCATAAGCGAGCAGCAAGCAAAGGAGCTTATAAAGTTTTCACGAAAACACAGCCTTGACCACCTTATAATCGCCGCCTTACTTAAAAATGGACTGCTGAATAAGCAGAGTGATTTTGCAAAAAAGGCTGAGCAATCCCTTTTTCGCACCGTTATAACCGATGAAAGAAGAAACTACGATATTATAAATATATCAAAGCTTTTTGAGAAAAATAGTATTGATTTTATTCTTCTTAAGGGCTCGGTTATGCGAAGCTACTACCCCGAGCGCTGGATGCGCAGCAGCTGTGATATTGACGTGCTGGTGAGGGACATAGGCTCTGCCGAAAGAATACTTGCAGAAAACGGATATATCAAGCTACAAGAGGGCAGCCACGATATGCTTTTTGTGTCGGCGGCAAAGATTGGAATAGAGCTTCATTTTAGGCTTATTGAGACTGACGATAGGGTAAGTGCCGTGCTTTCCCATGTATGGGATTCCGCCACACCCGAGGCGGATACCAACCATAACTATTTAATGAGCAACGAAATGTTCCGCTTTTATCATATTGCTCATATGTCCAAGCATTTTCTGTTCGGTGGTTGCGGAATACGCTTTTTTATAGACCTGTGGCTGCTTATGCAAAATCAGGAAATAAACAGTCTGGAGTATGAGCAAATGCTTGCTGAGGCAGGCTTGCTTGCCTTTGCACAGCACTGCGAAAGCCTTGCCCGCATCTGGATTGCAGGGGAAGAGGCACAGGGAGCACTCGCCGAAATGGCTGAGTTTATTTTAAACGGCGGCGTTTTTGGCTCTACCGGGAATGCAGTTTTACTTAACCGTACCAGGTATTCAAACAAATTTACGTTTATAATGTATCGCATTTTTATGCCCTATAGCCTTATGCGACTAAAATACCCGATTTTGGAAAAAAGGCCGGTGCTATTACCCTTTTATTGGGTGAAAAGATGGTTTGAATTTTTGTCTGCGGATGAAAAACGAAAAAACGCTAAAAGTGAGACGAACTTTAGCGATGAAGCAAGCGGAGAAAGCATATATAGAATGAAAGCGCTTTTAAAAACGCTTGATATGCATAAAAAACAAATTGGAAGGTCATAAAATGAAACCCGTTTTAAAAAGCATTTTGCCGGGAGCGGCAATTACGTTACTTAGTCTGATTATAAATTGTGTGTTTCTTTATATAGTTGCAAGCACAGGACTGCTTACAAGTACAATTATGTGGGTATGCATAGCCGTACTTGCCCTTTGTGCAGTGGGCGTTTTCCTGCTTACACTAAATTATAAATATAAGGCTCGGTTTATAATCGGCTGTGTTCTGGCCGCTCTTTTTATAACCATACAAATCCTTGGTGCATATTATATCGGTACGGGTGCCGCCTCCCTTGACAATATAACCACTCCTGAGGTTGAGTTTGCCGAAATAGGCGTCTACGTACATGAGGATGATAAAGCTATCACCCTTGCAGATGCTAAGGACTATACCTTTGGTATTCTGGAGGTGCTTGACCGCGATGCTACAAATATTGCGGTGGAAAAGATAAATAATGAGCTTGGAGTTACAATAAAAACTATTGAATTATCAGGCATATCCGAACTGTTTGAGGGCCTTTTCGTTACAAAGCAGATAAATGCCTTTATCCTTAATAAAAGCTTCCTTGAGCTTCTTGATGAAACAAAAGAGCTGGAGGACTACGCCAAGGATATAAGAGAGCTATACAGTGTAAAAATTGAGCATAATTCTTCCTCGGGAGCGCAGGCTCCACCTCCCGATGACGATACCTTCACCATTTATATCAGCGGTATTGATTGTTTTGGAAGTATAGCAAGGCGCAGCAGAAGTGACGTTAATATCCTTGCCACCGTAAATACCAAAACAGGGCAGATACTCCTTGTCTCCACGCCAAGAGATTATTACGTGCCCCTTTCTATATCCAACGGTATTCCAGATAAGCTTACCCACGCGGGTATCTATGGTATTAACGTAAGTAAGGATACCCTTGCAATGCTGTATGATATTGATATAGATTATTATTTCCGTGTTAATTTTGATGGATTTAAGGATATTATTGATGCCTTAGGCGGCATAAAAGCATATTCTTTTTATAATTTTAAGGCCGCTGATACCTATCAGATAAGCAAAGGATATAATGATATGGATGGTGAGGTTGCCTTGCATTTCGCAAGAGAACGCCATAACGTACCGGGTGGTGACGGCACCAGAGGTAAGCACCAAATGGAGGTTATAAAGGGCGTTGTTGATAAAATGCTTTCTCCTGCACTTCTTAAAAACTATTCGGGTGTACTGAACAGCCTTTCAAACAGCTTTGAAACCAATATTCCCTATGAGACTATAGCAAGCCTTGTTAAGGACCAGCTTAGCAGTGGCAGAAAATGGAATATAACAACCTATTCCGTTAGCGGAACAGGTGCTTCACGCAAGCCATATTCTATGAGCCTTAAGGCCTACGTGCTCATCCCCGATGAGTCCACCGTGGCTCACGCTAAAACCCTTTTTGAACAGATTGAGGATGGCGCAACGCCAACCCCGTAAAATTAAAAGGAGATGTAAAAAACGGTGTTTTTACATCTCCTTTTTTATCTTTTTTATGCGGTCTGCATTTTTTTACAGCCCCTTATTTTTACCGTAATAAATGACAAGCATTTGCTCATACCCTTTTATCAGGGGGAATAGAAATGAAATGCTTAGTCTTTACAAGAAAACAACTTTTAATGATTTGTAGCGGCGTGCTTGCCCTTATAATTGCGGTATTCGGCGGCGTTACCACCTTTGCAGGCAGTGAAAGAAAGCTGCCAATTTACTGTGTGGAATGTGAGGAAAAGAAGGTGGCAATATCCTTTGATGCCGCCTGGGGTAACGACGATACTGAGCAGCTTATAAATATCCTCGCCGAGTACGATGCCGTTGCAACCTTTTTTGTTGTAGGTGCCTGGGTGGATAAGTATCCCGAATCGGTAAAACAGCTTTCCGATGCAGGCCATCAGGTGCAAAACCATTCCAATACCCATCCGCATATGCCACAGTTAAGTCAGGAGCAAATGCTGGACGAAATAAATACCTGCAATAACAAAATAGCAAATATAACAGGGGTCACTCCCACACTGCTTCGCCCACCCTATGGGGACTATAATAACGCAACTATAGAAACTGTGGAAAAGGCCGGAATGTATACCATCCAGTGGGACGTTGACTCTCTTGACTGGAAGGATGCCGCCACACCCCAAAGTATAACCAAACGGGTGGTAAGCAAGGTGAAACCCGGAAGTATCGTCCTTTTCCATAACGATGCCGAGCATACACCCGAAGCCCTGCCGCAAATACTCAAAGCCCTAAAGCAAGACGGTTATGAGTTTGTATTTATAAGCGATTTGATTTATAAAGATAATTACGAAATAAAGCACGATGGAACGCAGTGTAAAATATCTTCCTAAGATATTTTACATCGATATAAATCCCTATGTGGATTTTCGATATGCGATTACTCGCTCGATATGTGCTACGCACTCGATATGCCCTGCGGGGCATGGGGGATTTATATCATATCGAATTTACCGTAAGGTAAATATATCGAGTTTTCCGTTAGGAAAACATATCGAATTGCACAGCAATATATCGACAAAAAAGACGATGCCCAATAGCATCGTCTTAATTTTTTTCAAGACAGAGAACCGTTCCCTTGTCTCCTAATTTTTTATTGCGATTAAAATTTTTCATCAATGCTATAAATGATTTGCTTGATTTTTAAAAAATCCATATCATCAAAATTCCCAATCCAAAAGGTATTGTTTTTGATAATATCATTCATACAGGTATTTTCATTTAATATTGGATATATATTAAAACTATTATAACAGTTGTTACTTCTAAATGTTAATAGTAATTCTTTTGATGAATTTTCAAACAATGAAGTGCAACAAACGATAATGCCCTGATTTATCTTCTTTTTAAGAGAAACAAAAATAAGATTATCACCATCACTACTTTTAAAATTCCATGGTTCTGAAATATACATTTTAAATTTTTGACTTCTCATTTTCTGTTCTTGCATAATATTATTCACCTTAATTTCTGACGGTTTTAGTTTTCCTTTAACATCAATATAAATTGCCGACAAACTGCCACTTTGTGTTATAGTTGTAATTTAATTTCCCTATAAAACTCTATTCGAATTATATCATATGAACAAATAAAAATAAAGTGAAAATATAACTTTACTTTTATATCTAATGGTGATAGCCTTGACGGAAGGATGCCGCCACACCCCAAAGTATAACCAAACGGGTGGTAAGCAAGGTGAAACCCGGAAGTATCGTCCTTTTCCATAACGATGCCGAGCATACACCCGAAGCCCTGCCGCAAATACTCAAAAAAACAACTTTTTTATGTATTGTAAAAAGCTTTGCGGTATGGTATAATAAATATATAATTTATGAAGTGAGGTGAGGATATGCTTGACAATAAATTAGGTATAAAATCTTCTGTTGAACTCGCTAAAGCTGAAGAGAAAATCAGTAAGAAAAAGGCTGTAGAGCTTTTTGAAAGCGGCACTTTGGATAGCTTAAAGGCGGGTAAAACCGAATCGCTTATGTATATTCATAAAGCATTGTTTGAAGATATTTATGACTTTGCAGGCAAAATCCGCACCGTGAATATAGCAAAGGGCAATTTCCGTTTTGCACCTTTGATGTATCTTGAGGTAGCGCTTCAGAATATCGATAAAATGCCACAATCAACCTTTGATGAGATAATCGAAAAATATATAGAAATGAATATTGCTCACCCCTTTCGTGAAGGTAATGGCAGAGCAACACGCATTTGGCTTGATTGTATGTTAAAAAAAGAAATTAATATGGTTATCGATTGGAGTCTTGTGGATAAAGAGGATTATTTACTTGCGATGGAGCGTAGTCCCATTAAAGACATTGAAATCAAGCATATTTTAAAAAACGCCTTAACCGATAAAACTACCGACCGTGAAGTTTTTATGAAAGGTATCGACCATAGTTATTACTACGAAGATTATTCAACCTTTAAAACCGAAGAATTATAATTTCATCCGCCCGAAGAAATTCAGGCGGATTTTTAATTTTAAGGCAGTGGCACCGGGGCGCAATGACTTGGGGTTAATGTGAATGTTTTCTTTTGTGTGTGATTTTCAAAGATAAAATATTGCTCCTTCCTTTATTCCGTTTTTAAATTCCTCTTACATCGTATTATCTAAATACAGCTTTAGTATGATAGAAAAATATTTTAAAATCAAGGAAAAAAATACTCGGACCGCTTAAAGTCCGAGCATTTTATTATAGATTGTTTATATATTCTTTTTTCTTTGATAAATATTCGTCTTCGGTAATAAGATTGTTTTCAAAATCTTCTTTTAAAGTTTTTAAAGCAGCCTCTATTGTTTTTTTGTTTTCTATGTATTTTTTCTTTTTAGATGGTAGTAAATCGATTAAAACAACAACATGAATTAGTAAATATGATATTTCAGATAATAACCACCCACAATTATAAAATGTAAAATAACTATATCTAATTGAATTGATTACACCTATTACAGATTCAATAAAATATACAGAACTGTCTAATAGCAATAAACCAATGAAAATATAGCAAATTTTCATATTTTTAATCTTATTTAATCCATATAAAACAAATACAATATTACTAATAGCACATGCAACATCTATTACTAAATAAAAAACATTAATGGGATTATCATAAACAATATAATTAAAAATAAACGACTCTATTACAAAAGCAAATTTAATAAAAAATGCAATGGAAAACAAAATACCCCCTTTTGCTTCTGTATAATACATTCCAAAAGCAATAAACAATAGCAAATATACTGAATAATAACACACATTAAGGAAGACACCTAAAATATTGCCAAAATCATTGTTTACTATATCGGGAATTATTTGAAACAAAAATGCTACTAATATAAGAATAGATTCTGTTGAGAAACTTAATTTAAGTTTATTGTTTTTTAACATAGTTTAACCCCTTTGTAAATCTGCTTTCTTTTCTTCATATTCTTCATCGGTTATTAAACCTTCAGATTTCCATTTTTCTAATGTGTCTAATTTTTCATTTTTGACAGGTTTTGTTTTTTTAATTTTTTCATCATCAATATTGTTGTCTATATTTTCGTCATAATCGTCAGTGATACCTTCGGCTTTTGCAGAATTATAAAGTGTTATATTCGCTGTAATTTTTGTGTGCTGAACAATTGTTGCTAAAGAACCTACTAATAATGCTAAAATATGATATGCACAATATTCAAGAAATGAATATAAAGTCCAACTTAATAAATTATTTACCAATGCTTCAAATACTGTTGGTATTTCGATACCCATTTCAGCAGAAGCCTCTCGTATTTCTTCTACTGTTTCTGCACCGATTTGTTCAATTAATTGGTGAGCATTAATTCCTGCTATTATAGTGTCAACAATACCAATTACAATAAGTATCCAAAAAAGAATTTTACCCCATTTTTCTAATCGTTCGCACCACAACCAAAGATTTTGGGTTATGCCATCCGTTTTATAACAATCTTTAAAACTCTTTGGTATTTTCTTTTCCTGATTTCCTGAAAACATATTTGCCATTTTTTTACTTCCTCCTCAAAATTTAAAAAAGTGTGTGCAACCGAAGTCACACACACGAAAAATGCATAACCCCTGATTGCTACCACACAAATCATTTGGCATAACACAAGGAATGCACAAGTGGAGAATGCATTTTTACCAAAATAAAAATACATTCCCTCGTATTACGCCTATATTTGATTTGTGTGGTAATCATATTATATCATACTAATACAAAAATCACAAGCCCTTATTAAAATATTACTTTTGTTTCGTATGTTGACTTCCTCGACTGGAAGAATTTCGCGTTGCATAGTACAAAATGAATTATACAAACATCAAAATATTTATTTCCTGCCAAGCTGCCAGAAGCTTATAGCCGCAGCGGCGGCAACGTTTAGCGAGTCAACACCGTGCTGCATTGGTATCATCACGGTTTTATCGCAGGCGTTTATGGTCTGCGTATCAAGGCCGCTACCCTCGGAGCCTAAAAACAAGGCGAGTTTTTGTGAGCTGCTTAAAACTTCATCGTCAATATTTATACTGTCATTTTTTAGGGCTAGCGCGGCGGTTAAAAAGCCTTTAGCCTTTAAATACTCCACAGCATTTTGGGGCAGGGGGAAGGTAGGCTTATCAAAGTACGCCCAGGGAATTTTAAATACGCTTCCCATACTCACCCTTACGGTGCGGCGGTTTAGCGGCTCACTGCAGTTATGATATAGCAAAACTGCATCAAAGCCCAAGGCGGCGGCATTCCTGAACACCGAGCCCACGTTGGCCCCGTCGCTAAGCCCCTCTATTACGGCTACACGGGTAGCGCCCGTTAAGGCTGTATCAAGTCTTATTGGCTCAGGCCTTTCCATAGCACAAAGCACACCGCGGGTTAGTTCAAAGCCTGTAAGGGAGCAAAGCACCTCACGGGGCGCAGTGTAAACAGGGATATTGGGACAGCGCATAAGAAGCGGTTTCCCAATGCCATCTATCTGCCGTTGCTCCATAAGAAAGCTTACAGGCTTTATCCCTGCATCCAGAGCGTTTTCTATTACCTTTACGCTTTCGGCAATAAAAATATCTTGGTTTTTCTTTAACTGTGCCTCGGTAAGCCGTGCATATACCGCAAGCTCAGGGGTGTTAATATCGTTAATAGAAATAATTCTTGACAAGTTGTCTCTCCCTCCGTCTTTTTGTTTAACAAAAATCCACCTCCCTCGTCAGAGGGAGGCAGGGATTAAGTAAAATTTAGTTAGCCTTAAAGGTGAGTGTTTTGCCTACGGGAATATCCTCCAGCATGGCTTTGAAATCCGAACTAACCGATTTAACGGTTAAGGTGTTTTCCGCTGTTCTGGTAAAAACAATCGTTACAGTACTTTCTTCTGCAGAGGTGACCGTAACAGTATTTCCACTTTCTACTATAGGCTTAATATCAGTGCTACATCCTCTTGCAGACCAATATTCTTTACCTTCAAAAATAATGTAGGAATCTTTGTAATCGGGCTCGTCTTTATGTTTTCTTATATCGTCCTGTGCTTCTGGTTCCATATTGGACAGGGGGTCACCGCTACCGACACCAATAGACATTTCTCTTAAATCAAGTACAGCGTGATAATATGTTCCGTTGACTACATATTCAACTGACCAGGTACCGCCCTTTTTACTGAGAGCGGTGGGCACATAGCTTGCATCCTTAGCAGAGCAACGTGAGCAAATGCCATCCTTAAAGCTATGACCAAGAGCCTTACCCTCGGTAGCACCGCAGGAGCATTTTTTAGGTGTTGTACAGTTTGCAGCAGCAAAGGAGTGAGTATGTGCAGGCTTGCTTGTTTGTGCATTGGAGGAAGCTTCTGATGTATTGGAGGAAGTAACAGCAGAGCTCGTCTGCTCACTTGAGGTAGCTTCGGCCTTTGCATCCTCTGCAACTGAGGTTTTAACCTCAGCCTTAATTTCCAATTTCTTAAAGCTGTTATCCACAGAGGATTTGGCCTTGTCCAAAATAACCGCAGTATCTATAGTAGCATTCTTGATTTCGGTAACCTGAATATTAACGGTGGCAGACTGCGTATCCTTTACAAAGCCGCCTTTATTGGTTGCAGTAACTATATTTTCCATAACTGCTTCAAGGGTGCCTGTCTTTGCGGTAATGTCTTTAGCAACGCTTTTAGCATCGTCATTAACGGGCTCAACTGCTAAAACCTCATTTGCATCGTTTAAATAAAGATTAAACTGAGGATTGATTGTTACCGTAACAACGGTTGAATAATTTTCGGGTTTAACGAAAGCGTCTGAAGGTGCGTTTGTGTCGGACACGGTGCCTTTATTATCGCAGGCGGCAAACACAAGAACAAGAGAAATTGCCAACAAAACAGAAAGTAACTTTTTCATTTTTTTGCATCTCCTAAAAAAAAGTGTGCGGAATCTCCGCACACCTATTATATCACATACTTTATTTAAGTACAATAGATTTATGCCTTAAATTTCTCTCCGCACCAAAGATAATTAAAAGCGATGCAGGATGCATCGCTTTTAATTTTACACAAGATTTATCATACCGCTTTTGGGTGCTGCAATTTTTGTTACCCCACATGGGATGCTTCCGTGGGACACGGTATTGCCCATACAGTCAAGCACGGTATAGGAAAATTCCTTGTCAGAATCAATGTATATGCTTTCCTCATCAGTGCCGTTAACAATGGTTGCTTTGCTGATACCTTCCAGTTTTGCACCCTCACTACTATTTTAAAATTTATTTAAACGAATTTTAAAATAGGGGTTGACATATTATTTTGGGTGTGGTATAAAGTCCTTGAAAACAGAATATCGAAGGTGATATTTATGTCAGTTAGGTCAAGTAAAACCGACAAGAAAGTTACCAAACACTTCAGCGACAAAGAAATTCTTAAGCGCGAAAAGGAAATTATTGAGTGTTACCGTAAAAACCGCGGTAAGACCTTTAAAATCTTTTTGGGCCTTTTTAAAGGTGATTATTTAAGAATTTTTCTTTCGGCGCTGTTTTTTATTATAAAATCCTCTCCTACCTGGATAACACCCCTGATTACGGCCGACATCATTACACTTGTAACCACGCGTCCCGATAATTTTATGACACGTTTTATAATAGATATAATTATTGCAGTGGTGGTTATTGTTCAGAATGTTCTCACACATACCATACATATGAGCTTGTTTAACGTTGCCAAGCGCAACGTTGAGGCAGGCCTTCGCGGTGCTATGATACGAAAGCTTCAGCAGCTATCAATATCATTCCACAAAGAGATGCAGTCGGGTAAAATTCAGTCCAAGGTAATGCGTGACGTTGAGGCGGTGGAGGCCTTTTCCACCCAGATATTCAACACGGCATTATCCATTGCCGTTAATATGTCCATTACCCTTGCCATAGTTATAAACAAAAACGTTACGGTGTTCCTGATGTTTCTTGTGTGCGTGCCTGCGGCGGCCTTTGTTATTCAAAAATTCCGCAAGCCTATGCGGGACAGGAACAGGGAATTCCGTAAGGAGATGGAGCATACCTCCTCCGACGTTATGGATATGATAGAGCTTGTTCCCGTAACTCGCGCACATTCCCTTGAAAATCTTGAAATTAAAAAGCTTACGGGGGAGATGACAAACGTTGCACAGCGCGGCTACCGACTTGACTTGGTGCAGAGCCTTTTCGGTTCGGTTACTTGGGTGCTTTTCAGTCTGTTCCAGATGATGTGTCTGTTCTTTACAGGCTTCCTTACATATAAAGGTATAATAACCGATATTGGTGATATAACCCTTTATCAGACATATTTTACCACTCTGCTGGGCTACGTTAACAGCGTTATCGCCCTTCTGCCGGTTTTCTCTAAGGGGGCGGAATCCATTCACTCCATAGGGGAGATAATCAACGCCCACGATGTGGAGGATAACGAGGGCAAGAAGAAGGTTACCCAGCTTGAGGGCGAATATATATTTAAAAACGTTGATTTTAATTACGATGAGGATACTCCCGTGCTTCAGGATTTCTCACTTACCGTAAAAAAAGGTGAGACCATAGCCCTTGTTGGTGAATCGGGTGCAGGTAAATCCACCGTTTTAAACCTTGTTACAGGCTTTAACCGCATAAACGGCGGTGAAATACTTATTGACGGAAAAAGCATTAATGATATTGACCTTCGCACCTACCGTAAATTTATATCTATAGTTCCGCAGAAAAGCATCCTGTTTTCAGGTACAATCAGAGAAAATATTACCTACGGCAATCCTCGTATCTCTGAGAAAAGGCTATGGGAGGTTATTGATGCGGCAAACCTCAGAGGTGTTATAGAAAAATTACCGGACGGGCTTAATACCAACGTTGGTGAGCACGGTGATAAGTTATCGGGAGGTCAAAAGCAGCGTATCTCTATTGCCCGTGCCATTATACGAAATCCAAGGGTAATTATATTTGACGAGGCAACAAGTGCCCTTGACAGCGTATCCGAGCGGGAGATACAAAAGGCTATAGATTACCTTACAAAGGACCGCACAACGTTTATCGTTGCCCACCGATTATCCACTATAAGAAACGCCGATAAAATTGCAGTTGTGGGTCAGGGCAGATGCCTTGAATACGGCACCTATGATGAGCTTATGGCAAAAAAAGGCGAGTTTTATAAGCTTAAACAGCTGCAGTCGTAATATCCGAAAAAGTCCCGCTTCACATTTTGAAGCGGGACTTTTTTAATATTGACTTTATTCCAATTTATGTTAAAATGAGTATACGCTTGAGGTGTTTGTATGATTGAGATTTTAAAGCTTGTCCCTGCCTTTAAGGATTATATCTGGGGCGGGGAAATTCTAAAAAAAGAATACGGCATTACCAATATGGATTCCGTGGCGGAGGCCTGGGTGCTTTCCTGCCATAAGGACGGGGAGAGTACCGTTACAGGCGGCACCTATAACGGACTGTGCCTATCTGCAGCACTTGAAAAAATGGGCAAAGAGGCACTGGGTAAAAATGCAGAGAAATTTGAATTTTTCCCCCAGCTTATAAAGCTTATAGATGCAAGGGATAACCTTTCGGTTCAGGTTCATCCAAGTGATGAATACGCCCTTAAAAATGAGGGGCAGTACGGAAAGACCGAGGCTTGGTATATTTTAGATGCCAAGGAGGGTGCCGGAATATACTATGGCTTTAAAGGTGAAATAACCAAGGATGAATTTGAGCGGCATATAAGGGAAAATACCCTAACACAGGTTTTACAGTTTGTTCCCGTTAAAAAGGGTGAGTGCTACTTTATTCCCTCAGGCACCATTCACGCCATAGGTAAGGGACTGCTTATTGCCGAGGTTCAACAAAATTCCAACGTAACCTACCGTGTTTATGATTACGGCAGGGTAGGGGCGGAGGGTAAGCCCCGTGAGCTTCACGTTGAAAAGGCCAAGTCGGTTACAAGTCTTACCCCCGTTTCGGAAGGTGAGAAAAACCGTACGGGGTGCGAATATTTCACCTTGGAGCGTATAAACGGCGCTTATACCTTCTGCCGTGAGGATAGCTTTTCCGCCCTGCTTGTAATTGAAGGTCAAGGCACTATAAACGGCATTCCTTTTGGCAAGTACGACACGTTTTTTATACCTGCAGGTCTTAAAACAGATATTAAGGGCGAATTTTGTGCCCTATTATCATATGTAAAATAATAAGGAGTTTTCTAAATGCAAAGAGAGAAATTTTCCTCGCGGCTGGGATTTATTCTCATTTCCGCAGGCTGTGCCATAGGCCTTGGTAACGTGTGGCGCTTCCCCTATATTGTAGGTGAGTACGGCGGTGCCGCCTTTATACTCATCTACCTCCTGTTCCTTGTGATTTTTGGTGTGCCCATAATGACAATGGAATTTGCCGTTGGCAGAGCAAGTCAGAAAAGTATAATAGGTTCATTTAAGGTGCTGGAGCCCAAGGGTACAAAGTGGCATCTTTACGGCTACGTTGGTGCCGCAGGTAACTACCTGCTTATGATGTTCTACACCACCGTAACAGGCTGGATGATATACTATTTCATTAAAATGCTTAAGGGCGATTTTTCTTCCTCAATGTCAAGCGAACAGGTATCACAGCAGTTTGTCCAAATGACAGATAACCCACTTATCGTAGTTGGCTTTATGGTTATTGCTACTGTAATAGGCTTTCTAATCTGTTCCTTAGGTCTAGAAAAGGGCGTTGAGAAAATAACCAAGGTTATGATGCTTGCCCTCCTTGCCATTATATCGGTGCTTGCCGTCCGTGCCGTTACCCTTAACGGTGCTGCAGAGGGCCTTAAATATTACCTTGTTCCCGATTTCGGCAAGATGGTTGAAAACGGCATTGGTGAGGTTGTTTTTGCCGCTTTGGGACAGGCCTTCTTTACCCTTTCAATAGGTATGGGTTCAATGGCTATCTTCGGTAGCTATATCAGTAAGGACCGCCGCCTTGTGAGTGAGGTCGTATCCATTGCCTCGCTTGATACCTTTGTTGCCTTTATGGCAGGTCTTATAATAATTCCCTCCTGCTTTGCCTATGGTGTTGACCCCGGCGCAGGCCCCGGTCTTATTTTCCAGACCCTGCCTAACGTGTTTAAGGAAATGCCCCTTGGCAACGTGTGGGGCGCACTGTTCTTCCTGTTTATGATATTTGCCGCAGTTTCCACCCTTGTTGCGGTGTTTGAAAATATCATCGCCTTTGCAATGGATGCTCTTAGTTGGTCCCGCAAAAAGGCCTGTCTCGTAAACTGTATTGCGGTAATTATACTTTCCTTGCCCTGCGCGCTTGGCTTTAACCTGCTTTCAGGCTTTACTCCCTTCGGTGCAGGCTCTAACGTGCTTGACCTTGAGGACTTTATTATAAGTAATAATATTCTGCCCTTAGGCTCACTTGTTTACGTGCTTTTCTGCACGTGGAACAAAAAGGGCTGGGGATGGGCACCCTTCCTTGAGGAAACCAATACCGGTAAGGGAATAAAATTTCCCAAGGCACTTAAGGTGTATGCAAAATATATTCTCCCCATAGTTTTGCTTGCCTTCTGGATAATAGGAATCATAACCTTCTTTAAATAAAAACAAACTCCCGATGATGCTTGTCATCGGGAGTTTTTGCATCTTAAAGCTTATTTATTTTCTTCACCGGGCTTAACCACATGAGGACATTGAAGCTCAGGAATTCTCAGTACGGGCTTTGCCCAGTATACCGCGTTGCGGATGATTTTCTGAACGTTTTCGTTATAGAAAATAGGGAAAGATTCGTGACCGGGCTGGAAGTAGAATATTTTACCGTTACCTCTGTGGAAGGTACAGCCTGAGCGGAATACCTCACCGCCGGAGTACCAACCGATAAACACAACCTCATCAGGCTCGGGTATTCCAAAGGGCTCACCGTAGGTCTCAACACCGTCAAGCTCAAAATATCTGCCAAGGCCTTGAGCAATGGGGTGTGCAGGTGCGGTTACCCAAACGCGCTCCATATCTCCGTTTTCGCGCCAGGTTAAATTACAGCTTGTGCCCATAAGCATTTTAAACACCTTGGAGTGGTGGCCGCTGTGCAAAACAATAAGTCCCATACCCTTAAGCACGGCATCCCTCACCTTTGCGGCTATCTCATCAGGTACCTTGTTGTGACCCATATGTCCCCACCACAGCATAACGTCTGTGTTTTCAAGTAATTCATCGGTAATACCGCAATCAGGGTCATCCAGAGTTGCAGTGCGAATGCTCAGCTCCTCATCTTTTCCTAAAAACTCCGCAATGGCTCCGTGTATGCCCTTAGGATATATTTCCTTGCATTTGCCGTCCTTCTCATGTAAAAATTCATTCCAAATAGTTACGTTTATCATTTTATCATCCCCTATGTGGTTATTATGGCATTATTATATATACAAGAATTTTAAAAGTCAAGTGCCTATTGAAATAATCTAAGAAAAGTGGTAAACTATCTTTGTATATTAGGCGAGAGGATATGTGCTTTATGAAAATTATCGTTGCAGGTTGCGGAAAAATAGGCGTTTCCATACTTAAAAACCTTGTGGCAGAAGGTCACGACGTTACTGCTCTTGATAAGAATCCTGCTGTTATTGAGGAACTCACTAACGTTTATGATGTTATGGGTGTTTGCGGTAACTCTGCCGACCCCGATACCCTTGCCGAGGCAGGCATAGAAACGGTGCAGCTTTTTGTTGCGGTTTCAGGTTCTGATGAAATGAATATGCTTTCCTGCTTTCTCGCTAAGCGCATGGGCGCACAGTATACCATTGCCCGTATCCGTAATCCTGAGTATAATGACCAAAGCCTTGGCTTTATGCGGCAGGAGCTTGATTTATCCTTAACTATAAATCCCGAGCTTTTAACCGCAAGGGAGCTTTTTAATATTTTAAAATTCCCCTCCGCCGTTAAGGTAGAAAGTTTTTCTCGCCGCAATGTTGAAATGATTGAAATTCGTCTCGACGATAACACCGAGCTTGACGGTGTTCAGATATTTAAAATGCGTGAAAAGTATAAGGCTGCATACCTTGTTTGTGCCGTAACCCGTGGGGATGAGGTATTTATTCCTTCAGGTAATTTTGTTCTTAAGGCAGGGGATAAAATAGGCCTTATAGCTTCTCCAAACGAAATAACCAAGCTTTTAAAAATGCTGGGAGTGCTGAGAAAGCAAGCAAGCTCTGTTATGATACTTGGCGGCAGTAAAACCGCATACTACCTTGCTAAAATGCTCACAGCCTCGGGTATTGACGTTAAGATAATCGAGCAGCGCGCCGAAAGATGCGACGAGCTTTGCTCCCTGCTTCCAAAAGCTGTTATTATCCATGGTGACGGAGCTCAGCAGGAGCTTCTTTTAGAGGAAGGCCTTCGTACTCTTGATGCTTTTGTGGCGCTTACGGGTATGGATGAGGAAAATATGATAATATCTATGTTTGCCTCAATGCAGAAGGTACCCAAGGTTATCTCTAAAATAAACCGTGAGGAAATGTGCACTATGGCGGGGAAACTGGGTCTTGATTGCATAATCACTCCAAAGGATATAACCTCTAATATAGTTGTGCGTTGTGCCCGTGCTCTTGAAAATTCTATGGGTAGTAATGTTGAAACCCTTTATAAGATAATGGACGGCAGGGCAGAGGCGCTGGAGTTTAACGTGCGTGAGGACTTTGCCGCCGCAGGTATTTCCCTTAAGGAAATGGAAATAAAGCAGAATATTCTTATAGCCGGTATAATACGTGGCCGAAAAACCGTTATTCCTTCCGGTGATGACTGCATACAGGTGGGGGATAGGGTAATAGTACTTGCCTCAGGCCACCATCTTAATGACCTGTCCGATATTCTTAAATAGAGGTATTTTTATGAATCGCAGAATGGTTTTTTATATACTGGGGCGCATAATAATGTTTGAAGCCCTGCTTCTTTTACTGCCAACAGTGGTTTCGGTAATATACAGTGAATTTACCGTTATGTGGGCCTTTCTTGCCGCCGCAGGAATTGCATTGATAGTAAGCTTCCTGTTTACCAATCTTAGCCGTCCGGGAACACGGCTTATCTACGCTAAGGAGGGCTTTGTTATAGTTGCCCTAGCCTGGATACTTATGTCGGCCATTGGCGCTTTGCCCTTTACTATAAGTGGTGAAATACCAAACTATATTGATGCTTTTTTTGAAACGGTCAGCGGATTTACTACCACAGGTGCCTCTATTTTAACTAATGTTGAAGCCCTCTCTCACGGCGCACTCTTCTGGCGCAGCTTTACCCACTGGGTAGGCGGTATGGGTGTGCTTGTGTTTGTTATGGCAGTCGTGCCCTCCCTTTGTGATAGGTCTATTCATATTCTGCGTGCTGAGGTTCCCGGCCCTGTTGTTGGTAAGCTGGTGCCCCGCGTGCGCCAGACCGCAAAAATACTCTACCTTATATATATAGCCCTTACCGTTGTGCAGATTATTTTCCTTATTTGCGGTGGTATGCCTATTTTTGAAAGTCTGCTTCACGCCTTTGGTACCGCAGGTACAGGCGGTTTCGGAGTCAAGGCCGATAGTATGGCAGGTTATAGCCCGTATCTCCAATGGGTAATAACAATATTTATGCTCATTTTCGGCGTTAACTTCAACCTTTACTACTTTATTCTTATACGTCGTGGAAAGTTGGTGCTTAAAAGCGGTGAGCTTTGGTGCTATATCGGTATATTTACCGTTGCCACAGGCATTATCACCCTTAATATTCTGCCCGCAAACTCGGGCTTTGGTGATGCCCTGCGCAACGCCGCTTTTCAGGTGGCGTCAGTTATGACTACCACAGGCTATTCAACGGTTGATTTCAACCTGTGGCCTATGCTGTCGAAAACCATGCTTGTCATCCTTATGTTCTCAGGTGCCTGCGCAGGCTCCACTGCAGGCGGTCTTAAGGTCTCCCGTGTTATGATGCTTTTTAAAATGATAAAGCGTGAGCTTCTCCATATGGTGCATCCCCGTTCCGTTGCCTCTGTTAGAATGGAGGGCAAAAAAGTGGATGAGGTTACCACCAACAGCGTTGGTATTTACTTCGCCCTTTATATGGTCATATTCCTTGCTGTGTTCCTACTTCTTTCCTTTGAAGCAGGCTTTGGTATTGAGGATAATTTTACCGCCACCGCTGCTTGCTTTAATAATATCGGCCCCGGTCTTGGCGCCGTAGGTCCTATGGGCAGCTACGCAGGCTATTCGGGCTTTTCAAAACTTATCCTCTCCTTTGCTATGCTCCTTGGCCGTCTTGAGATTTATCCTATCCTCTTTGCCTTTATTCCGTCTACCTGGACAAGGAAGATAAATTAAGTATGGAATTACAAAAACGGAAATCTATGCGTTTAAAAGGATATGATTATGCCTCGCAGAATTATTATTTTATAACCGTTTGCTCACATAATATGAGTTGTATTTTCGGAAAACCGGATAATTTGAATCTATATGGAAGAATTGCAAAGGAACAATTACTGCGTATAAAAAACCATTTCCCGGATGTGAGAATTGACAAATATGTTATTATGCCAAATCATATTCACGCAATAATTGTTATTGGTTGCAACGGTGAAACGGAACGGTCAAGACCGTTCCCTACACTGTCCACAATAATGGGACTGTATAAATCAGGTGTGACGAAATGCATTCACAAATTTGATAAGAATATTACCGTATGGCAGAAATCATATTATGAGAATGTTATTAGAAATGCTGATTCTTATTCGCAAATTGTTCGTTACATAAAAGAAAATCCCATTAAATGGGAATTGGATAAATATTATAATTGTAACTAATAAAAATTTATTGTTTCGTTGTAGGGTTGGGTCTTGACCCAACCGTTACAGTAAACCCCGTATAAATTAAACGGAAAAACAAATCCCGCTTTTTGCCGGTTCCAATTAAAAAAAGGACAAAAAATTTTTCAAAAAACTTTTTGTGCAAATGTTCTATTAAATCATGTTTTTTTGGGTCTAAAAAACCCAAAAAACACGACTTTTTTGTTAGATTTGCAAAAAGCAAGATGGCAAAGTTGAAATTTTACAAAGAAATTTTAAAAAATCCTTTACTTTTCAAACTCGGATTTAGGGTATAGAATGATAGTGTAACATTGTGTGTGTGTTATATCAATTTTCATAAATGTTGGGAATATCTTGTGCCGTTTCGAATAAACGGGCGGGCACACAGGCGCCGCCCCTACGAAACGAATATAAATGATATTGCCTCTGTAGGGAACGCCCTATGTGGCGTTCCGCGACTACCGGATGAAATTTGATATATACTGCCACAAAATAAAAAAAAGGAGATTATATTTATGAGAAAGAAAAACTTCCCCCGCAAGCTCCATAGCATTTTAAGCATTACCCTTTCCCTTGTAATGCTTATCGGCGCCTGCTTTGCTGTACCCGCAACAACAGCAATGGCAGAGGGTGAGACCAGCACCATTATATTTGATTTCGATAACAATAATGCGGGTATGAAGGTTGGTGACAACACCGTTGAGAACCTGCGCGTAAGTAGTGGCGCCTTCGGCCTGAATCTTGAAAAGCCTGCCGCTGCTCAAGGTAATATTCTCAGCATAAACGGCTCTAAGACTGCCTGTAACCACGGCGATAACCGCGACCTGCTGTTTAACGATGGCTCTAATTTCATCCCCCTTGCCGCAGGTACCTATGATATAAGCTACGATTATTTTGTTGAGAACAGAGACGTTACCGAAACCGCTAACTGTCAGTATTGCCAAAACTTCTTTGCCGGCACAAAATATCAGCATATTAAGTTCGTAACCCTTAAAAAGAGCGGCTTTAGTTGGTCAAGTCACGAAAATACACGTGGTGTTTTATCAGATGGGCTGTTTGCCGCTTCTGTTGTAAGTGAAACTATCAAAAATGCTTCCGGCTCGGGAACGGTAACCATAACCGTGACCGACCAGATGGTAGCAGACGGTGAAAACTATCTGGGACTGCGCATTTCTTCTCTCTCTTACGCAGTATGGCTTGATAACATTGTATTGGAAAAGGTGTTGCCTCCCGATACCGCTTATGCCGAGGACCATGATGTATTTACTACTTATGGAGATTATACTAGTGACGTGGGATCAAAAGACACCATGAATGCTAACAACACGCAAATAAGCGGTAATGTCTTTAACTATAGAAACTTATTGTTCTCTAATGCTTGGGTTGAAGACAACTCTGTTCTGGCTGTAGCTTTGTATAGTGGTGCAAGACATATGCGTTTAAATGATACCGCACAAGGTCTTGCCCTTCGTGCAGGAAAGACCTATAGCCTTACGTTCAAATGGTTAAACCCCAATCCCGAAAAGGATGGCGTGGTTGGAAATAAATCCGTAAATAATGCAGACAGCACAGGATATGATAACGGCGCAAAAATTAGTCTTGTCGCCAACGCAGGTGCATTTAACGGCACAGGATACAGCACTCTTGTTACTCTTCTTAACGTTAATGATTTCTCCTCGGCAGAGGGTAACACAGGTGAGTTCGTAACCAAAACCGTAACCTTTACTACTCCCGATGGTGGAGATATTACAGATATTGCAATCAGCACAATATCTGTAGAGTCAGTTGCCGTCAATTCCGATAATTTGAATGAGCATTGGATTTTCCTTGATGACATTCAGTTCATTGATATTAGCGATAGCATCGTTGAAGTTTCCTTTAACACCGACGGCGGTACTGATATTGCACCTGTTCAGGGCCTTATCGGTGAGACAATTACTGTTGTCGACCCCGTAAAATTTGGCTACAAGTTTACAGGCTGGTTTGAGGATGCTGATTGCACAGTACCCTCCGATATGAAGTTTAGTAAGGATGTTACCGTTCTTTATGCCGGTTGGACCGAGGCGGAAATGCCTATTGATGTTACAGGCTATGATATGTTCAAGAACGACAGCGGCTTAAAGCTTGAGGATACCGCCGGCACTATAATGGAAAACAACAGCGTTATCTATAAGAAGGCTGATGGCAGTGAGCGCACCGCTTTCCGCTTTGTATCGTCTTATGACTACTACACCGATGGCACTAACCAGTATCTTGATGCTGACAAAACAATAAAAATTGTTAAGCGTGGTATGTTGTTCGGTAAGGTTGAGGGTGAGAACTATACTCATCTTTCTTCCTCCGAAAAGGATGCTACCGCAGAGGCTTGGTCTGATAACGGTTCTACTATTGAATACACCTTTAAAGTATTCAACATCAGCTATGCCAATAAGGATGTAGAGTATTATGTAACTCCTTACCTTATCGTTGATGTTGGTGGTAAGGAACTTACAATTACAGGCGACACTGCTTCAAACAGCATACAAGGAATTTATAATAATTCTACAGCTGCTCAAAACAATTATACCTGGTATACCCAGCAGTAAAGGAGGAAGAATAATATGAAAAAAGAATATAATACTTTAGAAATTGATATCCTCCGTTTAGGATTGCTTAATGTTACAAATGCAGAGATTCCTTCGTCCGTCAATGACATTTTGGATGGTAAGGACGATGGCGAATACGATCTCGATGCATAGTAATATGTAAAAATTACTTTTGCAGGATTCGGTTTTCATAAACCGTACCTATTGTTAGCGAAAAACCATAATCTATCGCCCCGAAGGTTTATTCCCTCGGGGCGAATTACCATATAATATGAAGGAGATCATATTATGAAAAAAATTATAGCGGCAATTATTTGCCTTTTACTGATAATTACACTTTTTGCAGGCTGCGATAAGGGCAAATTTATTCCCGTTACCTCGGAAACCTCCTCTGCACCTACCACAGGCGGAAGTGACACTACGGTAACCGAAAGCTCTGCTCAGTCCACCGTAACAGAAACCTCTTCCCCCATAACCGATGGCGATTTCAATGTGGATGAGGATGATAACAGTAACGTTACGTCCACCTCGTCCGCTACCTCTACCGCCACAAGCGGTGGTAGCTCCTCTGCGGCACAAAACAGCTCAACTACACAGGGTGGCGCTTCTCAGACCTCATCCGTCTCTACCGGAGTATTTGACCAGGATAATAAGGATTTTTACGAGCGCGTTCCTGCATAAAGAAACCACAAATTATTACCCCGAAGGCTTTATCCCTCGGGGTAATTTTTTACAATACGGACGACCAATGGTCGTCCGTACGCAGGGTCTGAATATTATACACAATAAAAAAAGGAACGGCAAGCCGTTCCTTTAAACAATTACATTTTGTGGCGTTCCGTTAACAAAACACCTTAAATTTTCTGCCGCAATATCGGTAACACGCTGTCTTGTGGCGGTGGGAGTCCATGCACTGTGTGGTGTTATGGTAATGTTTTTAGCCTTTAACAGAACACAGTCCTTACGCATAGGCTCGGTGGAAATTACGTCCAGCGCCGCCCCTGAAAGTTGTCCTGACTCCAAAGCATCAAACAAAGCCTGTTCGTCCACAAGACCGCCACGGGCCGTATTTATAAAATACGCACCCTTTTTGCATCTTGCAAAAAGCTTAGCGTTAAACATACCTGTATTTTCCTTTGTAAGGGGACAATGCAGGGAAATAATATCACTGTTACCCAGCAGCTCCTCAAGGGAAACAAACTGAGTGTGGCCATCCTCACGCACGGTTCTTGTATGAACAATTACCTTCATACCAAATGCTTCAGCTATTTTGGCAACCTTTTTTCCTATACTGCCGTAACCTATTATGCCTAAGGTTTTGCCTGCAATCTCATCGGTAGGGAAAACAACAGGGGAGAAGACCTTGCTTTGGGTCCAGCCTCCATCCATAACAAAACGGCTGTAATCTGCTATACGGGTGTATTGATTTAAAATATAACCAAAGGTGTGCTGTGCCACCGCATCGGTGGAATAGGAGCCTGCATTGCATACCGTAACCCCATGCTCCTTTGCGGCGGTAAGGTCAATATTATTATATCCCGTGGCAAAAAGGCCAATGTATTTAAGGCTGGGCAAACGGGAGATAATATCCCTATCCAAAACCACCTTGTTAAGAATAACGTATTCTTTCCCTTCAAGTCGGTCAATAACCTGCTCAGGCGTGGTAGAATCATAAATTATAACCTCACCAAGCTGCTCAAAGGGAGAAAAATCAATATCCCCACAGGTAAGAGTTGCGGCATCAAGTATTACGATTTGCATTTTTTCTCCACCTTGGTTATACTTCCGTCAGGCTCAAGGATTTCAATATTGCTCAGCTGGCTTTCAAGGCTTTTACGGAAGGAGTCAATATATTCTTTTCTGAGCTGCTTTTGCTCAGCCCTTTCCTCCTCGGTAAGGCCTTCGGCCTTCTGCTTTCTTGCAAGCTCATTTATACGGTTTATCTTTTCCTGTGTCATATCATATCTCATTTCTGCCTTCAAGGGCCTTTGTAAGGGTAACCTCGTCGGCATATTCAAGGTCGCCTCCAACGGGAATTCCGTAGGCAAGGCGGCTTATTTTTATGCCCATAGGCTTTATTATACGGGATAGGTAGCTGGCGGTAGCCTCACCCTCAACAGTGGGGTTGGTAGCCATTATTACCTCTTTAATGCGGGAATCACTAAGCCTTACCATAAGCTCCTTTATGCGAAGCTGTTCGGGGCCAATGCCGTCAAGGGGCGAAATTACCCCGTGAAGCACGTGATAAAGGCCGTTGTATTCGTGGGTACGCTCAATGGCCATAACATCCTTAGCGTCGGCAACAACACAAATTATAGAACGATTTCGTGTCTCATCCGAGCAGATAGGACATATCTCAAGGTCGGTAAAGGACTGACAACAGCTACAGTAGTGTATCTTTTCCCGTGCATTTACAAGTGCCTCGGAAAAACGCTTTGCATACTCACTTGGCTGTGACAAAATATAATAAGCAAGGCGCGTTGCGGTTTTTTTACCAATACCCGGCAAATGCTCAAGTTGATTTATAAGCTCGTTAAGCGGTACTATCTGATAAGCCATAATTAAAACATACCGGGCAGATTAAGTCCGCTGGTGAGTGCGCCCATTTCCTCTTCCTGAGTTTTAACGGCGTTTCCTATCGCCTCGTTAACGGCCAGTGTAACAAAATCCTCAAGCATCTCAACGTCCTCAGGGTCAACCGCGTCGGGATTTATTTTAAGGCTGACAATTTCGTGCTTGCCGGTTACGGTAACCTCTACCATACCGCCGCCTGCACTGCCTTTGAACTCGCGTTCCTCAAGGTCGGCCTGTAAATTTGCCATATCCTCCTGCATTTTCTGGGCTTGCTTAAGCATGGCGTTCATATTTCCGCCGCCACCTTGGTTAGGAATTCTTACCTTCATTTTTATATCTCCTTATACTTCAAATTGCTTTAGCTTGTTTGCAAGACGGGTCAGCGGGTCTGCATTATCGTCCTGCACCGCCTTACGGTAGGGACCTAAATTATAGGTCTTGCCCGTAGCGTTAAGGGCGGCACGCTTTATATATTCCTTATACCGCGCATCCTGACGGATAAGGCTCAAAAACTGCTCATTAACACAGTCAATAAGTAAAAGATTATCCCTTACGTATGCTTTAGAGCCACTTAAAACACCTGCAATAAGGGGACAGGTTGCGCGTAGCTCCTGCATAACGGTATCCCATTGCTCAAAAAGGGTATCACCTTCGGGCACTGCCTTTTTTACCTCATTTTGTTCTGCAGGCGGTGCCTCAGGCAGGGGAGGCTCATCCTCAGGCTCAGACATATTAATAACAGGTATGGAGACTGCTGTGTCAGCAGGAGCCGTTTCTGTGATAACGGGAGCCGAGGCCGCCTTGGATGCAGGAACAGCGGCACCGCTTTTTATGAGCTTTTCAAGGTCGGCTATACGCTGTTCAAGAGAAGCGGTATCAGCGCACAGGGCGGGGGAGCACATTTTTATAATGAGCATTTCCAGCTCACAGCGCTTGTCCCCGTTTTGCATTTTGCTTGCGCTATCCTGTAAAAGGCTCAGGCTACGTAGTATTTCCCTCAGCTCGTAATCCTCAGCCACCTGCTTGTACTGCTCAAGCTGAGTATTTGAGCAAATAATGGGGAAAGACCCACCCTTTACGGTTTTTATTATCATAAGGTTGCGGTAGTAGGCCGTAAGCTCGGCAGAAAGCCTGAGCATATCAACACCACCGGAGTAGAGCCTGTCAACAAGGCTTAAAGCCGCACTTGCATCGCGGACTTTCAGGTAACGGGCAAGCTCGTTTAAATATTCATTTCCCGTAAGGCCGCAAACGGCAGTAACCACCGATTCGTCAATATTGCGGCTTTTTGATGCACAAAGGTCAAGAATGGAAAGTGCATCACGCATACCGCCATCAGCCGCGGCGGCAATAAGTGTGGCCGCATCAGGGGTGATTTCAAGTCCCTCACTTTCACATACAAAGCCTATGCGGCGGCATATCTCGGCGGTGTCAATGCGCCTGAAATCAAAGCGCTGGCAACGGGAAAGTATGGTTGCAGGGAGCTTATGCACCTCGGTAGTGGCAAGGACGAAAACAACGTGCTTAGGCGGCTCCTCCAAAGTTTTAAGCAGGGCATTAAAGGCGCTGAGGCTGAGCATATGCACCTCGTCTATAATATACACCCTGTATTTTGAGGTGGCAGGGGCAAAGTTTACCTGATCCCTGAGCTCACGTATGCTGTCAACGCTGTTGTTGGAGGCGGCGTCAATCTCGGTAATATCGGTTACCTCACCTGCGGCAACGTTTATGCAGGACTCACACTCACCGCAGGGGTCACCGTCCTTAAGATTTAAACAGTTTACCGCCTTGGCAAGAATTTTGGCGCAGGTGGTTTTACCTGTTCCACGGGTGCCCGTGAACAGATAGGCGTGAAAAATATTACCTGCCGCAAGCTGGCGGCGAAGCACATCGGTAATATGCTCCTGTCCAACAACGTCACTAAAGGTGGAAGGACGGTATTTACGGTAAAAAGCCTGATAATTACTCATATTTCCTCCAAAATAAAAACAAATACTTGCGTATCAAGGTGTACGAATGAACCGATTTACTGCGGCGCACAGGGTAAACTACTTAATGCTGCTCGGTTCCCCGCCTGACATGGTTCATAGCCCCCCGTCGCACAGGACCCGCCCATTCGCACGCCTTGCCACGCAAGTTCCTTAGTATTATACTATAATTTTATAATATTTACAATACTTATTTTAAAAAAGTTTACAAAATGGAATTATAAAGTTATTGTAAAAACCGCAAGGGTTTGGTATAATTACTTTAAGAATAATGTAAAATAGGCAAGTGGTGTTGTTTTTTGCTTGTCTGACGTATAGGTGGATATATGGAAAAATGGGATATTTTTAATGCCGCAGGTGAGAAAACCGGCAGAACGGTAGTGCGCGGTCACTCCTTTTTAAAGCCGGGTGAGTATCATCTTGTGGTGCATATATGGATAGTTTCCTCCACGGGTAAATTTCTTATCCAGCAAAGAAGTCAAATAAAAAGACTTATGCCCGGCGAATGGGCCGCAACAGGTGGTGCAGCAATTGCAGGTGAAAGCTCCTTTGTGGCGGCTCAGCGTGAGCTTTTTGAGGAGCTTGGAATAAAATCCGATGAGGCTACCCTGAAATTCAAAAAACGCTTTAAGCGGCGTAATTCCTTTGTGGACGTATGGTTCATAAATACGGATATTACCTGTGACCGCTTAAGGCTCCAAAAAAGCGAGGTTGCCGCCGCACGCTGGGTAAGCGAGGCGGAGCTTTCCCGAATGATAAGGGAAGGAACTTTTCACAATTACGGAAAGGAATATTTTGCCGAGGTTTTTGCTGCGGCCAAGGATATGTGTTATGAGTTTAAAGGTTGAGGGACTTTCCTGTCCCGTTTGTCACGCCTATCTGTTTGATGAGGACGATATAGTTTTCTGCCCCGTGTGTGGTGCACCCCACCATAGGGACTGCTATAACGCTATAGGTCACTGCGCTTTGGAGGCCGACCATGGCACCGAGCGTGAGTACTCAAGGGAAAAACAGCAAAGGCTTGTAGAGGAAAAGCAAAGGGAGGAGCAGGAGAAAAAGCAGGCAGAGGAAACCAAACAAGCACAGCGTGAAGAGAACGAAATTCTGTGTCCTTATTGCCGTGAGCTTTACCCTGCAAATGCGCCCCGTTGCCCTAAGTGCGGCAATATGAATATGGCCGCAAGCCGAGGCTACGCCATGCCTGACCCCTTGGGCGGTACCCCTGCAGATATGGATATTGGCGACAAGGTAACCGCTAAGGAAGCGGCAAGCTACGTGCTTTCCAATTCGCACAGATATATCCCTAAATTTGCACGAATAAAAATGGGAAACAAGGTATCCTTTAACTGGGCGGCCTTCCTTTTCCCCGAGGGTTGGTTTTTATACCGCAAAATGTATACCGTTGGTATAGTTATGCTTGTTCTCACCGTTATATTTTCCCTTTGCAGTATGCCTTTTGTTACTGAGTTTAACATACTTATGGATGCAACCGGCGTTACTGCGGCACAACTTTTTGAATATTATGCCGAAATGGCAAAGCAGGCCCTAAACGTTTCCTTGCCTTCTACCATTCTTGCAGGTGTTTCTGCGGTGCTTCAAATAGTTATGCATATTATTTGCGGACTTTTTGCCGATGCAATATACCGTAAAAGCGTTATAAACGGAGTAAAGGAAATGAAGGAGGAAAAAGCTGCCACAGGGGAAGAAAGAAGCAGAAGGGGCAACGTAAATCCCTTGCTTTTCTTTGCGGGACTTATGGTATCATCCTACGTTCCTTCAATTTTGTATATAATTGCAACTTCACTTTTTTAAACGGAGGTAAAGGTAAATGAAAAAGATATGCAGTGAATGTAATACCGAAAATGAGCTTCACTATATGTATTGTAAAAATTGCGGAAATCCTCTTGAAGGGGAGGAGCAGGTTCAGCCTCCCGTAGTGAATACACCTGAGCAGCAGGCACCCCAAACGCCCCCTGCACCACCACAAAATCCCTACGGTGTACCGACCCCTAATATGCAGTATAATTACACATACAACGCCCCTGACGCTCCCTTTATGCCCGACAGTGTTGGCGGAATAGATAAATCTGAATTTATCACCTTTATAGGCAATAACGGTGAAAAGATATATTCTAAATTTGCTAAAATGGAGTATTCAGGCTCTAAGGTGAGCTGGTGCTGGCCTGCCGCAATACTTACCGCTTGCTGTGGAATAATAGGCGGTGCAATTTGGTTTTTCTACCGTAAAATGTATAAAATAGCCGTTATTTTAATGGCAATCGGCATTGTTTTTACCGCTGCACAGACTGCGCTTACATATAACGCACAATCCGAAAACGGAAAAATATTCTTTGATAGTTTTTCAAAAATATTTGAAGAGCTTGAAGAGGGAAATCCTTTTGCCGATACCGCAAATGAGGAGATTCACGATATTGAGGAGGCACCTGACGGTAAGCTCAATAAGCTTCTTTCGGGAATTGCCGATATTCTTGATGCTGTTCAGACCTACGCGGGCACTGCCCTTATCGGTATGTTTGCAATGTATTTCTATAAAAAACATTCCGTTGAAAAAATAACCGCATATAAGGCTACAGCGGTGGACCCACAGTATTATTCCTACTGCTTAGGTCTTGTTGGTGGTACCTCAGGGGGAATGTTGGCCTTGGGTATTATTATAGCCGTTTTGGTGAACACGGTTGCTGACGGCGTTTCGGCAATACCGTTTTTCTCAGGCTTCGGAGGTCTTTAAGATGAAGATAACAAAAGCCGTAATTCCTGCCGCAGGGCTGGGAACAAGGGTACTGCCTGCATCTAAGGCGGTGCCTAAGGAGATGCTCCCCATAGTGGATAAGCCTGCCATTCAGTACATAGTTGAAGAGGCGGTTAAATCGGGTATTACCGATATTCTCATTATAACCAATAGAGGAAAAGGCGTTATTGAGGACCATTTTGACCATAATATTGAGCTTGAGGCCCTGCTTAGAAAGCGCGGTGGCAAGGAGGATGTGCTGGAAGGTCTTGATGCGGTATGCAATCTTGCCAATATATATTTTATAAGGCAGAAGGAAACCAAAGGTCTTGGCGATGCGGTGCTCCGCGCCCGTGGTTTTATGGGGAATGAGCCCTTTGCCGTTTTGTATGGGGACGACGTTATTTTTGGCGAAACCCCCGCTTTAAGTGAGCTTTGTGATGCTTACGAAAAGTATGGAAAAAGCGTTGTTGGCATAAAGTCCGTAAGTGATGAGCAGGTTATGAAATACTGCTCCCTTAAGGTTGACCATAAGGAGGGCAACTGCTTTGATGTTTCGGATATGATAGAAAAGCCAAAGCTGAGTGAAAAATTTTCTAACTATGCAATTCTTGGTCGTTGTATCCTTGAAAGCGAGATTTTTGATATACTTGAAAGAACTCCTCCCGGTGCAGGCGGCGAGATACAGCTTACCGATGCAATGCGTGAAATTGCCGTAACCAAGGGTATGACAGGTGTTGAATTCTCCGGTGAGCGCCACGATATGGGAAACAAATTCGGTATGCTTAAGGCAAATATACAGGTAGGTCTTACCCATCCCGAGGTTAAGGATGAACTTCGCAATTATATAAAGGAGCTTGCAAAAACACTGTAATGAAATACACTACCATTCTTTTTGATATTGATAACACCTTGCTTGATTTCACATTGGGCGAGTATACTGCAGTGGGAACTGTTATGGAGAATAATTCTGTCCCCGCTACTGATGAAAATATTAAACGCTACAGTGCCATAAACGACCGATTCTGGAAAAGGTTTGAACGCGGCGAGATTGAAAAATCCGAGATATATGAGGGCCGTTTTGAGGTGCTCCTTTATGAGCTTGGAATAAAGGCTGATGCAGGAAAAATGTCGGTGGAATATGCACAGGAGCTTTCCAATCAGCATTTCGTGCTTGAGGGCGCAATAGAGCTGCTTGAAGGCATAAGTGGGCAATATAATATTTACTATACCACCAATGGCAGGGCAGAGACCCAGCACAAGCGTATAGAAAAATCAGGAATAGGGAAATACGCAAAGGGCATCTTTGTCTCTGAAGAGGTGGGTTACCAAAAGCCACAGCGCGAATATTTCCAGTTTGTGCTTGATAACATCCCCGAAAAGGATAAAAGCAAAATCGTGGTTATTGGGGATTCTCAAAGCTCTGATATTTTAGGGGGAATAAACGCAGGGCTCGATACCGTTTGGTATAATCCTAAGGGTGATATAGCACAGTATCCTGCAACCTATACCGTTAATAAACTTGAAGAAATACCTGAAATACTGTAAAAAACGCTCCGTGAGGAGCGTTTTTTTAATACATAAGATTGTATATAAATGTGGTTATCATACAAAGCACTATTCCGAACACGGTGGGTAAAATAAAACCAACAGCCACCCAACGCCATTTACCGGACTCCTTTTTTATACTTAGAAGAGAGGTAGCACAAGGCCAATGAAACAGACTGAAAAGTATGGTGTTAAGTGCGGTGAGGGGCGTCCAACCGTTTGCAACAAGTAACTCCTTAAGGGAGGCAAGACTTTCATATTCCGCAAGGGTGCCCGTTCCCATATACGCCATAATTATTATGGGCACAACTATCTCGTTTGCAGGCAGTCCCAGAATAAAGGCCATAAGTATTATTCCGTCAAGACCTATAAGCCTTGCCGCAGGGTCAAGAAAATTTGCACAATGGCTTAATAGAGATACACCGTTTATATGCGTATTGGCAAGAAGCCATATTATCAGTCCCGCAGGAGCGGCAACACAAAGCGCTCTGCCTAACACAAAAATTGTTCTGTCAAATACCGAGCGTATAATTACCTTTCCTATCTGTGGTCTTCGGTAGGGGGGAAGCTCAAGGGTAAAGGAGGAGGGCTCCCCTTTAAGCAAGGTACCAGATAAGATGCGGGAGGCAAGTAGCATCATTCCAATACAAAGGGCAATAAGTGCGGCAAGAAACAGCGCAGATAAAAAGGTGGATGTCCCACTTGCAGTAGCAGAAATAAAAAATATGGAGATAATTGTAATAAGAATGGGGAAACGGCCATTGCAGGGCACAAAGCTATTGGTAAGCATTGCTATAAGGCGTTCTCTTTTGGAATCAATTATCCTGCTACCCACTATTCCCACCGCATTACAGCCAAAGCCCATACAGGTGGTAAGCGCCTGCTTTCCGCAGGTGCGGCAGCCTTTAAAGCATCGGTCAAGATTAAAGGCAACTCTGGGCAGATAACCCAAATCCTCAAGCAGGGTAAAAAGAGGAAAAAATATTGCCATAGGGGGGAGCATTACCGAAACAATCCAGGCCGTCACGCGGTATACTCCATGGACGAGAATTTCGGTTAAAACAGGCGGGGAATTGATGTGATTAAAGAAAAGGAATAGTTTATCCTCAATAAAGAATAAAAGGTTGCTTAAAAGCTGTGAGGGGTAGTTTGCTCCCCATATGGTTATCCAGAAAATAAGAGCGAGTAGTGCTATCATTATGGGAAAGCCGTAGGCACGGCTTGTAACTATTCGGTCAATTTTTCTTTCTGTCCGTCTGGGGCTTCCTTTTGTGGCGGTAACCGCCCCTTTGCATATCTGCTCCGCAGCAGAGGATAGAGCGGCGGTAACGGTGTCATTAAGCCTTCGCTTATCAAAACCGTTTACCGCAAGATATTCCTGCGCCGCTTTGGTGGCAGAGCAGATATTTTCCTGCTCTTTAAGCCTGCAACCAAGTGCCCCTTCAAGCTCAAGGGTCAGTTTTTCATCCCCCTCAAGAACTGTTAGTGCGGCCCAACGGGCGTTTATGCCTTTAGCGGTGCATAGAGGTTCAAGCGCAGGGGTGAGTATTTTTATAGCCTCGTTAACATATGCACCGTAATCAACGCTAAAGCGTTCCTTCTTAATGGTGGGGGCGACCATAGCTTTGCAAAGTGTGTCAATTCCTTTTTTATCTCTGGCCGTTGTGGAGATAACGGGAATACCAAGACTTTTTTCTATCTGCTTTAAATCAATTTTAAGTCCACGTCTTGCGGCCTCGTCCATCAGATTTATGCAAACTATCACGTTTTCCGCCGTCTCCATAGTCTGCAGTACAAGATTCATATTCCTTTCAAGGCAGGTAGCATCACAAACCACAACCACACGGTCACTGCCTCCAAAGCAGATGTAATTCCGTGCAATTTCCTCCTCAAAGGAGTTGGCGTGCAGGGAATAACAACCGGGAATATCCACAAGCTTTATGGTGGTATCCATATAGCTAAATATGCCTTGAGCATTTCCCACCGTTTTACCTGCCCAGTTTCCTGTATGCTGTTTCATCCCTGTAAGGGTGTTAAAAACGGTGCTCTTACCAACGTTAGGATTGCCTGCAAGGGCAACGGTGAGGTTGTTTTTCTCCGTTTTATCCTCCTCTATAACAACACCCGTTGCATCCTCCTTACGTATGGCAATAAGTGTTTCCTTAATAAGGTATGCCGTAGGGTCCTTCAGGGGGCTTACCATTGCACAGGTTACGTATGTACCCGGCGTTATCCCTATGTCCTGAAGTCTCCTGCGTATAGCTCCGTCACAGCAAAGGCGTATAACTTTACCGCTGTGTCCGGGTAATAAATCTGTAAGTAACATAAAAAGCAACTCCCTACAAACTATTGTATGGAGTTGCTAATTTACCTGTTACAATACCTTTTTAATTTTTTGTGCAACCTCCGCCGCACCAAGGGTTAGCAGTATGTCTTTAAGTACATAGGGCAGACTTACCGATAAAAGTGCAGTAAAAAAACCGCATCTGGTCAGAAAACTGTAATATGTTATGCCGCACAAATGGCAAAGCACAAGCCCGAATATTCCTAAAATATATTTTGGTACCCTTTTAAGCCTTGATCCAACGCCACAAAGCAGGGTTAAAATAATAAAGCCCCAAATAAAACCACCTGTTGGTCCGGTAAGGGCGCCTATACCTGTATTAAATCCTGTGAAAACGGGGACACCGCAAAGCCCTAAGCCTATGTATAAAGCAATGCCCAGACTTCCGTACAGCGGTCCTAAAAGATAACCGCAAAGGGCAACGGCAAAAATCTGTAAGGTAACGGGAACGCCTGAAAAGGGCAGGGGAAGTGCAATTTGTGATATAACGGCGGTAAGCGCCGTAAGCAAGGCGGCAATGCAAAGCCGTTTAGTGGTCAGCTTCATTTGCCCCTCCAATGGTAACCTCTCCCGAAGAAAGATGATGAAGGTTGCCTGTATCATCCTTAACAAGGAGCCGTAGCTCATCATCTATTCCCATAACCCTGCCGTGACAGGTAGCACCCTCCTTAAGAAAGGTAATATCCTTGCCGTCAAGAATACTGCGCCTACGGTATTCCTCAAGAAACGGCTTGTTGGAAATATTATCGTAAACGCTGTAAAAGCGGTTTATAACCCCTGCAATTATTTCGTTTCGTGCATCCTGCGTTATTTCGTTCTCAAAAACCGAGCCGGCAATGTTTTTTAGCTCCTCAGGATAACCGCCAACAGGTGCGGTAAGGTTTATACCAATGCCTACCACGGCGCAGTAGGGCTTGCCTGAAACGGGGTCAAAAACACCCTCGGTAAGAATACCGCATACCTTTTTATTTTCAAGATAAATATCATTTACCCACTTAATGCCAAAATTCTTTCCCGTAGTCTCCTCAAGGGTCTGGGCTACCGCTACAGCCGCCGCCGTGGTCATAAGTGGTAAAAGCTGAGCCTCAAGGTCGGTGTGCAGGCATAAGCTCATATATATTCCGCCGCAGTAGGGGGAATAAAAGCTTCGGCCAAGTCTGCCACGCCCCTCACTCTGATGAGCGGAGATAATGAGCATATCATCTTGGAGCAGCGGCGCCGCCTGCTTTGCAACGGTATTGGTGGAGGTAACGCTTTCATAGCTTGTTATCTCAATGTTTCTGTTTATAAGTGCTTTAAGCTGCATTTTTAATCACCACCCTAATATTATCAGTTAAGGGGTAAAAAGTCAATGCTCAGGAATTTATCATTGGCTCGCCGTTTTTGTATATTTGCAGTATATTCACCTCATTGGTAGCCTTTTTTGAAAAAGGGTCTCGGTCAAAAACCAGCATATGGGCAGGGGTCATATCATCCGAGGGTACGCCGCAGGGGAGCAAAAAGCATCTTTCAAGGTCCATCATAACCGAGTCAGGATGAGCAGTCTTTAAAGTGTTTAAATATCCGCTTTCAATTATTTGTCCGTTACGAATATACAAAGCATCGTGGCCTGTTTCAGAAAACGGAAAACTGCCATTATAGAAAATTTTCTCCATTTTTATCACCTGAAATTAGTCTGTACCGCGTCAACCTTATTATTCAGTTGCTAAATGGGAAAATTTATTATATAATATATTTAAGGAGTGATAATATGACTGAAAAAATGTATCCTACACCCCATATAAACGCAACCCCTGCTGACTTTGCAAAAACCGTGCTTATGCCGGGGGATCCTTTGCGTTCAAAATTTATTGCAGAAAATTTTCTTGAAAGCCCAAAGCTTGTTAATAACGTACGCGGTGTTCAAGGCTATACGGGTAACTACAAGGGCGTGCCCGTCAGTGTAATGGCAAGCGGAATGGGTATGCCCTCTATAGGTATTTATTCTTATGAGCTGTACAATTTTTTCGGCGTTGAAAATATAATCCGCGTGGGCTCGGCAGGGGCTATGAATGAAAAGGTAAAGGTGCGTGATATAGTTATTGCACAGGGCGCCTGCACAAACTCTGCCTTTGCTAACCAGTACCATTTAAACGGCACCTTTGCACCTGTTGCAAGCTATGAACTACTGCGTACATGTGCCGATATTGCCCAAAGTGAGGGTCTTAATTATCATATCGGCAATATTTTGTCCTCCGATACCTTTTATAAGGATGAGGCGGATATTGACCCCAAGCTTACCTCCCTTAAGCTGTGGGGTAAAATGGGCGTTCTTGCCACCGAGATGGAGGCCGCCGCACTCTATATGACCGCCGCCCGTGCAAATAAAAATGCACTTTGCATACTCACCGTGTCGGATAGCCTGATAACAGGTGAGTCCACCTCATCTAAGGAGCGGCAGGAGTCCTTCACCCAGATGATGAAGTTGTCTCTTGAAACCGCAATAAACCTCAAATAAAAAACTTGCATTTGCCCCCAAAGTATGATAATATGTATGTGCTTTGGGGGCGTAGCTCAGCTGGGAGAGCGTACGGTTCGCATCCGTAAGGTCATGGGTTCAATCCCCACCGTCTCCACCAAAAAAGAACGAACTTTTGTCTACCAAAAGTTCGTTCTTTTTTTATCCAAGCCGCAGGCTTGGCATATCATCACCGCACGAAGTGCGGTGTATATCATCAAGGGCGGCTTGCCGCCCTTGTATCTCATCACGCGCCAGCGTGTATATCTCTGCGGCTTGATGATATACCGCAACAAGTTGCGGATGATATGCAATTCCTGCGGAATTGATGATATACAAGGCTTCGCCATGATTTGTATACGAAAAATTAGCATATCATTACGGTAAAATATTATCTGTATACCTTTCTGTATCTGCTGGGTGAGGTTCCTTTGTGCTTTTTAAACACCTGACCAAAATGTAACGGGTCGGGGTATCCCACGCGGGCGGAGATTTCGTTTATTTTTAAATTAGTGGCTTCAAGCATACGGCAGGCATTGTCAATGCGCAGGTTTATGTAATACGCCTTTGGCGATAGTCCTGTTTCGCTTTTAAAAAGATGATTGAACCTGCTTTCGCTGATATTGAGCATTTTTGCAAAGGTAGCCGCACTGTAGGGCTGGCAGTAGCTATGCTCCATATAATCGGTGACCCGACCTATATCGTGGCTTTCTATCCTTTCGTTTTTAGGCACAAGAAAGGAAAGAAGCCTAAGTAGCAGGTATTCTCCCGTTAGTAGGGAAGCGGGGTCCTCAAAATGCGAAACGTCAATTATTCTTTTTATAATTTCGTCGGAGAAATCCGCACCGGGTAAAATAGGCTTTTGCGGTGCAATTTTTAGCTCCTCAAAAAGGCTTGCTAAATTGTTTCCTGTAAAATGAATAAACAGGTAAACGGTCTTATCCTTTTTATATGCAACATACCTTTGTGCGGTGTCAGGGGGATAAAGCCATATCTGACCCTGAGTTATCACGGTGTTATCAAAAAATACCCTACCGCTTTTACAGTAGAAAAGCGACCAGTCGGCTCGGCCATTCTCCCGCAAGGTCATTTTATCGGTATCAATATGCTCCACCGTACCTGCGGAGACTATTTGTGCGGTACGGCTTGTTTTTTGTGCCTTTTTATCTATGCTGCCATTGTATATATACATAGTTAACCTCTTTTGACAAAAAATCAATGGTATTTCTCGCTTTTAACAAGATTATAACTTCTAATTTGCAAAAAAACAAGTATAATTAAGAAAAAAGGAGATGGTATTTTGAAAAAGATTGCTTTTATTGGTGCAGGCAGTGTGCATTTTACAACAAGCGTTATAAGGGATATGGCACTTTTTCCGGCCCTTACAGGCTCGGCTATATATCTTATGGATAATAATAAGGAAAATCTTGAAAGGATAACGCTCTGTATAAATAAAATAAATGAGGAAATGAATGCCGGATTTAAGATAACCTCTACACTTAACCGTGAGGAAGCGTTAAAGGATGCCGATGCGGTGCTGTGCACCGTATTTAACGGTGACGTTGATATATGGCGCCACGAAATTGAAATACCTAAAAAATATGGTGTGGATATTAACGTTGGCGATACCCGAAGCGTTTCGGGAATATTTCGGGCACTTAGAAACATTCCCCTTATGCTTGATATTTGCCACGATATGGAAAGACTTTGCCCGAACGCCTTTATGCTTAATTACACCAACCCTATGAGTATGCTGTGTAAGGCTATGCAGACCTTAACAAAAGTTGACGTTACCGGTCTTTGCCACAGTGTGCAAATAACCTCTGAAATGCTTTCAAAGTGGGTAGGTGCGGATTATAGCAAGGTGAAATATACCTGTGCAGGAATAAACCATATGGCAGTATTTACCCAGCTTTCAGAAGATGGCAAAGACCTTTATCCTTTGCTTCGTGAAAAGCTTGAGGATAAACAGTTTTATAACAAGGAAAAGGTGAGAAACGAATTTTTCAAGGCCTTTGGTTATTATGTTACCGAATCAAGCGGACATTTTTCCGAGTATACACCCTGGTTTAGAAAACGCCCCGACCTTATAAGAAAATACTGCTCACCGGAGGGCGCAAACTGGAATCCGGGTGAATATGCTTTCTCTCTAAAGCTTCGCACCGACCCCCATCGTCAGGAAAACCTTGTAAAGGCGTTTCTTTCAAAGCCTGTGGATAAAAAGCTTAGCAACGAATATGCTGCCGATATAATCAACGCCAGAATAGGAGATAATACACCCTTTGAGTTTAATGCCAACCTAATAAATAACGGCGCTATTGAAAACCTGCCTGATGATGTTTGTGTTGAAATACCCGTAATTGCCCAAAAGAACGGATACACAAAAATGTTTAAGGGCGCGTTGCCTGCACAGATAGCACCGATGGTATCCTATACCGCGCAAATAGAAAATCTTGTGGTGGATGCTTGGGTAAAGAAATCGAGGCAACAGGTAATACAGGCGGTAAGCCTTGACCCCCTTTGCTCGGCTGTGCTGAGCCTTGAAGAAATAAAAGAAATGTGCGAGGAACTCTTTGAAATAAATAAAGATTACCTTGGAGATTTTAATTAAGCTAAGAAGCCCTGCGCAGTGGCGCAGGGCTTCTAAAATATTATTCTTTGGATTTATGATTTTCTATTACCTTTTCATACCTCTTAACAGCCTTGTCTACCGATTCCTCCCAAGAATAGTAAACATATTCTGCGGCATTAAGTCCTAAGTTCTTAAAGGTGCCAGGTGCATTTAAGGCCTCGGCTATCTTTTTGGCAAAATCCTCAGGATCCTCCTTAGATAGAAGACCCGAGAAGCCGTGCTCCACACCCTCGCTGGCACAACTACCCTCAACAAGGATGGTAGCTGTGGAGCAGGCAGCGGCCTCCTTCACTACAAGACCTGAGGTATCATAGGTAGAGGGAAAAAGGAACAAGTCTGCCCTTGTAAAGAAGGCACGAAGTCGCCTTCTATCATAAACTGCACCCGTAAACTCAACACAGTCATAAAGGCCTAAATTTTTTGTGTATTGCTCAATTGCGGGGCGGTCAATACCGTCACCCACGAAAAACATCTGGAATTTATAACCTGCATCTGCAAGATTTTTAAGTGAGTCAAGAATAAGCTTAATGTTCTTCCACCAAATCATTCGTCCGCAGAAAAGGAACATGGGTATGTCCTTTTGTATTTTAAACATACGTTCAAGCTCGGCTACGTCTACGGGGTCGGCAAGACCTTTTTCAAAATCCGTACCGTTGGGCATAACAACAATATCACCCTGATAGCCAATATTTCTAAGGCTTTCTGTAGCGCCCTGAGATACTGTCCAAACCTCGTTTGCATAATTTATGTTATTAAGCACAAACTGTTTACTTATTTTATTAAAGCGCTTGTTGGCTACAAATTTATCAATATCAATATCAAATTTGGTATGATATGTAAACACCGTGGGCGGAGCATTCTTTCTTCCAAGCACCATTTGATGGGCCAACACCGAGGATGCAAAGGGACAGTGCACGTGAAGAATATCAAAATTCTTTTTATTTAACTCAAGAATAGTAACAGGGGAGAAGGGATTACCTACACGGTAGGGCATTTTTCCGCGAAATTTTGCAGATTGATACCTGTAAACGTCATAAGGATAGTTATCTATAACGTGGGGATATTTAGGGGTAACTACCGTAGCCTCACCATACTTTTCGGTTATTATATCAGCATAATTCTTAACAGCGTTTGCCACACCGTCAATGGTGGGCGGAAAAGAATCGTTAAAAAGTGCAACCTTCAAAAGAATCATCTCCAAAAAGGAATTATGTTAACCTAATTATAATCCCAAAAGTGAATTTAGTCAACCCGTTTTGAGTCTATTTACACTCTTGACAAAATTTACTTACTGTTTTATAATATTTTAGGAGTATGTGAGATGTAAAAACAAAAACCTCATGGGAGAGGCTTTTGTCTTTGCATCTTTTTTTGTAGAGAGGGGTCTGAAATGGAGCGTAAGGAATTGTTTGACAGGCTTGAACGCACACCTGTAATTGCCGCCGTAAGGGATAGTGGTTTTGCAGATGCAATAGCATCTCCTGCAGAGGTTATATTCTACCTTAAGGCTAATCTTCTCACCGTAAAACAGCGTGTTGAAGAGGCTAAAAAAAATAATAAATGCGTGTTTGTTCATATTGACCTTGCCGAGGGAATCGGTAAGGACCGCACGGGAATTGATTTTCTTGTACAATGCGGTGTGGACGGTATTATCAGTACCCGCAGTCAGCTTATATCCTGTGCTGAGCATGCAGGCCTTTTAACGGTGCAACGCTTTTTCGCTCTGGATTCTCAGGGACTGGACAGCCTGAGGGAAATGAGCGAAAATACCAGCGCCGACCTTATTGAAATAATGCCCGGTGTTATCGGTAAAATAATAAATCGCTTTGCAAAGGGCGGTACTCCCGTTATTGCAGGCGGTCTTATAGAAACAAAAGCAGAGGTAACAGGGGCCATTCAGGCAGGCGCTACCGCAGTTTCAACAGGCCGAAAAGACCTTTGGTATATTTAAATAACCGTTTTTGGCGGAATAATATTTTAAGCATAATAAAATGGAGGAATTTTAAATGGCAAAGACAAACGTAGTTGACTGGAAAACAATAACCGATTTCGTAATTGATGCCTTTGTAGGCTACGGAATCCCCCGAGAGGATGCGGAAATTTGTGCTGATGTTCTTTTGGAATCTGACAAGAGAGGCATTGAATCCCACGGTGTTAACCGTTTCAAGCCGATTTATCTTGACAGAATCAAGGCCGGTATTCAGCAGCCCGTTACAAATTTTGAAATTATAAAGGAAACCCCCACCACTGCCGTTGTTGACGGACACCACGGTATGGGTCAGGTTATAGGCTATAAGGCTATGAGTATGGCCATTGCCAAGGCCAAGGAATACGGTATGGGTATGGTAGTTGTTCGTAACTCCTGCCACTACGGTATTGCAGGCTACTATTCCTCTATGGCTACCAAGGCAGGCTGTATCGGTATGACGGGAACAAATGCCCGCCCCTCCGTTGCTCCTACCCACGGTGTTGAGGGTATGTTTGGTACAAACCCCTTTACCATTGGTGTTCCCACTAACGACCCCTTTGATTTTAACTTTGACTGTGCCACCTCTATTACACAGAACGGTAAAATCGAGTATTATGAGAGAATAGGGGAGGATGTTCATCCCGGCACAATTATTGGTGATGACGGTTCCGCTATCGAAGGTGATGCAGGGGTTGCTCTTAAAAAGATTCGCGGCGGCACCGCAGCACTTACCACCCTTGGCGGTATTGGTGAGGCTTTAGGCGGATATAAGGGCTATGGCTTTGCTTTGGCAGTTGAATTCTTCTCTTCAATTTTACAGGACGGTGCCTACGGTAAGGCCCTTGACGGTAAGGATGAAAACGGAAACATCCGTCCCTATCAGCTTGGCCACTGGTTTATTGCCATTGATACCGACCACTTTATGGGTGAAGATGTTGCCCGCAGAAAGGCAAGCGAAATCACCGAGAGTATGCGTAACTCTAAAAAGGCTCCCGGCGCCGAAAGAATTTACACCGCAGGCGAAAAGGAGTATGAAATTCGTCTTGCCCGTAAGGACGGCGTGCCCATTAACGAATCCGTTCAAAAGGAGATCATAGAGGTTCGTGATGCCTTAGGTCTTACACAGTATAAATTCCCTTGGGAGGCATAAAAATGGATATCAGACAGGAATCATTAAAGAAGCATTATGAGTGGAACGGAAAAATTGAGGTTATTTCCCGTGCTCCCATTAATTCAAGAGAGGATTTATCCTTGGCATACACCCCCGGTGTTGCCGAGCCTTGCCTTGAAATAAATAAGGATATAAATAAATCCTACGAGCTTACCCGCCGCTCTAACCTTGTTGCGGTTATTACCGACGGTACCGCAATTTTGGGTCTTGGCGACATTGGTCCAGAGGCAGGTATGCCTGTTATGGAGGGTAAATGCGCCCTCTTTAAAGCCTTTGCGGACGTTGACGCCTTCCCCCTTTGCATTAAGTCAAAGGACGTTGATGAAATCGTTCGTACAATCTACCTCCTTTCAGGTAGCTTTGGCGGTATAAACCTTGAGGATATTTCCGCTCCTCGTTGCTTTGAAATTGAGCAAAAGCTCAAGGAAATTTGTGATATTCCCATTTTCCATGATGACCAGCACGGTACTGCTATAGTTGTTGCTGCCGCTTTAATAAATGCCTTGAAGCTTGTTAAAAAGCAGATAGGTGAGGTTAAGGTGGTTATTAACGGTGCAGGCTCAGCAGGTATTGCCATTGGTAAGCATCTTATGAATATGGGTGTTAAAAATCTTACCTTCTGTGATAGATTTGGCATCATTTGTCAGGGTGATGAAAACAATAACCCCGCTCAGGAGGAAATTGCAAAGGTTACCAACCTTGAACATAAAAAGGGAACCCTTGCCGATGCACTTGCAGGTGCAGATGTATTTATCGGCGTTTCTGCTCCCAACCTTGTAACCCCCGAAATGGTAAAATCTATGACCTGTGATGCAATTATGTTCCCCATGGCTAACCCCACTCCCGAAATTATGCCTGATATCGCTAAAGCGGCAGGAGCCAGAGTTGTTGGAACAGGCCGTTCCGATTTCCCCAACCAGATAAACAACGTTTTAGCCTTCCCAGGTATATTCAGAGGTGCTCTTGATTGCAGAGCAACTTGTATAAACGAAGAAATGAAGGTTGCAACCTCCTATGCACTTGCATCCCTTATTCCCGATGATGAAATAAGCGAAGAAAACATTATTGCTCCTGCCCTTGATAAGCGTGTAGCACAGGTTGTTGCCGAAGCCGTTATTAAGGTCGCAAAAGAGACCGGAGTTGCAAGAATATAATGAATGACGTTATCGGTAAAATAAAACTGTTTCTTTTCGATATGGACGGTACCCTGTATTTGGGTAACCATCTATACGATTTTACCTCCGAACTGCTTGCCACCATTAAAAAATCAGGCGGCAGGTATATGTTTATGACCAACAACTCCTCAAAGAGTGTTTTGGATTATATAAAGAAACTTGAGAGCCTTGGTATAAAGGCTGAATATGAGGACTTTATAACCTCCTCTCAGGCAACGGCATATTATCTTAAAAAGCACCATAAGGATGCGGTTCTGTACGTTTGCGGCACACAGTCTTTAAAGGATGAGCTTATCCGTGAGGGCTTTAAGGTTACCGAAGATATAGACGAGGTTACCTGTATTGTAATGGGCTTTGACACCGAGCTTACCTTCAAAAAGCTTGAGGACATGTGTAAAATGCTCCTTACCCGTGAGCTTCCTTATATTGCCACTAATCCCGATATTGTTTGCCCCACCGAATTCGGCAGCGTGCCCGATTGCGGTAGCGTTAGCGAAATGATATTTAACGCTACGGGAAAAAGACCTGTTTTCATCGGCAAGCCAAGCCCCTTAATGCCTGAGCTTGCAATGGATAAAACAGGCTATACAAAGGATAATACTGCTGTTATAGGAGACAGAATTTATACCGATGTTAAAAGCGGTCTTAATGCAGGTGTTTTGAGTATCCTTGTTATGAGCGGTGAAACCACACAGGAAATCCTTGATGCATCAGAGGATAAACCGGATTTAGTTTTAAAGGATGCAAGCGAGATAACAAAAGTACTGAAAGGATAGTGTGTTATGAAATCAACAATCCCCATAAAGGACCACGGTAATACAAAAATTATTGCCCATAGAGGACTTAGCGGTATTGAGCCTGAAAATACCAACCTTGCCTTTGTTGCTGCAGGCAACCGCAGTTACTTTGGTGTTGAAACTGACATTCACGTAACGGCAGACGGTAAATATATTATTCATCACGATGATAATACTATGCGTATGAGCGGAGTATCTCATATTATTGAGGAAACCGATTATGCCACCTTAAGAAAATTACAGCTTAATCCTAAATACGGCGAAGCGCGTAATGATATTACTATGCCGGATTTAAGGGATTATATAAACATCTGTAAAAATTACGGTAAGGTTGCCGTGCTTGAACTTAAAAATGCAATGGAGCCCAATAACCTTTATGAGATTTGCGATATAATAAAGGAACTTGAATATTTTGAAAACACAATATTTATTTCCTTTAGCTTTGCAAACCTTGTATATATCCGCGGAAAGTATTCAAATGCGGTTTTACAGTTTTTAATAAGCACTTTTCCTGATGATCTTATATCAAGACTAAGTGAATATAAAATGGATTTGGATATTTTATATACCGCGCTTGATAAGGAAAAGGTTGAAGCCTGCCATAAGGCGGGAATAAAGGTAAACTGCTGGACCTGTGATAACGACCAATACGCACAGCGTTTAATAGATATGGGCGTAGACTTTATTACAACCAATATTCTTGAATAATTCTTGCTGAAAAATATTTATGACTAAAAAAATACCACCCGAGGGTGGTATTTTTTTACTGTTGATTTTTGAGAAAATATATGCTAAAATATAAGAACAAATGTTCGGTATAGGGGGGTGAAAATTTTGAAACGCAGGCAAATTCTTTGCATAGATTTAAAATCCTTTTACGCTTCGGTTGAGTGTGTGGAGCGCGGACTTGACCCTATGACCACTAACCTTGTGGTAGCCGATCCTGAGCGTTCTGATAAAACCATTTGCCTTGCCATAACTCCGCCTATGAAGGCTTTGGGAATTAAAAACCGATGTCGTGTTTTTGAAATTCCAAAAGGGGTGGATTATATTACCGCACCTCCCAGAATGCAAAAGTATATAGACTATGCAGCAGAAATATACGCTGTTTATTTAAAATATATCTCTCCCGAGGATATTCACGTTTATTCCATTGACGAGGCGTTTTTTGACGTTACCGATTATCTGCCTCTTTATCGCCTTACCGCCAAACAGTTGGCCCAAAAAATGATGCAGGACGTGTTTGAGAATATAGGGGTACGCGCCACCTGTGGGATAGGTGATAATCTTTACCTTGCCAAGGTAGCACTTGACATTACCGCTAAGCATTCACCTGATTTTATAGGGGTTTTAACAGAGGAATCCTACAAGGCCACAATGTGGAATCACCGCCCATTAACGGATTTCTGGCGCATAGGAAAGGGCACGGCAAAACGCCTTGCGGAGAAGGGAATTTTCACAATGGGGGATATAGCAAAAACCCCTGAGGAGCTTTTATACGGTTGGTTTGGCATAGATGCGGAGCTGCTCATAGACCACGCCCACGGCAGGGAGCCTACCTTGATGACCGATATTAAATCTTATAAATCAAAAACCAACTGTTTAACCAGCGGTCAGGTGCTTATGTGCGATTACTCCTTTTTTGACGGGGAGATAATAGTCAAGGAAATGATGGACAGCCTTTGTACCGAAATGGTGGAGAAGGGTCTTGTTACCGATTCGGTAACTATGTACGTAGGCTATTCAAACTCCCTTAATATGGATTTTGCAAGGGGAAGCGCAAGTGTTGCCATTCCCACAAGCGCAGATTCGTTACTTATACCTGCGGCGGTAAACCTATACCGCAGAATAGTTGACCCCAAGTACCCTGTGCGTAGAATAAATATAACCTGTAACCGTGTGGTTCAGGACAGCGGCGTTACACAGCTAAGCCTTCTTGAAGATAACGATGCGCTTATAAACAATAAAATAGTTCAGGAAACAATGCTTAGTATTAAAAAACGTTTCGGCAAAAATTCTATTTTAAAGGGAACAAGCCTATCCTCTGCCGCCACGGGCAGGGAACGAAACTGCCAGATAGGAGGACATAAAAGTGGCGAAATCTAAACCGCTGGCGCCTATGCCCGTATCGGAACGGGCAAAGATATTTTCCCCCTTTGCCGCCCTTAAGGGTCTGCCGGAGGCCCTTAAGGAAAAGGAGAAAATAAGGGTGCCTAAAAAAGAGCTTTCCGAATACATGGCAGACAAAATAAATAAAGCTCTGACTCAAACAAAAGCAGGGCAGATAATTACGGTTATTTATTATAATTCCACCGAGCAGGAGTATATCCAACTTACAGGTATGGTGGCAAGGGTGGATTATAGCCAAAAATTTTTACAGGTCGTGGCAATAAAAATCCCATTTGATGACCTTTATGAAATTATCCTTGCCTGATTAAGTGATATAATGTAAAATAGGTGCAGGGAAGTGATAAAAATGCCGTTGGCTGAGAAAATAAACCATATATATGAGCCAAATCCTCTTGCCTGCGGTCAGGCGGTGCTTGCTATGCTTGCAGGGGTAAGTGTAGAGGAAATAATTGATTTTGTTGGTACCGAGCGTGAAACAAAGCTAAGGGATATGTTTTTATGCCTTGAGCATTACGGTATTAAATATAATAAAGAACGTCTAAGTGTGCAGAAAAAAGAACAGCTCCCCGAAATTTGTATTTTAAGTCTTGAAACCCCGAAGTGCTGGCATTGGTCACTATATTTTAAAGGTATATTTTATGACCCCGAGTACGGTGTGCTTGAGGATTTTCCGCCAAGTGCACGTAGATATTATTTTGAAATAACAAAATAGAAATGCGTCGTATTAAACGGCGCATTTCTTGTTTAATAAAATATTGCAAAGCTAATTGATTAAAAACTGAAAATTTCTCCAATAATGTTTGACAAAACAGGAAAAACAAGGTAATATATATTATGTATGATTATATATATTGGGTTAGTATGTCCTGTTTATGAATTTTTCGAATGCCTAAGCTGTGGGTATTCGCATATATATTACTGTACATAACTTGAAAAGGAGGAATTTGTTTTTTATGCCTGAAAAGAAAAAACCGGCAGCCAAAAAGTCTGCCGTAAATAAAAAAAGCAGTCCCAAAAAGAACGAGCAAATAAAGAAGACGGCACCTAAAAAGCAGTTTGCGTCACGCGCTTCTGCAAAAAACAACAAGCCTAAAGCGCCTAACCGCCCACCTGAAAAGCCTGTTCGCATAATCCCTTTGGGTGGTCTTGAGGAGATAGGTAAGAACATCACCCTTTACGAATACGCAGGGGATATGCTCCTTGTGGATTGCGGAATGAGCTTTCCCGATGAGGAAACCCCGGGTATTGATACTATTATTCCCGATTTTACCTACGTTCTTGAGAACAAGGATAAAATAAGAGGACTTGTGCTTACCCACGGACACGAGGACCACATAGGCGCCATTCCTTATCTGCTTAAGCAGTTTAACGTTCCCATATACGGAACACGCCTTACCTTAGGCCTTGTTGAAGGCAAGCTTAAGGAGCACCGCCTGATTGCGGAGGCAAAGCTTAACGTGGTAAAGCCCGGTGATACCGTAAAGCTTGGCAACTTCTCTGTGGAATTTATTCACGTGAATCACTCCATTCCCGATGCCGTTGCCCTTGCAATAACAAGCGGTGCAGGCACAATTGTTCAAACCGGTGACTTTAAGATAGACACCACCCCTATAGATGACTTTGTAATTGACCTTTCCCGCTTTGCTCAGCTTGGAAAAAAAGGCGTGCTGGCACTCCTTTCCGATTCCACCAATGCGGAACGTCCCGGTTATACTCAGTCAGAGCGAATCGTAGGCGAATCCTTCCAGACCCTTTTTAAAAAGGCGGAGGGTAGCCGAATAATTGTAGCCACCTTCTCATCCAATATCCACCGTATTCAGCAGATAATTGATGAGGCTGCCAGATGTTCCCGAAAGGTTGCCGTTTCTGGCAGAAGTATGGTAAACGTTGTTAACATTGCCGCCGAAATGGGCTACCTTAAGGTGCCCGATGGCGTTCTTGTTGAGATTGAAACCATAAAACGCTACCGTCCCGATGAGCTGGTAATCGTTACTACAGGCAGTCAGGGCGAGCCGCTGTCGGCACTCCACCGTATGGCCTATAGTGACCACCGCAACGTGGATATAGTCCCCGGTGATATGATAATAATTTCCGCTACCCCCATACCCGGTAACGAAAAGCTTGTAAGTAAGGTAATAAATGAGCTTATGAAGCGCGGTGCCAACGTGGTTTACGAAAAGATGTACGATGTTCACGTTTCGGGCCACGCCTGTCAGGAAGAATTAAAGCTTATGATGAACCTTGTAAAGCCTAAATACTTTATTCCTGTCCACGGTGAGCAAAAGCATCTTGCAAAGCACGCCGCCCTTGCAAAGGTTATGGGAATAAAGCAGGAAAACATTCTTATAACAAATATAGGCAGTGTGATTGAGTTAACCGGCAAAAGTATGAAGGTCACCGAAACTGTGCCCTCAGGCAGAATACTTGTTGACGGTCTGGGCGTGGGTGATGTTGGAAGCATAGTACTGAGAGACCGTAAGCATCTTTCTGATGACGGTATTATTGTTGTTGCCGTAACTATGGATTCGGTAACTGATGAGGTGGTCTCAGGACCCGAGGTAGTAAGCAGAGGTTTTGTATACGTTAAGGAATCTGAGCAACTTATTGAGGATGCCGCCGAAGCCGCCTGTGACGTTCTTGAAAAATGCTACCTTGCGAATATAAGTGACAGAAATACAATAAGAGCAAGGCTTCGTGACGGTGTTTCCCGTTTCGTATATGAGAAAACCAAGCGCAGTCCTATGATATTGCCCATAATTCTTGATATATAAAAACGTAGGGGAGGGGTAACACCCTCCCGTGTATAGAGGTGTTTAAAATGAAAGTAGTTTTATTAGCAGACGTTAAAGGTCTTGGTAAAAAGGGTGAACTTTGCAACGCTTCCGACGGTTATGCAAGGAACTTCCTTTTCCCAAAAAACCTTGCTATAGAGGCCAACGCCGCCGCTATGAGTGAGCTTAAAAGCAGGGAGGAATCCAAGGCACACCACAAGCAGGAGGAGATAGATGCCGCAAAGGCTACCGCCGCTAAGCTTGACGGTAAGCAGGTTACCCTCCATGCCAAGGCAGGTGCCTCAGGTAAGCTTTTCGGTGCGGTTACCTCTAAGGAAATAGCATCGCAGATAAAGTCTGATTTCGGTCTTGATATTGACCGTAAAAAAATGAATGTTGCCGATATAAAGGCCTTCGGTACCTATACCGCGGAGATAAAACTTTATACCGGAATAATTGCAAAGCTTACGGTTAACGTAACAGAATAGGAAAAGAAAAATATGGCTGACGAAAAAATGATATACGATTTAGAGGGCGGCAGAATGCCCTACTCCACCGAGGCGGAGCAGGCGGTGCTGGGTTCTCTCATTATTGACCCCGGCAGCTTTACCCTTGTGGCATCTATTTTAAAGGCGGACCATTTTTATCTGCCTCAGCATAAAGAAATTTATGCTATGCTTTCCAAAATGTTTGAGCTTAACCAGTCGGTGGACTACATATCCCTTCTTGAAAAGCTTAAGCAGACCCCAAATTATGATGAGGCCAAGGGAAAGGCTTATATAGCCCACCTTATTGAGGTGGTTCCCTCTGCGGCAAATATCCTCTCCTACGCCAACATTGTAAGGGAGCGTTATTATGCCCGTAGCCTTACCCGCGTTGCACAGGAGATAATTAAGGACGTATCCGATAATAATCAGGATGCCACCAAGCTTATTGAAAGTGCCGAGCAAAGGATTTATGAGATTCGTCAGGGTAAGGAGGTAAGCGGCCTTACCCACATTAAGGACGTTATTGAGGCTGAAACCTATGACCGCCTTGGCAAAATAAGCGACCCCGCAACGAGAAATGATTATATAGGTATTCCCAGCGGAATAGGTGACCTTGACCGTATGATAACGGGACTTAATAAGTCTGACCTTATAATCCTTGGTGCCCGTCCCGGTATGGGTAAAACCTCATTTGCTCTCAATATTGCACGTAACGTTGCACTTAACAGTGGCAAAACCGTGTGCTTTTTCTCCCTTGAAATGACAAGGGACCAGATTGCCCAAAGACTGCTGTCTAACGAGGCCTCGGTTAAGAGTGAAAAGCTCCGCACGGGTGAGCTTTCCACCGATGAGTGGACACGCCTTGCCATGGCAGGTGAGCATCTTTCAAAAACCAATATATTTATTGATGAGACCCCCGGTATAACCGTTCCTGAAATGAAGGCAAAGCTTATGCGCCTTAAAAAGGTAGACCTTGTTATAATCGACTACTTAGGCCTTATGCACTCTGCCCGCAGAATTGAAAACCGCGTGCAGGAGGTTACCGATATTTCGGGAAGCCTTAAGGCAATGGCTAAGGAACTTTCGGTTCCCGTTATTGCCTGCGCTCAGCTTTCCCGTGGTACCGAGGTTAAGGGAAAATCCCACAAGCCTGCCCTTTCCGACCTTCGCGATTCAGGCTCTATCGAGCAGGATGCGGATATAGTTTTATTCCTCTACCGTGAAAAGTACTACGATAACGAAAAGGGCGAAGGGGAAGAGGTTTCCGATGCAAGCAAGGCAGAATGTATCGTTGCCAAAAACCGTCATGGTGAGGTTGGTACTGTTGAACTGCATTGGGACGGTCAGTTTACCAGATTTACTTCACAGGATGTGCTTCACTAATGCTTAATAAAGTTCGTGCGGCGATAAAGGACCATCAAATGCTCCAAGGCGGCAGGGATATAACCGTTGCCCTTTCAGGGGGAGCGGATTCAATGGCTCTGCTTTACGCCCTTTTGGAGCTTAGTGACGAGCTTGACCTTAAAATAACCGCCGCCCACTTAAACCATAACCTCCGCGGTGCAGAAGCCAAGCGTGATGCGGATTTCGTAGCACAACAGTGCAGATACTTAAGGGTGCCCTTAGTAAGCGAAACGGCTGACGTTCAGGACTATGCCCAAAAGCACCGTTTAAGCACAGAGCTTGCCGCAAGGCAGTTGCGCTATGCCTTTTTAGAGGAAAACAGCTCAGGCGTTATTGCAACGGCCCACACCGCAAGTGACAATCTTGAAACCGTTATTATGAATCTTACCCGCGGTACTGGAATAAAGGGCCTTTGCGGAATTCCCCCTGTAAGGGATAAGCTTATACGGCCGCTTATCTACGTTACACGGCAGGAGGTAGAGGAATACTGCAACGTAAAGCAGATACCCTTTGTTACAGATAGCACCAATCTTACCGACGATTATACCCGTAATGTTGTCCGCCATAAGATAGTGCCTGTGCTTCAAAGCATAAACCCCGCGGTGGAGGGTGCCGTAACCGATACGTCGGAGCTTTTAAGAAATGATGAGCGGTTTTTATCCGATACCGCTAATATGTGCTTTTTGACCTCCTTTAAGGAAGGGGAGCTATCCTTAGCTGAGCTTCCTCAACTGCCTAAAGCCGTTGCTTCAAGGATATTGCGCCGCTTTTGTGAAAGCATAGGAATAAAGGGCACCGACAACGGACACATAGAAACCCTTTACGCTATGGCTCTTAAAGGAAACGGCAGAGCTGTTATGCCGGGTAAAATAACCGTTGTTTGCAGCAATCAAACCCTTAAAGCAGAGGCTGAGGAGAAATCCTGTCCCGTGAGCTTTAAGGTTGAGCTTACCAAAACAAATATTATTAGCGAAGAAAATCAACAAAAAGTTAATAATTTGTTATTAAAAAATGCAATTGACTGTGATAAAATAGTAGGCGATATAAAAATTCGCACCAGATGTGCAGGGGATGAATTTTCACTTCCATCACGGGGTGTTACAAAAAGCCTTAAAAAGCTTTTTAATGAGGAGAAAATACCTGCCCACCTTCGGGACGTTATTCCCGTTATAAGTGATAATGCAGGGGTTGTTTGGGTATATGGCTTCGGTGCAAGCCGCCGTGTTGCCGTAACCGAAAAAACAAAAAATATATACATTGTAAATACTATAAAAGATTAAGGGGAATATAAAAATGTCAATGTATGATGACGTAAAGGGTATCCTTGTGTCCGAGGCTGAGCTTAAGGCCTGCGTGCAAAAGCTCGGCGCTCAGATAACAAAGGATTACGAAGGAAAAAATCTGCTTCTCGTAAGCGTTCTGCGTGGCTCGGTTATTTTTATGGCCGATTTAATGCGTGAAATAAAAATACCCTGCACTATAGACTTTATGTCGGTGTCCTCCTATGGCTCAGGCACCAAGAGCAGCGGTGTTGTGAAAATAATAAAGGATTTGGACCTTAACCTTGCAGGCTATGATATTTTAATTGTTGAGGATATACTTGATTCGGGTAACACCCTTGCTTATCTTAAAAAGATGCTCCTTACCCGTAATCCCTCCAGCATAAAAATATGCACCCTGCTTGATAAGCCCGAACGCCGAACTGCAGATATTTCTGCCGATTATTCAGGCTTCTCCATTCCCGATGCCTTTGCTGTAGGCTACGGCCTTGATTATAATGAAAAGTATCGAAATCTCCCATTCATTGGCGTGCTTGATCCCAAAATCTACGAATAATACATAAATAATTTAAAATTCTTGATAGGATGTGTCCATACTTGAAAAAGAACATTAAAAACCTGCTGCTGTATATAGGTATTCCCATAATACTTATTATATCGGTTATGACGGTATCTAAGGTGGCCCAAAACAATCAGGCCAAAAAGGAAGTTGAATATTCAAAGATCGTAGCAATGGTTAAAAACTACGAAATATCTGAATTCGAACTGAATTTCGGCCGAAGAGAGCTTACCTACAAGCTTCGTGCAGATGGCGAAAACGGAAAGGTATACCGCTACAAAATAGCCAGCCCCGATATCTTCTATAACGACGTAAACGAGTTTGTTTTAGAGGCTAACGCCAAAAATGAAGAGGGCAAAACCTTTGACTATAACTTTGAGCTTGGCAGCGAAGGCGCAATTTTGAAGGAATTGCTCATTCCCGGATTATCCATTATCGTGGTAATAGTGCTGTTTGTGCTTATGATGCGCCGTATGAGTCAAACTATGGGCGGTGCCGATAAAACCATGGGCTTTGGTAAGGCCAAAATCCGAAAGAACAGTGAAAGAAAAACAACCTTTGCCGACGTTGCAGGTGCCGATGAGGAAAAGCAGGAGCTTGAGGAGATAGTTGAGTTCCTTAAAAATCCTCAACGTTTTAATGAGCTTGGCGCCCGTATTCCTAAGGGTGTGCTTCTTGTGGGCCCTCC
>JAZSEH010000049.1:0-3684 GCA_045531585.1 Acutalibacteraceae bacterium
CCGATAAATAAAGGGTTTACGGAGATACAGTCGTGACAGACCCGACTATGTTTCGAGTCAGCCCCGTTATGTCCTGTTGCGGTGCCCGAAATTTTTTAACACTACCGTGTAAAAATTTCGACCGCGGCCACTCCTTATGCCTTCGCTTCCTCTGCCACCGGCAGCGCTCGGCAACGTCCCCACTTCGATACGTCTCCATATACTGATTTACTTATCTATTATATGGACTGAATGGGGAAAAGTCAAGTTATTTACCCTTAATTTTTTTGCATTGCATATTTTTTCCTTTGTGGGCAAAGATAACCTTAGACCATAAAAAGGAGATATATAAAATGGCTGTTAATTTTAAGGAAAGTAAGACACGAGAAAATTTAATGCGCGCCTTTGCAGGTGAAAGTCAGGCAAGGAACCGTTACACCTTTGCGGCGTGTACCGCCAAAAACCAGAAGCTGCCTGTTATTGAGGCAGTGTTTATCTTTACTGCAGGGCAGGAAAAGGAGCACGCCGAGATTTTTTACAATTTTTTAGCAGAGCTTAACGGTGAAAGCGTTGTGGTTGACGGGGATTATCCCGTTAACGTTACCAATAGCGTTGCAGAGCTGCTAAAATATGCCCGTGATAACGAATATGCCGAGTATGAGCCTGTGTACAAGCAGTTCGGAGACGTTGCCAAGGAGGAGGGCTTTTTGGAGATAGCCGCGGCATTCCACAATATTGCACAGATTGAAAAGTGCCACGGTGACCGCTTTGGTGAGTTGCTGAACCTTCTTGAACAGAACAAGCTTTTTGTAAGCGATGTAAGCTGTAAATGGATGTGCCTTAACTGCGGTTATATTTATGACGGCACTAAGGCCCCTGAGGTATGCCCCGTTTGCAAGCACGAGCAGGGATATTTCATAAGACTTGAGCTTGCTCCCTACAGCAAATAGAAAGGAGAGCCTACGCTCTCCCTACATAATAAAGCTTACTACGTCCTTTGTGGTTTGGGCTATGTGGGTTGCCTGTGCCCTTTCCAGCTCCTGCCTACCACCAAAGCCGTAAAGCACGCCGATACAGGGCAGGCCGTGCGCCCTTGCGCCAAACACGTCGTGCTCCCTATCCCCCACCATAATGACGGTGGATTTTTCTATATACGGACATTTTTCCAAGGCGTAGGCTATTACCGCGTCCTTGGTGCATCTTGTTTCGTCCATTGTTGCCCCTGCAACAAAATCAAAATATTTTTCCAAGCCGAAATGTCTTAAAATTTCCTTAACAAAGCCTTCCGGCTTTGAGGAGGCAATAATCAGCCTTTTCCCTGCCTGCTTTAGTGTACGTAGCATTTCTCTTGTACCCTCATACACCGTATTTTCATAAAGTCCCTTTACCGAAAAGTACTCCCTGTAAAAGGAGACTGCTTCCATAGCCTTTTCCTTTGAAAAGCCATAATACTCCATAAAGGAATCCACAAGAGGCGGGCCTATAAATTTATAAAGCTCGCTTCTGTCCTGCACCATTATTCCGTACTTTTTCAAGGCGTACATAACCGAATTAGTTATACCAAGAGCAGGGTCGGTCAGGGTTCCGTCAAGGTCAAAAAGAACCGTATTATACATCAGCCAAGCGCCCTTTCAAGATTTTCAATATTTTTTGTCATTAACTGAACGTAGGTAACGCCAGCTTTAAAATCCTCCGCCGAGACGTTATGACAGGAATGAAGTTGTAATAGGGTTGCTCCCGTTTCCTCAGCAATGGCGGTGGCCACCTTTTTGTTGGAAAATTCTATATAAAACACAACGGGTATACCCATATCCTTAACCCTCTGGGTAATGCTTGCCACGGTGGCGGCACCCGGCTCGGTATTATTATAACAGCCCGGATATGCCGAAATTGCCTCAAGCCCATAATCCTTAACCAAATACGCAAAGGGAAAACGGTCACCAAAAACAAGGGTCCTGTTCTTTGCGTTTTTTGTAAGCTTATTAAGTGTGGAATCAAGACCGTTTAATTGCTTTATATAGGCATCTGCATTGGCGATATATTCTGCCGCGCCTTCACTATCGGCAGAGCACAGGGCATCCGCTATTGCCTTTACCATTTTAGCGGCGTTTTTGGGGGAGGTCCAAATATGCTCATCGGCTATATGGGTATGCTCATCGTCGTGGTCTGCCACAATAGTTTCCACACTGTTTATCAGTGCAAGAGACGTTCCATTAAGGGGTGTGGAATCAAGCAGGGTATCTACCCATTTATCCGATTCGCCGCCGATATACAAAAACAGGTGGCACCGAGTAAGCCCTATAATCTGCTTAGGGGTAGGCTCAAAGGAGTGCACCTCACTACCGGGGGAAATAAGCATTGTAACCTCTGCCCTATCCCCTGCTATCTGTCGTGCAAAATCATAAAGAGGAAAATTGGTAGCAACTATTTGTATTTTTTCATTTTGCTTCTCTGCCGCACCGCAGGCACTAAGGGTAACCAAAAGGAGCGCAGTCATTATAAAGGTTAAAACTTTTTTCAAACGTATCACCGAATATCATTATACCATATTACCATTAAAAATCCACATATTTTTATTGACGAAAATATACGGTGGTGCTAAAATATTTTAAGGAGTGATAAAAATGCGAGATTATAAAAAAGAGCTTGAAAACAGAATCGCTTTTATACAAAAGCTTTTAAAGGATAGCGGAGCCAAAGGCATAGTATTTGGCAACTCAGGTGGTAAAGACAGTGCACTGGTTGGTATTCTTTGCAAAATGGCCTGTGAAAACACCGTTGGAATTATTATGCCCTGTGAATCCGCCAGAAATTTTGGTGAGGATAAGGATGACGGAATTGACGTTGCAACGCAGTTTAACATTGATACCCGCACCGTTGACCTTACTGATGCCAAGCGTGCGATAGTTGCCGCGGTTGAGGACAAGACCACCCTTAACAGTCAGGCACTTACCAATATTGCGCCAAGGCTTAGAATGATAACTGTTTACGCCGTTGCGGCGGCGGAAAATCTGCTTGTGGCGGGTACGGGAAACCGTAGCGAGCGTTATATGGGCTACTTTACAAAATACGGTGACGGCGGTTGTGATTTTAATCCTATTGCCGACCTGACCGTTGGTGAGGTATATGAGTTTCTCACCTTTTTAGGCGCTCCCGAAAATATTATTAAAAAGGCGCCAAGCGCAGGCCTTTTTGAGGGACAGACCGATGAGGCCGAGATGGGTGTTACCTACGCCGCCATTGATAAATACGTGCTTACAGGGCAGGCAAACGAGCATGATAAGGCCATAATTGACCGTTATCACTCAAGAAGTGAGCATAAACGCAAAATGCCAAGCCTCTACTGTGAGGAATAAAAAAAGCGTTGCAAAACCGTGCTTCTCATAAGGATGTTTTATAGAATCCAGTAAAGAAGCCGGTTGATGAGTGCTGAGAAGATGACAGTATAGCAAAACGCTATGCTGTCTTTTCTTATTTTAAGATGACGGCGGCAGGGAGATTAAATTCTCCTCGTCGCTTTTTCAATTTCTTCAATCATTTTTCAATCTTTTATGGTATAATGAAATAGGTTGGTGAAAAAGCGCAAATGCGCTTTTTCACGGACAAATTAACAATTGTCCGTGAAATTATATAAATAATTTCACCTAATTCATTGCAATGATGTCGGTGTAAATAATCAGAGATTATTTACATAAAACCGCTACA
>JAZSEH010000063.1:0-40141 GCA_045531585.1 Acutalibacteraceae bacterium
GGGTATTGTTCACCGCGATGTTAAACCTCAGAATATTATGGTTTTGCCCGACGGTACAATTAAGGTTACCGATTTCGGTATTGCCCGTTTTGCCCGTAGCGAGCAGAGAACAATTACCGATAAAGCCATTGGCTCGGTGCATTATATAAGCCCCGAACAGGCAAGGGGTGAAAACACCAACGAAAAGGCTGACATATATTCTGTTGGTGTAATGCTTTATGAAATGCTTACAGGCAAACTGCCTTTTCAGGCAGAAAACGCCGTTTCGGTTGCAATTATGCAACTCCAAAGAGAACCCCAACTTCCCACCGAGATAAACGGTTCTATTCCTTTGGGACTTGAGCAGATTACTATGCACGCTATGCAAAAGAGTATTGATCGCCGTTATAAATCTGCAGCAGAAATGCTTTGCGATCTTGAAGAATTTAAAAAGGACCCTGCAATTACATTTGGATATAATTATTTTGTTGATGACTCACCAACAAAGTACGTTTCTGACGTTTCCGAGGCGGCAGAATATAGTGATGAAGACGACGAAAAATCCGATAAGTCACCCATTATTCCTATTCTTGCCGGTGTTGCTTCTGCATTCCTTATCGGAATAGTTGTGCTTTTGTTTATTTTCTTACCTAGACTTTTCGGTGGCACAGGCAGTGAAATGAAATGTCCTGACTTTATAGGCAAACAATGGGAAGAGGTTATAAACAATAAGGAATATGACGAAAACTTTGATTTTGAGGTTCAGTGGGGAGAAAGTGCTGAGCAGGAGTTTGGTTATATTTATAATCAATCAAAAGATCCCGGCAGATCTGTAAAGGTTGGTTCAAAAATTACATTATATGTTAGTCAGGGCCAAAAAACCGTTAAGGTTCCCGATCTTCACGGTAAAAGTGTGGCAGAAGCCGTTACCACTCTTAAGGGAATGGGCTTTAAGGTTGGAGAAACCGTAAAGATAACCGATGAAGAATATGCAGAGGGTCTTGTTGTTAAAACCGATCCCGGACGTGGAATTTATGCAAATCAAGGTGCAGAGATAATTATTTACGAAAGCACCGGTGCGCCTACGGTTTACGTTGATCTTCCAGACCTTGTTGGTCTTACAGAGGAAGCCGCTAAAAAGAGACTTGAGGCAGAGGGTCTTACAATAGGTACAATCACCCCTGTTGATAATTCCAAGCTGCCTAAGGGATACGTTGTTGCTCAATCACCAAATCCCAAGGAATCTAAAACTGTTGGTAAGGGAAGCGCCGTTGACCTTTCGATAAGCACGGGTGAAACCAAATATACCGTTAAATTTGATTTAGAGCTTCCCGATAATTATAAATATGACGTAGGTGTTGTTTCAGTTTTTGCCGACGGTGAAGTTGTATTTGAATCTAAAAAGATTGAAATAAATAAGCTTGATAAATATACTGTTGAATTCACATCAAACAAAGAGCATATTGATGAAATAATAATCAAGCTTTCTGACGGCACAACGTCAACAATGCAAGATTATATGGAATATTATGATGTTGACTGTAAAAACGGAACCATGAAAAAGGGAGCCACATACCCTGTTGATACTAAAGATACCTCAAGTTCTCAGGCAGGTTAATAGATGAACGGTATTATAACAAAAGCAATTTCAGGTTTTTATTATATTTTTTCACAAGGTATAGTCTACGAATGTAAAGCGAGAGGTGTTTTCCGAAAGGAGAACATCTCTCCCGCTGTAGGCGATAATGTTATTTTTATCGCAACGGATTCCTCACACGGTATTATTGAGGAAATTCTTCCGAGAAAAAACTATCTTAACCGTCCTGTAATTGCTAACCTTGATAAGCTATTTATAGTTTCTGCCTATGATAAGCCTGCACCCAATGCGCTTATGATAGACAGGCTGATTGCTTTGTGTGAATTTTCAAACATAGAGCCTGTTATTGTCTTTAATAAAAGCGATATGGGTGATTTTTCCCATTGGGTAGATATATATAAAGGTGCAGGCTTTAAGGTCTATACCGTGTCCTGTAATGAAAACACGGGTGTAAATGCTCTTTGTGATGAATTAAAAAACTGTATATGTGCTTTTGCAGGCAATTCAGGTGTTGGAAAATCAAGTATTTTAAATATTCTTTTGCCTGATATTTCCTTTAAAACGGGTGATATAAGTGAAAAGCTGGGCAGAGGAAGGCATACTACACGTCAGGTAGAGCTTTTCTCTCATCCGTATAATGGTTTTGTTGCCGATACACCGGGTTTTGCTTCTGTTGAAAATGATTTATTAGACCTTGATTTTAAGGACAGATTACCGTGGCTTTTTCGTGAATTTGAGCCTTTTCTTGACAATTGCTTTTTTACGGGTTGTTCACATACCTGTGAAAAAGGCTGTGCTGTTTGTGAGGCTGTGAAAAACGGAGATATTTCCTTATCACGTCACGAAAGCTATAAAGTTTTGTATAACGAACTTAAAAATATTAAACCTTGGCAAATCAAAAAAACTAAGTAACATTTTTAAAATTTGCGCCTATAATGTATTAGGTTGAAAATTTTCAGCCCAATTTATTATGGTGGTGGCAAAATGCGAAAAAAATGTGGAGTTAACAAAGGAATATTAGCTATTGCATTTGCCCTTGGCATTGCACTTGCGTGTATATGCCCCAGTGAATTTTTGGTTGCCGTTCTTGCCATTGCTGTAATAGTGTTGGGTATCAGCTGCCTTAAATACTGAGTGGGGGTAATTCTTTGAAGGTTGTATTATTTAAGAGTCCTAAATTTTTAAGTGGTATATTAAGACTTATTTTTGGAATAAAAAAACAGGAAGTATAATTTTATTTACATAAAGCCGCGACAATTTGTCGCGGCTTTTTTCATATTTAATTCTTTTTAATAATATAATTATATAAAAAACAAAGGAGTAAAAAATGGAAAAAGAGAAAACAGTAGATGCAAAGCTATGTATAATATTACTTCAGGCCGTTGCTGTAATTATTATAATTGTTACGGTGCTTATTATTAAATATTTAGACGGTAATTTGTTTACAAAGCTAAAGGAATGGTATATTGACAATTTTGAACAATCAACGCAGGTTAGCGAGGTTCTTGAAGACGGTGATACTGAGTCGGATAATATTGTTTTACCTGATGAGGATGAAAATACACAAGATGACGAAAGGGTTGTTTTAACAAATGCAGTAAACATTGATAAAATAAAATACAACGCGCCTTTAAATATTAAAAAGTATAACACTATGGTCTTACCCGTAGAGGGCTTAGTAACCTCCTCTTTCGGTGACAGAGAGGATCCTTTTTCGGGGAATGAAGCAATACATAAAGGTGTTGATATTGCAGCAAACAGCGGTACCGATATTAAATGTGCAGCCGAGGGAACTGTTTTATCGGTAGGATATGATGAATTTGGTTATGGTAATTATATTATTATTCAACACTCCCAAAGTGTTGAAACGTTATACGCACATTGCAGTAGGATTATTGCAAAAAAAGGACAAAAGGTAAAGGCAGGAGAGGTTCTTGCAAAGGTAGGGAATACAGGCAGATCAACAGGAAGTCATTTGCATTTTGAGATATCAGTTAATGGTCTTCAAATTGATCCTGAAATATTTTTGGGAGAAATATAATGCGTTTTAAAATTTTTTCAACGGAAATATACGTATCCTTTGTTTTTATAGGACTTTTAACAATTATGCTTGCTATTGACAAAACAGGATATTTACTGCCCGTATTTTTTTCTGTGACAGTGCATGAAATAGCCCATCTGATAACAATGTGGATATTGAAATGCCAGCCAAAACAGATAAATCTAATTCCGGGAAGTATACAAATTATCAGAGGTTTTTCCTACAAAAGAAACAGCGAGGTTTTAATTTCTTTTTCCGGACCGATAGCAAATTTATTGCTGTTTTGCGTATTTATAATAAATTATTATGCTTTTAGTGTAAACACATCATTAAATTACGCAGCAATAAATTTAATCCTTGCATTATTCAACTTATTGCCCGTTCGGGGTCTTGATGGTGGGACAATATTATACCATATATTATTAAAAATTAAGGATGGCTCTAAAGCGAACGTAATCATTAACATATGTACCATTGTTTTAGCGTTTTTTGCAATTTTTATCGGCATAATATTGTTTATTAACGGTAAGATAAATTACTCACTTATAATATTGGGATTATATTTTCTTTTGTCATTAACTTTTAAAATTTAGTTGTCTTTGATGGCTCAATGTGGTAAAATAATAAGCAATATATCCATTGAGGTGCATTATGGACGAAAAGAAACTTGAATCGCTGTTTCTTACAGTGCAAAAACCCGGAAGATATTCCGGCGGCGAAATAAATAGCGTTATTAAGGATAAAAACAAGGTGGACGTGCGTTTTGCCTTCTGTTTTCCAGATATTTATGAGATAGGTATGTCTCATCTTGGCATGAAGATTCTCTATTCTCAGTTTAATAGACGTGATGATATTTGGTGTGAGCGTGTTTTTGCTCCCTGGATAGACTTTGAACAGGTAATGCGTGAAAACAATATACCTTTGTTTGCACTTGAAAGCCGTGACCCTGTTAAGGATTTTGATATTGTAGGTTTCACCTTGCAGTATGAGCTAAGCTATTCCAACATTTTAAATATGCTTGATCTTTCAGGAATTCCTCTAAAATCTGTGGACAGGCCTTCTTTATCACCTCTTATTGTTGCAGGTGGGCCTTGTACCTGTAATCCTGAGCCTATAGCTGATTTTATTGATCTTTTCTTTTTAGGAGAGGGTGAGGAGGTTGACCTTGAGGTAATTGACCTCTACAAAAAATACAAGGAAAACGGCGGAAGCAAACAGGATTTTCTTAAAGAAGCCGCAAAGATTGAGGGAGTTTATGTTCCATCCCTTTACGAATTTTATTATAATTCTGACGGTACTATAAAATCTGTTGAGCCTAAGGAGGGTGCACCTAAAAGGGTTAAAAAGAGAATTATTAAGAATTTGGATGAAACCTTTTATCCTGAAGAGTTTGTCGTACCATATATTGAGATAGTTCACGACCGTGCCGTTCAGGAAATTTACCGTGGATGCATCCGTGGCTGCAGATTTTGTCAAGCAGGCTTTATTTATCGTCCTGTAAGGGAAAAGTCGGTTGACACAATAAACAAGCAGGCAAAGGCTTTATGTGAAAGCACGGGCTATGATGAAATTTCTCTTTCTTCTCTTAGTACAAGCGACTATCGTGAAATAGAACCGTTACTTAACAAAATGCTTGATTGGACGCAGGAGAAGAATATTAGTTTATCCCTACCAAGCCTTAGAATTGATAATTTTTCTGAAGAACTTTTAGAAAAGATACAATACGTTCGAAAAAGCGGTCTTACCTTTGCACCTGAGGCAGGAACACAAAGGCTCAGAGACGTTATAAATAAAAATATAACCGAAGAGGAAATTATTTCAACCTGCCGTATGGCGTTCAAGGGTGGTTATACCTCTGTGAAACTTTATTTTATGCTTGGACTTCCCACCGAAACCGATGAGGATATAAAAGGAATTGCAGATCTGGCTCAACGTATAGTTAACGAATACTATAAAATGTCAGATAGACCCAAGGGGAAAAGTGTTAATGTTTCTGTCAGTGTTTCCACCTTTGTTCCAAAGCCCTTTACTCCGTTTGAATTTGAACCACAAATAACTCGGGAAGAAATATGTCGCCGTCAGCAATATCTTAAAAGCTGTATAACAACAAAAAAGGTAAGCTTGAGCTATCATGATAGTCCCACAAGCTGTCTTGAAGGTGTTTTTGCCAGAGGTGACAGACGTTTATGCAATGCGGTTCTTGAGGCATATGAAAACGGTTGCAGACTTGACAGCTGGAGCGAATGCTTTGATGTGGAAAAATGGAAAGCTGCTTTTGAAAAGTGCGGCATAGATGAAGCTTTTTATGCCAATCGGAAGAGGGAATACAGTGAAATATCTCCTTGGGACCATCTTGATTACGGCGTCACAAAGGCATTTCTTGTAAAGCAGAATGAATTAGCACATAAAGCCGTTACAACACCAAACTGTCGCATTTCCTGTGCAGGCTGCGGTGCAAACTGTTATGGAGAGGGTGTATGCTTTGAAAAACGTTAGAATAATATACGAAAAAAATGGGCGTATGCGCTTTGTATCTCACCTTGATATGAATAGATTTATGTCAAGAATAATACATAGGACAAATATTCCCATATGGTATACTGAGGGCTTTAATAAGCACCCGTACATTACCTTTGCTTTACCTTTATCATTAGGCTTCGAAAGCAGATACGAAGTAATGGACTTTAGAATTACGGATGATGAGTATAGCTTTGAAGAAATACGTAATTCATTTAATAACGTTCTTCCGCCCTATTTAAAAATAATTGATGTTTTTGAGCCTGTTATGAAACCTGGAAAGATAGCCTTTGCCGATTTCAGTATATACTTTGAAACAAAGGATGTTGGCTTGGAAAATGTACTTAATGATTTTTTCTTACGTAAAGAAATTATTGTTTCAAAGAAAAGCAAAAAAGGCACAATATCACAAATTGATATTGCGCCCAAGATTAAGTTTTATGAAATTAAAAGTAATGAGGAGGGCTTTACGTTAAATCTTACGCTCCCGGCAGGAGGTCAGGATAACGTTAATCCTTCAATATTACTTGAGGCTTTAAAAAATGAAATTAAGCTTCCCGATTATATAATATGCCGTGGTGCACTTTATAACGAAAATATGGAAATATTCAGATAAAAATATAATCGGTATCCCAAGCAGGTATGCATTTTTGATGTCTAAGGAAAATTTTATACTGTGGGTTTAGCTTATTTATTTTTATTGGAATAGAAAAAATATCATAGCTTGTATGATAACAGGATATAAGAAGCTTTGGCTTTAAGGCGAAAATTGTTTTCTTGCCACCCTCTATAGTTAAATCCTCACATCCCTCAACGTCCATTTTTATGAAGGTTGGGGGATATTTTTCTGCAATACTATCTATGGTTATTGTTTCTATGTTAATTTTTTTGCCTTGTGTATTCACGCCCCTGCCATGCTGTTTGGAAATCTGAGTAATGCCACATGAATCAGAAACTGCTGCATTTATTTTTATAATATTTTCATTTTTTTCAGTATTTAAGCACAGCTTTTTATAATTTTTTTCATCAGGCTCTACGGCTATAATTTGTTTGTAGTTTTTGACTTCGTTTATAAATTGCTGAACGGTATCGCCATTATATGCACCAAGGTCAAAATATATTTCATTTTCATTTAAATTAAGGATTGAGTAATTTTCAGATAAATCGCTTTCGCTTTCAAACAATAAATAGGGATTTCCTGTCAGCTTGTATTTGATAATATTTTCATAAACCTTTTTTGATTTATCATCCGATAGTAGGGAATAGGCCTTTTCAATTTCCTTACTATGATTTTTTGCGAAGGTTATATCAAAAATATTATCGCCGTAAACAGGAACGTCGGGAATATATAATTCCTGTTCAAGCATTAAGTTATTTATATTATCAAGCACATCTTTTTTGTTTGAACCAAAGGCCACAAGTATTATCAAATCAGAAAATTTATTTTTTAACTCCTCATAGCTTAATACAGGAAAACCAAAATAGATTTTCCCCTTTTTAAATCCTGAACTTGAAAACACCCCCGAAAGAGGAATGTTTTCTTGATTTAGGCGGTTAACTATTTTATCTGCACCGTTTCCCGTACCGTATAAAACTATAGGTTTAGTTACGGTTTTCAGGTAATTCCATATATCTGTCATTTATATCACCGAGTATATATTAACATATTTTAAACTTTTTGCAAACTGTAATTGATATTTGTCGCTGTTTGAGGTATAATCAAAATGTATTTTGTTAAGGGGATTTTTATGTTAGAACAGGATTTTTTAAATTTAAGAAAACAGGTTATAAAAAAAGATTTTAGTACAATGAACGATATGCAGTTTGCAGCAGTTACAATGGCAAAGGGTCCGTTGCTTGTTTTAGCAGGTGCAGGAAGTGGGAAAACTACCGTTCTTGTAAATAGAATTTCCTGTCTTGTGAAATATGGAAATGCATATAACAGTGATGAAATTTATGGCTTTAACGATGCTGACGTTATTTCTGCCAATGCTTTTTTAAATAATACTGCTTGCGCTCCTGAAGGTATTGCCTTCAGCGTTGAGCCTGCGCGTCCTTGGGAAATACTTGCTATCACCTTTACAAACAAAGCAGCAGGCGAGCTTAAGGAACGTATAGGGTTAAAGCTTGGTGAGGATGCTAAGGATATATGGGCAGGCACATTTCACAGCATCTGCGGTAAAATACTTCGCCGCTTTGCCGACAGAATTGATTATACCTCTCACTTTACCATATATGATACTGATGATCAGAAAAAGCTTATGAAAGAGGTTATGAACGATTGCAGGGTGGATGAAAAATTTCTTCCTGTTAAATTTATATTGTCCCAAATTTCCTCTGCTAAGGATAAGCTTATTACACCAACTGAATATTTAAACTCCGTTGCAGGCAGTGACGTTCGCCTTAAAAAGGTAGCTGAGCTTTACAAAGTTTATACCAACCGTATGATTGATAATAATGCAATGGATTTTGATGATATGATAGTTAATACGGTACGGCTTTTAAGCGAAAATCCCGATATACTTGAATATTACGGCAATAAGTTCCGTTATATAATGGTGGATGAATATCAGGATACAAACCATGCACAATATATGCTTGTAAAGCTTCTTGCATCCGTACATAACAATATCTGCGTTGTGGGTGATGATGATCAGAGTATATATAAATTCCGCGGTGCAACTATAGAAAATATTCTTAATTTTGAAAACCATTATAAGAACGCTAAAGTAATTCGTCTTGAACAGAATTATCGCTCCACAACAACAATTCTGGATGCGGCAAATGCAGTTATATCCCATAATGCAGGCCGAAAAGGGAAGACCCTGTGGACAAATAACGGCAACGGAGAAAAAATCAAGGTATATACTCTGGAAAGCGAGCAGGAGGAAGCAAGAACCGTTGCGGATAATATACTTGAAAGCGTTAGAAATGGTTGCAAATTCAGCGATAACGTTATTCTTTACCGTATGAACGCACAATCCCGATCCTTTGAAAACGTGTTTGTAAGAAGCGGTATTCCGTACCGTGTTATAGGTGGGCTTAAATTCTATGATAGAAAAGAAATCAAAGACATACTTGCCTATCTTAACGTCATAAATAATACCTATGATGATATGCGGTTAAAACGTATTATAAACGAGCCTAAACGGGGTATAGGACAAACTACAGTAGCAAAGGCGTCAGAATTATCCGCACAGACCGGTAATTCGTTATACGATATTTTTAAGCACGCTGACGAGTATGCTGATCTTTCGAGAAGTGCAAACAAATTAAAGGCGTTTATAGAGGTTATGGATTCTCTTGTCGAGGTGTCCTTACAAGAGTCGCTAACTCAGCTTTTTGAGGCTGTGCTTGAAAAAACGGGTTATCGCCATGCACTTGAACTTGCCGGTGCTGAGGAGCAGGAGAGAATTGATAACCTTCGAGAATTTGCTTCAAGTATTGTTCAGTATGAAGCTGAAAGTGAAGAGCCTTCACTTTCAGGTTTCCTTGAGGACGTTGCCTTAATAACAGACCTTGATAACTTTGATGCGGATGCAGATACTGTTATTATGATGACGATTCACTCTGCAAAGGGACTTGAATTTGATAACGTGTATATTGTTGGTATGGAGGAAGGAATTTTCCCGGGAAATCAGTCAATATATTCGGGTGAAGCAGAAATAGAGGAGGAACGAAGGCTTGCTTACGTTGCTCTTACACGCGCGAAAAAGCAGCTTACCATATCAACTGCATATACAAGAATGCTTTTTGGAACAACAAGCAGAAACCTTCCATCTCGCTTTTTAAATGAAATTCCTGACGGACTTTGTGAGAAAAAAGGTTTATCCTCGCGTTTTGGAGGGTATAGAGAAGAATCTATTCCCTCATTTGCATCAAATGAGTCCTATTTTAGTAATAAAAGGTCTTTTAATAATTCCTTTAAATCTTCTTTTACGTCATCCGCGGCAAGTACAACCTCAAAAAATAGTGAAAAATTCTGCGTTGGACAGCAGGTTGAACATCCTACCTTTGGTATAGGACTTATAGTTAACGTTACTCCAATGGCACAGGATACCTTGCTTGAGATTGCATTTGATACTGTTGGTACCAAAAAGCTAATGGCAAACTTTGCAAAACTTAAGATTGTTTGATTAACTTAAATATGATACAATATTTAAAGAGGTGATAATATGGTTATACAAAGCTCGGTTGTAAAAAATACCGCAAGAGCTGTTTGGAAGGATAATAAGTTGCTTTCTTTTGCAATGGGTTTGGCATTGCTTTTTTCAGGACTGACTGTATATACGCTGTGTCAACTTGTAGCTATGTTTTTACCTGTATATTTTACTGCGATTCTTTTTTGTATTTTACTTGTTTTCTGGTTATTACCTCTTTTCTTAGGCTTTTTAAGAACTATATGGCTGCAAATGCTTCAGGGCTCCTCACAGTTTAGTGATATTTTTTACTATTTCTGTAATCATCATTTGTACCTTAGAGCAGTATCCTTTATTTTCTTTTTGCTTGTTAGAATAATAGGAATAGTTGTTGTTTGTAATATTCCAGCAATAACTGTTAATATTATTTCAAGTGAGTGGATTCACACAACCTTTGAATGGACAATGCCGCTTTGGGTATCAAACCTCAGTGTTATTTCTTCTATACTGTATTTTATAGGCGGGGTTATATCGGCATTTTTTATAGTTCGTTTTTACGTTTCTGCTTTTTTATTTATTGCGGATGATGAAATGGAGGCTCTTGAGGCTATTCATCTTTCAACGGTTATATCTAAAGGAACTCTTTGGGAACTGTTTATTCTTGTATTAAGCTTTGCAGGTTGGTTTGTTATTGGAATATTTGTATTTCCTTTATTTTATATAATTCCATTTTTTTCCACATCTTTTCTTGTGTTTTGCAGATTTGTAATAGCTCAATACAATAAAAGAATAGAAATGATGAAGGAATTTTCTTCCTCTGCTCATATTGAGTTTTAATAATTTATAAGGTGTATGTTATGAAAAAGATTTTATCTGTTTTAGTTATTGCTTCATTTCTTGTTAGCTTAATAAATATGTGTTTGTTTATTGGGGATTCTTTTTTCTATAATTTAAAGGATCTTCCAACAGGTGAGTTCCTTTATTCATCTATGTCGCCATCAGGTGACAAAACGCTAAAACTTTATAAGGTAGATTCTACCCTTGGAAAGGCTGTGCGTGGTGAAATTTTAACTATAGATGGAGAAGGTAACACCGTGCAAGAAAACGTTTATTGGAACGTTGGGGCCGATACTGCGGTATCAGGCTGGTTGGATGATGACAACGTTAGCATTGACGGCCACGTGATAAATACAAAAACCAAGGAATTTTTTGATTGTCGTAACGAGCTTGATATTCACAATGAAGCATTGGAAGAAAAGCAAAGGAATAATAATTATACGTTTAATTGAAAAAATCTTGCTTAAAATCTGTACGCAAACTTAAATTAAAAACTGCCGATTCCAATTATGCATTGAACCGGCAGTTTAAATTATTTGTTTTTTTGTGTCTATTATCTGATAACTAATTTAGGGCTTTATTTATCTCCATGGCTTTTCTTTGATTCTATTTCTTTAATTTTTTCGTATTCTTTATTGATTAGTGCGCTTATGCTTTCGTGGAACTCATGAGAAAATGTATGCTCCGTTATGTATCTTAGCTTTGTTAGATCATCCTGCTCACGGTTTGTAGTTGTAAAAGGCTTAGCGTTTTTATAAAAATTATCTTTGATAATTTGAGTGGAAGAATCTTTGAGAACGGGGTCCTGGTAGCGCACAGGCTCCTCATAATACTCTGTTTCATCACTGAAAAATTCATTCATAGGAACATTGAAAACGTCAGAAATCTTCTTTAAATTATCTATGGGGACGGAAAGTTTATCATTTTCATATTTTGAAATAGTAGATTTGCAAAGACCAATAAGTTCAGCAAATTCATACTGATTCATTCCGCGTTTTTTGCGAATTTTTTTGATTTTTTTGCCGATGCTTTGACTCATTTTTTTATCTCTCCCAAATTTAACTTGACTTAAAATTAAAAAATTGATATAATCATATGCGTGCTGGAGTGGCTCAGTTGGTAGAGCAGCTGATTCGTAATCAGCAGGTCGTGGGTTCGAGTCCCATCTTCAGCTCCATATAAAACCGTGCTTTATAAGCACGGTTTTTATTTTGTCAACAAATCAATAATTCCTGTATATATTTTTGCAGGATCATCTAAAAATTTATCCTTAATAAGATTTGCTTGCGTTTCATCAGCGACAAGCAGTTTAACGCTCATAAAAGGCTTTTCACCGTCAAGAGCTGTACAGGTTATGTAGGCGCTAGAGTTTTCATATGAAATTTTAATATCTGTTTCCTTGGCATTCCTCATACGGGAAAGCATTTTAAGTGCGGCGGAATACGCCTTTTCTCGAACGGTATACGGAATTATGCTCTTAAGTGTTTTTGCAATATCCGTACCGGAAGGTGTAATAACGTAGGTGTCTTCCTTTTGATCAATAAGTCTTAAATGCCCTGCATTTTCAAGATATGCAATAGAATCATTCACCTCAAAGCAATTAGCAAGACCTTCATAAAATAAAAGGTCAGCAAGCTTTTTGCCGGGAACGGGATCAGGCATTGCATCAATGATATAGCAAAGAAGAGCACGAATTTCGGTTGTGCTTATAAGACCTCCCGGTGCTACGCCGGAAGTAATAGCATCCTTTTCCAAAATAACAACTCCTATATGTTTTTTTCTATTATAAACCTTATTTAATAAATTTTCAACCGATTTATTATTCAAAATCCTGTAAAATTTCATCAAGAGTATTTATATCGGAAATTATAAGACCTTTTTCGAAAACCTCTCTATCGTATTTTGGTAATGAATTAAGTACTATTTCATCATATATGGCGAGAATGCTTTCATTTTCAAATAATGCAACGTTGTTTTCATAGGCCATAAGCTTATAAACAATAGAGTTTCCCTTTGCTTTTTCATTTGTTACAAAGGAAAGAATTATAACAAAAATTAAAAATAATATTACCGATATAAGTATAATAATTCGTTTTTTGAACACAGTAATCACACCTTTTAACAATAAAATTGCCGTAATTGTAACCTTTTATTCCTAAAGTTTAAAAAATTGTAACTATTTTTTAGAGATTTTATGGTATAATGTATCTTGTCTATTTGGGCAAATATTTTTGTTTATTTTACAGCGAGGTGAAATGCATCATGGAAAACAATGAAAATCGTGATTTTCAGAATGATGAATTGTACGTCGGTGAAACCGTAGATAATGAGGTTGGTAGCGGGGAGGAAACTGAGAAGGAAACAGTTTTTGATCTTAGCAGTTTTTCTTCAAAATCCATACAAACCGAAACTCAGGACCCAAAAGGAAAAAAGAAAAAGAACAAAAAGCGCACCACAAAGGAAACTGTGCTTAAGCTTCTCTTGTCGGTATTCCTTATAGGAACTATAACCGTGTGTTTGGTTGTAGGCGGTTTTATGATCTATATTTTCGGTTTTGTTGATTATTCAATGGTAGGTGACCTTGAGGACCTTACGTTGAATTTTACAACCACCATTTACTGTAAGGATAATAAAACGGGCGAATTCGTCGAGTATCAGCGAATACACGGTGGCGATAACCGTATTTGGATATCCGATGCAGAGGGTGAAATACCTCAGGATCTCAAAGACGCTCTTGTTGCCATTGAGGATAAGGATTTTAGAGACCATGATGGCGTTGACTGGGGAAGAACAGTTGGAGCATTTGCTAATGAATTTTTGAATTTCTCTTCAAAATTTGGTGGTTCAACAATTACGCAGCAGTTAGTTAAAAACCTTACTGATGACCGTTCTCAGAAGGCTAGTCGAAAGATACGTGAAATTCTTCGTGCCCATTACCTTGAGAGTAAAAACAGTAAGGACGATATTCTTGAATGCTATATAAATACCGTTGCTATGGCTAACGGTATGTACGGCGCAGAGGTTGCTTCAAACTACTATTTTGATAAATCTGCAAAGGATTTAACCTTGGCGGAGTGTGCCTGCCTTGCGGCTATTGTTAATCTGCCGGAGTATTATCGTCCGGATCAAAACCCAATTAATAATAAGGAGCGCCGTCAACTTGTGCTCAGCGAAATGTATTCTCAGGGCTATATAACCAAGGAAGAATACGAATCAGCAAAGCAAGAGGATATTAAAATTGTTGCCAATACTGAAAGCCTTAAAGAAGCAGAAGTGTACTCTTATTTTGTTGATGCAGTAATTGACCAGGTAGTCGATGGATTAGTTGAAAAATATGGGTACGATGTTGCATATGCTGAAACACTTTTCTTTAATGGTGGATATAAAATATATTCAACTTTAAATCTTGAGGCTCAGGAAATTGTTGAAACCGTAATGAAATATGATAAATATAAGCTTAAAAACGGTAAACAAACCCTCCAGGGCGCTATTACGGTAATGGATTATCAAGGTCACGTTATAGCTATTGGCGGAGGATTTGGAACAAAAACCGAAAACCGTGGTTTCAACTATGCAACACAGGCTATTCGTCAGCCCGGCTCTACCATGAAACCAATTGCTGCTTATGCGCCTGCGATAGAGAATAATCTTATAACCTATTCCTCCTTTGTTAAGGATGTTAAAAAGACTTATGGTGATGGCTGGTATCCCAACAACTATGATCGTAGATATTGGGGAACGATAACCGCAAGATATGCTTTGGAACAATCAAGAAATACCGTTCCCACTTACCTTGTTGAATCTATGGGACTTCAAACCTCTTATGATTTCCTTACAAAGGAACTGGGAATAACCACTCTTACAGCAGAGGATATGAACTATTCCTCCCTTGGTATGGGTGGAACCTATAACGGCATTTCCACAATGGAATCCGCTGCGGCTTATGCCGTATTTGGCAATGGCGGCAACTATTATAAGCCTACCACATACTATGAAGTTCGCAACCAGGATGACGAATTAATTCTTTCGTCACAAAGTGCACCTGACCCTGCAATTTCCGAGGATACTGCCACTGTTATGAATCATATGCTTCAAAACGTAGTTTACAATGGTGGTACGGGTTCGGCTGCAAGAAGTTTTATACCCCATATGAAGATATATGCAAAAACAGGTACTGCCGATCAGGTGAACGACGTTTGGTTCGCCGGCGGATCACCTTATTACGTTGCAACTGCATGGTGCGGATTTGATCAGCTTGCTCAGGTACCTGTTTCTTCTATAGCAAGAACACTTTGGGGAGACGTTATGTCAAAGATTCATAAGAATCTTCCTGCTAAATCCTTTACAGACAGTGAATATGCAACCCGCCGTTATTATTGTACGGCTACAGGCCTTGTTGCCACAAGTAATTGTCCCTCAAAGGCTGTAGGTTGGTATAAAACCAGCTATATGCCTACCTGTACTACCCATAAAGGAAAATTACTTGACGAGGTAAAATATACTCAGTCTACAAGCTCTTCTAAGCCCACGTCCTCTGCAACATCATCTGCTGCTTCGTCATCTTCTGCAAGCTCGGCTACGTCCTCGCCACAGTCATCTCAAGTAACCTCATCCTCCACGTCTGAGAATACTTCAACACAGACAAGCAGCGAAAACGAATAAAAATTTAACACCCTCGCGCATAGGCGAGGGTGGTTTTACATTTGTATATTGTCGAATTTTGTCTTGAATAATTTGGTGAAATAAAGTATAATATTTAAAACGGAGGTGCATATTATGGCACGAAAACGCTTTGGCGATCGCAAGCAGGGAAGGCGTATCAGAAGTATGGATCCTATGTCAATGGTTGCTCCCTATATTATGAAAACTCGCTCCGGCTCACAAAATATGATACATGACAGCATTGATATTGAAAATGCGGAAAAATACATACATAAAAAACGTCAGGAGGGCCTTAAGGGATTTGGAATGCTGCACGTTATGATAGCAGCCTACGTACGTACTGTTGCACAACGTCCGGGAATAAATCGTTTTATATCCGGCCAAAAAATATATGCAAGAAATGAAATATCCGTTGCTTTGACAATTAAAAAGGAATTACGTCTTGATGCCCCCGAAACGGTAATTAAGGTTTATTTTTCTCCGGATGATACGGTTGAGCAAATATATGAAAAAATGAAAACTACGGTAGATGAAAATCGAAGGCTGGGTGACAACACCGATTTTGACAGTGCAGCAAGATTTTTCAAATTCATTCCGGGTCTTTTGCTTAAATTTATAATGTTTATTTTTAATATTATGGATTATTTTGACCTTTTACCCCGTAAGCTTATAAATCTGAGTCCTTTTCATTGCTCGCTATTTTTAACCTCTATGGGCTCCTTGGGTATACCACCCGTTATACATCATCTTTACGAATTTGGAAATGTTCCGATGTTTTGTTCCTACGGCGCCAAGCGTAATGAAATTGTTATGAGAAAAGACGGAACACCTGAGGAAAGGAAATTTGTTGATTATACTGTTAATACGGATGACAGAATTTGTGACGGACATTATTATGCAAGCGCTATGAAACTTATAAAAGATTATCTTAAAAACCCTGAAAAGCTTGATATAATTCCCGAAGTAGTGGAAGATATAAAATAAAGGCCGCTGATGCGGCCTTTATTTTATACTATCTCTCCTACAATGCACATATCCTCATCACAATTCTTTAACTCAACATTAATTAGTTCATTACCGGGATGCGTATTGCATTTAACCTTAACACGACAGTAATTTGCCGTGTATCCGTATGCATATCCATTTTCATAGGTTTCAAATAAAACCTTATATACGGCACCTAATTGTGATATTAAGAAGCCTTTTTCGCTTTCTTTGGTAACAGAAATCATTTCGTGACTTCTTTTTTCCTTAACGGAGTTTGTTACCTGATTTTGCATTTTATCAGCAAAGGTGCCTTTACGTCTTGAGTAGGCAAAAATATGAGATTTGGCAAAGCCTACTTTTTTAACAAAGGCAAGGCTTTCTGCAAATTCCTCATCCGTTTCACCTGCAAAACCTACCATTATATCGGTGGTTATGGATGCGGTAGGGAATACTTTTCTTATTCGTGTTACAAGATCAAAGTAAAATGCACTGTCATAATGGCGGTTCATTCTTTTTAGTGTTTTGTCACAGCCCGACTGTAAGGAAAGATGGAATTGAGGACAAAATTTTTCCTGCTTTGAAAAACGGACAAGCATTTCATCGCTTATGTGGTCGGGTTCCAGAGAGCCTAAGCGTACACGCTTAATTCCGTCAAATTCGCAAACTGTATCAACAGCATCACACAGATTTATGCCAAGATCCTTTCCGTATGCTGAAAGATTTATACCAACAAGGACTATTTCGCTATAGCCCTTTTCAGAAAGTGATAAAACCTCGTTTTTAAGTAGGTTAAGACTTTTGGAACGAACACGACCGCGGGCTGTGGGTATTATACAATAGGTGCAGTAACGCTCACAACCGTCCTCTATTTTTATAAATGCACGTGTTCGTTCCTCGAAATCAGTTATACACGGGGTTGAAAATGCTTCGCCTTTTGTATGTGGAGTTATTTTTATGATTTGCTTTTTTTTAGTTATAAATCTATCAATTAAGATTGGTAAATCGGTTATATTGTTATTACCTAAAATAATGTCTGCAAAGGTTAAGCTTTCGGCAAACTCAGGGAAGGCTTGTGTCATACAGCCTGTAACAATAATTATTGATTCGGGATTCTTTCTGCGATACCGCCTTATTATCTGCCTTGTTTTCCTGTCACTTTCTGCTGTTACCGTGCAGGAGTTTATTATAAAAATATCGCAAGAATCCTCCTGCAAAGCAGGGGTATAACCATTATTTAGTAATATTTCACGCATTGCTTGTGTTTCGTATTGATTAACCTTACAGCCAAGCGTATAAAAAGAAAACGTCATAAAAAAACCTCAGTTAGTTAAAATATATGTTTATTATATATTTAAACCATAACCTTTTCAAGGTTTTTAACTGTTATTTCTAACAAAAAGGAAAAGAATAAATATTTTTTTAAAAAAATGCTTGCTTTTTTTAACGAGATATGGTAATATATCATCTGTTACAGAGTGTTGAAAGGGGTGACAATGATGAAAGAAGGAATTCATCCGTCATACGAAAAAACTACTATCAGATGTGCTTGTGGTGCGGAGTTTGAAACGCATTCTACCAAAAAGGATATTCGTTTGGATATTTGTTCAAAATGTCATCCGTTTTTCACCGGTAAGCAGAAGCTGGTAGATACCGGCGGTCGCGTTGATAGATTCAAAAAGCGTTTCGGTATGGATAAGTAGTATAACAAATTCCGCAGTTGTCCTTTTATGGGATAATTGCGGTTTTCTTTTTCAGGTGTAAAATGAAGGAATATAAAACAGTTCTTGATATGTCTCAGGGCAGATACGAGGAGAAGCGGTCTGTGTTTATTGCTGAGCTTTTTCCTTGTGAAAACGTACAGCAGGCTGCGGAGATAGTTTCTTCTCAAAAAACTAAATATTGGGATGCGCGCCACGTTGTTCACGCTTATAACCTTTGTGACGGAAGTGTAAAAGCCGCAGATGACGGTGAGCCACACGGTACTTCAGGCAAGCCCGTTCTTGACGTTATTACAGGTGCAGGCCTACAAAACGTACTTATTACCGTTACACGTTATTTCGGCGGCGTTTTGCTTGGTACCGGCGGTCTTGTTCGTGCATATACTGCTGCTGCAAAGGATGCGGTGGACAATGTAAGGATTGTTACTATGTGCCCGGGTATACAAGTTTTTTGTTCCGTTGATTATCAGCAGTATCAAACTATACAAAGAATAATTTTTGCTCATAACTGTATTATTGATGAAAGTGAATTCGGTGAAAGCGTTAATATTCTTTTTACCGTTCCTTCTGAAAATATTGAAGCATTAAAAAATGAAATTGTAGAGACATTCGCAGGAAAAGTTGTGCCTCAATATAAAAAAGACCTATTTTTTGTAAAAAAATAAAGGTTATTAAAAGAAAACGGCGTATATTATAAACAGAAAGGCAGTGTTAGCAGTGGAGGATATCAGAATCATAAGCGAAAGAACCGAAAAAGAGGTGCTTTCTCCCTATGCCACACTCAGTAGTTGTTCAAAGGGTAGGGAAATACCTGAAACAGAATGTGAACTTCGTACAGCCTTTCAGCGTGACAGAGACCGTATTATACATTGCAAATCCTTTCGTCGACTAAAACATAAAACACAAGTGTTTTTATCACCGGAATCTGACCATTACAGAACACGGCTTACCCACACCTTAGAGGTTTCCCAAATTGCAAGAACTATCGCTAAAGCATTAAAACTTAATGAGGATCTTACCGAGGCTATAGCTTTGGGCCACGATCTTGGTCATACACCATTTGGTCACGCGGGTGAGCGTTCCCTTGAAAAGCTTACATCCTTTGGGTTTACACATTATGAGCAAAGCGTGAGGGTATGTAAATTTATTGAAAAGGATGCTAAGGGACTTAATCTTACATATGAGGTGCTGGATGGAATTCTTCACCACACCAAGGGCGATTGGGCCCATACTCCCGAAGGAAAAATAGTTCGCTTAGCCGACAGAATAGCATATATAAATCACGATATTGATGATGCTGTTCGCGGTGGCATAATCAGCGAAAATTCTTTACCAAAAGAAATTACCGACGTTTTGGGCACAAGCAAGTCCAAACGAATCAACACACTTGTTAAGGCTGTTGTTGAAAACGGTGCAGAAAACGTAGAGATAAACGGTGAGATAAAGACACAATTTGACAATCTCCATACATTCCTTTTTGAAAGTGTTTACCGTAATCCAAAGGCTAAATCAGAGGAAAGCAAGGTTGACGGAATTATAGAGGGCTTGTTTGAGTACTATATAAAGGAACCTGAAACAAGACTTTCAGGTGAGTATTTGACAATAGGAAAAAGGGATGGCTTTGAAAGAGCAGTTACCGATTATATAGCAGGAATGACCGACCATTTTGCTATAATGACTTATAGTAAAATATTCATACCCAGATCCTGGGAATTTTAAAATAAAGGGGGTTTATAAATGGCAATATCAGAACAAACGTTACTTGAAATTAAATATAAAAATGATATTGAATCAGTTATAGCTCCTTACGTTAATTTAAAGCGCGCAGGAAAAAATCTTAAAGGACTGTGTCCTTTTCATAATGAAAAAACGCCTTCCTTTACGGTCTATCCTGAGAATGGTTCCTTTTATTGCTTTGGTTGTCAGGTTGGCGGAGACGTTTTTACCTTCACAAAGCTTATAAATAATCTTGATTATATTGAAGCGGTTAGGCTTTTAGCCGAAAAATCAGGAGTTAATATTGATGATGACGGTTTTGATAATTCCATACAAAAACAGAAACAAACCGTTTTAGCAATAAACCGTGAGACGGCTCGTTTCTTTCACTCCTTTCTTATGTCGGAAGGTGGTAAATGGGCTCTTGATTATTTAATGGGCCGTGGTCTTACCTTAAAAACCATAAAGCATTTCGGCCTTGGTGCCGCGCCTAATAATTGGTCAAGCCTTTTTAATCATTTAAAAAACAAGAGCTTTAGTGAGCAGGATATGCTCCTTGCCAACGTTGTATCAAAAAGCAGTAAGGGCTCCTACTATGACCGATTCAGGAACAGAGTTATGTTTCCTCTTATTGATCTTCGCGGAAACGTTTTAGCCTTTAGCGGTAGACGGCATCCGGAAGAAAGTGAGAGAGGTAAATACATAAACTCCTCCGATACTCCTGTTTACAAAAAAAGTCAGCATCTTTTTGCAATGAACTACGCTAAGAATTTCTGCGAGGAAAGGGTAATAGTTGTTGAAGGAAATATGGATGCTGTATCCATTCATCAGGCAGGCTTCGAAAATGCCGTTGCACTTTTCGGTACTGCACTTTCTCAGGAGCAAATAAAACTGCTTAGCAGATATACTAAAGAGATTGTTTTTGCCCTTGACGCAGATGCCGCTGGCCAAAATGCCGTTAAAAAGGCAATAGATGCAGCAAAGGAGTCAGGAGTTAGAATAAGAATTCTACGTATCCCTGAGGGAAAGGATCCTGATGAATTTATAAAAACAAAAGGTGCTGCAAGCTTTAAAGCACTTATTGAAGGTGCGGTAGACGATTTAGAGTACAAACTGTTGATGATCGCGCAGGATATAAACGTGGATGATGACAGCGGAAGACTGCAATACCTTAAAGAGGCCACAAAGGTATTGGCTGCAAGCGATGATAAAATGGCAATTGACCTTTATACAGGCAGACTTTCGGAAAAATACGGTGTCTCTAAAGAAACATTGTTGAATTCTGTTAAGGAGCACAAGGAAAAAATTGCCAAGCAAAAGTATCGTAAGGAAATAGCAGATATTATTTCTCCGAAATTCTCTTACGATGATCCTAATCCTCAAAAAAGGTTAAATATGAGGGCCTGCAGTGCAGAGGAAAAGCTTATTTCTGTTTTACTTAAGCATCAGGATCTGATAGACAAGGCTGAAGCACAGCTTGACGCTGAAAAAATGTTTACCGATCTTAATAAGCTTATATATAAAAGGATTTTATCCTCACATAAAAAATTGGACATTGTTGATTTTTCAGTTTTGGGTGATGGATTTTCTCCTGCTGAAATGGGTTATCTTGTTTCGTTGCAGAATGCTTTAGGTGCCGGAGATAATGCGCAACTTGTATTAAATGATTGCATTAAGGTAATATTAGAGGAAGATGCACGAAAAAGAGGAAATGATATTAAAAATTTGTCGGTTGATGATTGGGCAACCAAGATAAAAGAACTGGCTGATAAAAAAAACAAGGGAGAATAAATGGGTATGGAAGAAAAAAATAAGGATACCGCAGTAGCGGAGGAAAATCAGGTTAATAACACTGAATCAGAACTTGAAAAGGAGCCTACTCTGGACGATATTGAAAATCCTGAGGATTTAGAGGAGCTTTTCTCCGAGCCTCCTTTGCTGGAACTTGATTTTGCCGAAGAGCCTACGGATGATGAACTTAAGCTTGAGGAAATGGATCTTGAAAAGCTTGATGACGATATGTCATTTGATAATATGTCGCTTGATGACCCCGTTAAGGTATATCTTCGCGAAATAGGCCGCGTTCCGCTTCTATCATCCGATGAAGAAATTGAACTTGCTGTTAAAATTGTTGACGGCGATGAAAAAGCAAAGCAGCGCCTTACCGAGGCTAACCTGCGCCTTGTTGTAAGTATTGCTAAGAAATACGTTGGCAGAGGAATGTACTTCCTTGATCTTATTCAGGAAGGTAATGTTGGCCTTATTAAGGCTGTTGATAAGTTTGACTATACCAAGGGCTTTAAATTTTCAACCTATGCTACCTGGTGGATAAGACAGGCCATTACTCGTGCAATTGCGGATCAGGCCAGAACTATTCGTATTCCTGTTCATATGGTTGAAACCATTAACAGACTTAAAAAAGTACAGAGTCAGCTTCTCCATGAAAACGGATACGAGCCCAGTGAAGAGCTTATTGCAGAGAAGATGGATCTTCCCGTTGAGCGCGTTCGTGAAATAATGCGCGTTGCTCAGGAGCCTGTTTCTATGGAAACACCCATAGGCCCCGAGGAGGATAGCCGCCTAATGGACTTTATACGTGATGAGGATGCACTCGCTCCCGATGATGCGGCTCTTAAAACAATAACCAATGAGGACATTGATAACGTTCTTAAAACCCTTACCGCAAGGGAGGAACAGGTTATACGTCTGCGTTTTGGTCTTAAAGATGGTCGTTGCCATACCTTGGAAGAGGTTGGTATTGAGTTTAACGTTACAAGAGAGCGTATTCGTCAGATAGAGGCTAAAGCTCTGAGAAAGCTTCGTCACCCTGTGCGCAGCAATAAATTCAAGGACAGATAGTTATTATGTTTTTAAACAATGAAACCGATTATGCAATAAGGATAGTCGCTTGCCTTGCTGAGCACAAGGAAAAGTTAGACGCTGCCTCAATATCGGAAAAAACAGGTGTTACACAGCGGTTTTCCCTTAAAATATTGAATAGACTTACAAAGGGTAATATCGTCAAATCATTTAAAGGTGCCAAGGGCGGATATGCCCTTGCGAAAGCTCCTGAGGATATAACCTTGCTTGAAATTGTGGAGCTGATGTGCGGTCCTTTGAATTTCAGTCGTTGTCAGGGAGAAGAAGGTGTATGCACACATCCTATGGGTGTATGTTATTTCAGAGATACTTTTGATGAGGTAAGCAGCTTTATGCAACAGCGTTTTAAAACTGCAACCTTCAAAACGGAGGAATAAAACAGGTGGAATTTACATATAAAACAAATGGAGTTTGTTCAAGAAATATCCATATAGAAATAGAAAATGATATTTTACTAAGCGTTAAGTACGAAGGCGGATGTAACGGAAACCTGCAGGGAATAGGCGCTCTTGTAAAGGGTATGCATATTGATGACGTTATTGAAAGACTTGACGGTATTCGTTGCGGATTTAAGAATACATCTTGTCCTGCACAGCTTGCGCTTGCATTAAAGAAGTTTAAGGAACAATAATTTTTAGGATTTTTCGGTGAAAAGGGTGATGATAAATGAGTTTTGATGAAGATATCAAAATTGCCGGCAATAAGCCGTCACAAGATATTAAGATGGTACGACAAACGGATGAGGAACAGTTTGTTGACGCTTCTGTTTCTAATGCCGCAAAGCGCCTTGGTGAGGTAATTGCCGAGAAATTCTGTGCCGATAATGATGAATTTTCCATTGCTAACGATGAATTTGATTCGCAAATGGCTATGCAAAGAAGACTTTTACTTTCCTTTACCGCTTCAATCTCATTTGAGCGTTTTTGCAAAAGCGATTCTGTTGCAGGTATTGCTCAAAAAAGCTTTATAGATAGCATTAAAAAAACATCAGGCTCGTTATATGACACGTCATCAGATACCGGTGCGTTTTCCTTTTATTATCTCGCTGTAAGAAGAGGAAGTGAAATTGAGCGTAGGGTAGGACAAACCTTTGCTATGCTATGCTCACATGATGGTGACCCTGTGTATCAAGAGCTGGGTGAAGCACTTTATTGCTGGTTTTCATCTACAATTGAAAAGACCGTAAATGAGCTCGGTTTAAATAATTAATAATCTAAACCTCCCGTTTCTTCATATACTGAAGGGAAGGGAGGTTTTTTATGCCTACAATTTATTTAAGCCCCTCAACACAGGAGTTTAACCCCTACGTTAACGGTGGAAATGAAGAATACTATATGAATCTTATTGCTGATGCAATGATACCTTATCTGGAAGCAACAGGTATAAATTACGAAAGAAACACGCCTGATATGACGGCAGGCTCATCCATTAGAGCATCAAATGCAGGTAATTTTGATTTTCATTTAGCGCTACATTCAAATGCAGTGGGCGGTGAAGCAGCTGGAAGTGCAACGGGCTCACAGGTATATTATTATCCATATAGTGATAATAGTGAGCGTGCTGCGGATATTTTTGCAAATAATTTAAAGCTTATATATCCTAACCCATCAAAGGTGGTAACAATTCCAACAACCACCCTTGGTGAGGTAGCAAAAACCCGTGCTCCGGCTGTGCTTATTGAATATGCTTTCCACGATAATGAGCAGGATGCTAACTGGATAAAAAACAATATAAATCTTATAGCGGAAAACACGGTAGTATCCCTTGCGGATTACTTTGGTATACCTTTTAAAACTCCGGATAATGAAGCACAAAGAGGTCGTGTTGTGACCAAGGGCGGTAATCTGAACATTAGAAATGCTCCAAGCCTGAACGCTTCTGTTATAGGTAGTATACCAAAAGGTGCTAACGTTGAAATTCTTTCCCGTGAGCAACAGTGGTATAGGGTAAGATATAACGGAATAACAGGTTATTCCTATGGGGATTATATTACGTTAAATTAATTTTCAGAGCAAACCCAAAAGGTTTGCTCTTTTTACTTGTATTTTAGAAGATTATGGTATATAATATATTTGTATATTTATATCTAAAAAGGGAAGTGATAAAATGCTTATAGATATTATTCGTAATATTGTCAGCGGTATAGATATTGATTATTCCACAATCCTTATAAGTATAATTTCTTCTCTTGCCGTAGTTTTTTTAACAATGCCCATACACGAATTTGCTCATGCGCTTGTCGCAACTAAGCTTGGTGATCCTACTCCAAGATATACGGGAAGACTTACTCTTAATCCTCTAAAGCACATTGATTATATGGGTGCCGCTTTTATTGTTTTATTTGGATTTGGTTGGGCAAAGCCTGTTCAGGTAAATACACGTTATTTTAAAAATCCTAAAAGGGATATGGCAATAACGGCTTTTGCAGGTCCGTTATCCAATATTTTGGTTTGCTTTATTTCTTTACTTTTGGCTGAGATAATCGTTTTTATTTTTCCTTACGTAACATTTTCACTTTACGCTTATACGTTTTTATATTATGTTGGCTATATAAACGTATATTTAGCGGTATTTAACCTTATACCCGTGCCTCCTCTTGATGGTTCGCGCCTGCTTTCCGCCTTTTTACCATACAAGTATTATTACACCCTTATGCGCTATGAACGGTACATTTTTTATGGTGTAATGGTGCTTTTATGGACAGGTGTTTTATCGGCACCCATAAGTATTGCCACAGATAAAATTATAACTGCAATAGCATATATTGTTTCGTTACCCTTTAATTTATTTTAGTTTTGGAGAAAAGAATGGAAACTGTACTTCAGTACAAGCTTGAAGCCTTTGAGGGCCCTCTTGATTTGTTGTTGACACTTATTTCAAAAAACAAACTTAATATTTACGATATAAAGCTTACAGTTCTTATTGACCAGTATCTTGAACAGATAAAGGCATATGAGGATGCGGATATGGACATTGCAAGTGATTTTCTTGAAATGGCCTCCCGACTTATTTATATAAAAACCGTAAGTCTTTTGCCAAAGCATGAGGATGTTCAGGAGCTTAAAAACGAGCTTATAGGCGAGCTTCTTGAGTATCGCGTTTGTAAAGAAATTGCGGAAAAGCTATCCCATATGACCGATGGCTTTGATTGCTTTGTCAGAGCTCCGCAGGAGCTTACATTTGATAAAACCTATATTCTTACCCACCAACCACAACTACTTTTTGATTCATATATGTCAGCGGTTGGTCGTGGTATGAGGAAACTACCTCCATCAACTGCACCCTTCACAAAAATTGTTGCAAAAAAAATAGTTTCTGTATCTTCAAAGGTTGTTTCGGTTATGCGCAGTTTGTTCAGAGGGGGCAAGCAAAAGCTTTCAAAGCTTTATAGCGGTGCAAAAAGCCGTTCTGAGCTTGTAGCCACCTTTCTTGCGGTACTTGAACTTTGTAAAGCAAACCGTGTTAAGGTAAATACTGATGAGACCGATGCAGATATTGAACTTGTAAAGGGGGATTTAAAGTGAATTTTAAAGAATTAGTTCCGGCGGTAGAGGCCGTGTTATTTTCAGGCGGTGAGCCTATGACACTTGACAGATTGTGTCAGGTGTTTGAAATATCACCCGAAGAGCTTGGAGAGGTAATTGAGCTTCTTGAAAACAAGTACAATAATGCCGATAACGGAATAAAGCTTGTTACACTTGAAAACGCCTATCAGCTTACAACAAAAAAAGAATATGCCGAATATATAAAAAAGGCATTTGATATTAAAAGAAAAACACCGCTTTCTCAGGCAGGATTTGAGGTTTTGGCGGTTGTTGCATATAATCAGCCCGTTACTAAAGCCTTTATTGAACAGGTGCGCGGTGTTGATTGTTCAGGTCCAATATACACTCTTATGGAAAAGGGTCTTATTGAGGAAAGGGGCAGACTTGATCTTCCCGGTAAGCCTTTGCTTTACGGAACAACCAAAAACTTTTTAAGATGTTTTTCAATCAGGGATTTAAGTGAGCTTCCGCCTTTGCCTAAAAATGAGACTGATAACGCTTATCCCGCCGATCTTGCAGAGCAACTGACTGTAGACGAGGAAGCGCTAACACAGCAGCCTGAACAAACGCAGGAATAAAATATAACGTTAAGGAGAAAAAACAATGAGCGATAACAACATTAAAAACATTATGGACACAACAATGAATAATCTTCGTTCAATGGTAGATGCGGATATTGTTGTCGGTAAACAGATGAATATTGGTGAGCTCACCCTTATTCCCATATCCAAGGTTGCTTTTGGTCTTGCAACGGGCGGTTCTGATTTTCCCAGCAAAACACAAAAACAGATTTTCGGTGGCGGCGGCGGTGCCGGAGTTACGGTTACCCCCATTGCTTTTATGGTTATAAACGGCAGTAATATTAAAATGATACCCATTTATAATGAGGTTACCTCTTTTGAAAAGGCAATTGATATGGCTCCCGAAATAATTGATAAGGCGAAGGAGCTTTTCAAAAAGGAAGAAAAAGCAGAATAATATTCATAAAAAATTTCCACCCATAGTATTTTTATATGGGTGGGATTTTATGAAAAAAATACTTTTAACATTTCTTTTTTTATTTTTGTTTTGTGTAAATGCAAATGCCTTGGATGTTTCTGCAAAAAGTGCCGTACTTATAAATGGTACTACGGGTCAGGTTTTATATTCGAAAAATTCGGATGAACACCTTCCTATGGCAAGCACAACCAAAATTATGACTGCGCTTTTATTGGCGGAGCAAAACACACCTGAAAAGGAAGTTGCCGTAACCAAGGAAATGGTAACAGTTGAAGGCTCGTCTATGGGACTGCTTCCAGGTGACACCGTCAGCTTTAACGATCTTTTGTACGGTATGCTTCTTGCATCCGGTAATGATGCGGCAAATACAACGGCATATATTCTTGGCGGCAGTATTGAAAACTTTGCAAAAATTATGAATAAAAAGGCTATGGAAATAGGCCTTTTACATACAAATTTCGTTACACCCTCGGGGCTTGACAGTGAAGAGCATTATACTACCGCAAAAGACCTTGCTTTGCTTTCAAGATATGCTATGAAAAATGAGCATTTCGCTAAGGCCGCAGGCTCTAAAACGGCAACCTTATGTTACGGTAATCCGCCATATAAACGTTCTGTTCGCAACCACAATAAATTGCTTAATGCTTATACAGGACTTATCGGTGTAAAAACAGGTTTCACAAAAAGGTCGGGAAGATGTCTGGTTACTGCAGCAAAAAGGGGAGAGGAATACCTTATCGCAGTAACCCTTAATGCTCCAAATGATTGGTCCGATCATACGCAAATGTTAGATTACGGCTTTTCAGTTTTAAATGAGTATTCATTTCCTGCTTACACTTCACAAATTAACGTGGTTGGGGGAGCCGAAAATAAAATAAATATATACTCTCCTGAAATAAAAATTGGTTTGACCGACAGCGAATATAAAAAAATAACTGCCAAAACAGAGCTTCCAAGGTTTGTTTATGCTCCTGTTGATGAAAAACAGGAGATAGGGACTATTTCGTATTATTATAACGATGAGTTTTTATGTAAGAAAAGTATCTTATCCCAATCTACAATGAATAAATATAGTGAATTAAAAAATAGTTTTTTGGATTTGATGTTAAGTAAATTTCTTTTTTTAATTAAAAAAATATAGGAGTTAAAAATGCAAAGTAACAAAATTAGATTGCAAAAACATATTTCACAGTGCGGTATTGCTTCGCGTCGCCGTGCTGAGGAGCTTATTGCACAGGGAAAGGTTAAGGTTAACGGCCGTATTGCTCAGATAGGTGACAGTGTTGACCCTAAGCGTGATAAGGTAAGCGTTTGCGGAAAAAATATTGTTGCAGTTAATGAAAAAAGATATATTATGCTTCATAAGCCACGCGGCTTTGTTACAACAATGCACGACGAGAAGGATAGAAAATGCGTAAGTGACCTTGTGCGTGACGTAGGCGTAACAGTTTTTCCTGTGGGCAGACTTGATAAAAACTCCGAAGGCCTTTTATTATTCACAAACGACGGTGAGTTCGCAAATTTATTAACCCACCCATCAAGCCATGTTAACAAAACTTATCGTGTTACGGTAAACGGTGCAGTTAACGAGGAACAAATTGACAAGCTATGCACGGGAATAGTGCTTGACGGAAAGGCTACACTGCCTTGTGATGCTTACGTTATAGAACGTAAAGCAGATAGAACAGTTCTTATTTTTACTATTCACGAAGGTCGAAACAGACAGATTCGCCGTATGTGTGAAGCTGTTGGCCTTGAAGTAATAAGGCTTAAACGCACCGAAATAGCAGGGGTTAAACTTGGAATGTTACCTCAAGGAAAATGGCGCGATTTAAACGAAAGAGAGCTTCGCAGGCTTAATTCAATTACAGTGAAAAAAGAGGCATAAAATGATTACCGTTAATACCCTTAAGGATTTTTATGAAACTAAACAGATATATGATAAGTATAATATAACCTTTGAACCTAACTGCTTTTGTATGGCTGCAAAGGATGGGGAGGAAATTCTTGGCATTTGTCTTTTTAAGTATGAACGAGACAGTGTAATTATTAAGGAAATAATGCCCAGAAATGATATTATGATGGCCGATGGAGTTCTTCGCAGCACCTTTTTCGTTGCATCAAACAGGGGAATAGAAAAAGCCTTTTTCGATAACGAATCCCTTGAGGAAATTTTTACTAAGCTTGATTTTATACTTGATAAAAACCAAAAGGAATTAAAGCTTAAAAAGATTTTTGATTCCTGCTGTGGTTGTTCTTCTGAAAATAAATAAAAAAGTATTGCAAAATTATTTAAAGTGTGTTATTATAATTTTTGCGTAATATACTTTGGAGGTGTAAATTATGGTTTTTGAAATAATTGTTGGTTCACTACTTTTAATTTTATCAATAGTAATCATTGCTGTTGTTCTTTTACAGCAGGGCAGACGTTCCGGTATTAACGGAGCAATTTCAGGCGGTGCCGATACCTTCCTTTCTAAGAACAAAGCCCGTCAGATGGATGCAGTGCTTCCCCGTTGGACCAAATATTTTGCAATAGCATTTTTTGTTCTTGCTGTTCTGGCTAACGTTCTTGCATTTATCTAATCTTTTTTAAAAAACATAAGCGGCTCATATGAGCAGCGTTGTTATTTTAATAATTTTTAAAACTGCCTCATAAATATAATTTAGGAGATGATGTTTTGAAAATTATTAGTTATATATCGATATTTTTTTTGATTTTATATTTTATAATCTTTTTAGTTTTTTTAATTAAAACAAAAAAACCCTTTAAAAATTTGTTTATAAATGCTATTATAGGTATAGTAGCTTTGGTTACTCTTTTTTTGCTTAAGAAATATACCGGTGTTGTTATTCCGTTTAATTGGTGGACCGTTTCTTCGTCGTCCTTTGGCGGTATTCCTGCTGTTTGCGGAATAGTTATAATTAAAATTATTTTTAACATTTAATTTTGGAGGTTTGCTTTGCTTAATTTTATTTTAGGCCGTGCCGCTTCGGGAAGAACCTATACCATTATGCAGCGGATAAAAAATGACGTAGTAAATGGTAAAGACATTGTTTTGATTATACCGGAGCAATTTTCCTTTGAATGTGAGCGTCAACTGCTTCGCACCCTTGGTGATTCTGCAGCAATGCGCGTTGAAGTGCTAAGCTTTTCAAGAATATGTGATGAGGTAAACCGAATTGCAGGAGGAAATGCATTTTCGGTTATGTCGGATTGTGATAAAATAATTACAATGAGGGCGGCGTTAAAGGCAACCTCAGGAGAACTTAAGGTTTGGGGAAGGTATACCGACTCGGCACGTTTCTCGAAAATAATTATCGATACCATTGATGAGCTTAAAACCTGTGATATTACGCCCGAAAAGTTATCGTCTATATCCTTTGAAGGCTCGTTAGGATTTAAAATTGATGATATTAAAAAAATATATTCAACCTACGAGGCTTTAATTTCCAACCGTTTTATTGACCCAACGGACAAGCTTACCCACCTTTATAATAAGCTTAATGATTTTAAATATTTTAAAAATAAAGAAGTGTATATAGATTCCTTTAAGGATTTTACGGGACAGCAATATAAAATTCTTGAACGCATTATTTCGCAGGCTAATAGTGTTACCGTATCATTATTATCGGATGGCAGAGAAGAAGAAAAAGCAGACGTTTTTTATAATTTAAGAAGGGTTAAAAGAAAAATTTTATCCATTGCCTCAAAATATAACGTAAAATACGGTGAAACGGCTTTTCTTGAAGGAAGTAAGTATTCATCCGAAGAACTTAAAAACGTTGAAAAAAGCTTTTTTGGAGAAGCTAAGGCATTTGAAAAGGAAACAGAGGACCTTTTTCTTTGTTCTGCAGAGAATATTGTTGATGAGGCGCAATTTGTTGCCCGTAATATTAGAAAGCTTGTTAGGGAAAATGGCTATAGATATAAAGATTTTGTTATTATTGCAAGGGATACCGCTCCTTATGAAAATGCAATAATAAATGCTTGTAAAAAAAATGAGGTTAGCTGTTTTTACGATGAAAAAAAATCGATAGAAAATATGCCGATATGCGTTATGGCGTTATCGGCTCTTTCGGCATCCAACAGAATAAATTCTAAAGATATTCTTTCCTTTTTAAAAACTGAGCTTGCACCCCTTGATTATTCTCAGGTTACCCAGCTTGAAAATTACATAAATTTATGGAATATTGACGGCAGACTGTGGCTTGATGAATGGTCTTTAAATCCTTTTGGATTACGTAGCGAGGAGACAGAGAATAAAGATATTGACGGTTTACTTAAAAATATAAATTCTTTGCGCGAAAAAGCAATAAAGCCAATTCTTGATTTAAAAAATAATTTTGGAGATACAGCACGGGAACATTGCGAAGCCTTACTTAAATTTTTTGATGACTGCAATGCAAAAGATAAGCTTAAAATATGGGAAAAGAACATTCTTGATGATAATGATGACTGTAGCGCCGATTATTTACGTCAAGGCTTTGAAAGGTTTATAGATATTCTTGACAGTATTGTAAAATGCGTGGGGGATAAACCTTTATCCTTTACTGATTTTTATGATACCCTAAGCCTTGCAATTAAATCCACAACCATTGGTACTATTCCTCAAATGCTTGACCAGGTAACCTTTGGCTCAGCTGACCGAATAAGGCCTTCACGTCCTAAAATTGCGTTCATATTGGGTCTTAATCAAGGTGTATTTCCTCAAACGCCATCCTCTACAGGTGTGTTTGCGGCATATGAAAGAAAACAGCTTATAGAAAATGGAATAGAAATAAATGATAACGCCGTTGAGCAGGCCATAACTGAAAATCTTCTCGTGTATACAAGCCTTTGTTGTCCTTCGGACAAGCTGTTTCTATCGTACCTTACGGGTGGCTCTGAAAAAAACGAGCCCGCTTCGGTTATAGGAAAGATTAAAAAATATTTTCCGAACATAAAGAATATAAGTGCAAAATCCAATATGTATGAGCTTTACGGCCTACCTGAAACTGCCGATGCTATATTTTCTAAGTATTGTGAGGGAATAAGCGAAGGAGAAGATTTCTCTAAGGATATTAAGGAAGTAATTAAAAAACATCCTGAGCTTTCAAATAAAGTTGATCTACTTGAAAACAAATTAAGCAGCAATATTTTTTCACTTTCCCCATCATCGACTCAAATGCTTTACGGAAATATAATTAAAACCTCTGCCACGGATTTTGAGGTTTTCCATCGTTGTAAATTTTCGCATTTTTGCAGATACGGCTTAAGACTAAGCAGGCTGCAGCCTGCCGCTCTTGACGTTATGCAACGTGGAACAATTGTCCATTTTGTACTTGAAAATTATATTCGTGAATATTCCAATAAGCTGAAGGAACTTAAGGAAGATGAAATACGAAATATTGTTTCAAGTTTGATTAACCGATATTTTTCCTTGATTCCCGGTATTGAGCAGGTAAAAAGCGCTCGCTTTAAGTTTATGGTGGATATTATTACAGAGTCTGTAAGTGTTGTTGCTATTCAGGTAACAAAGGAGCTGGCACAGTCTGACTTTGTGCCTGCTAAATGTGAGCTTTCTATAGGAAACGGCGGAGACGTTGATGCTGTAGAGATAAAGTTTGACGAATCCTCTGCAATGAAGCTGATTGGAAAAATTGACCGTGTTGATGTGTGGAACGGATACGTGCGAATTGTAGATTATAAAACAGGCGCAAAGGCATTTAAACTACCTGATGTTTTTTACGGTTTAAACCTACAAATGCTTATTTATATGTATGCATTACTTCAAAGTAAGGACAACAACTTTGCCGACTTACAGCCTGCGGGAATACTGTATATGCCTTCTTCCAAAAAATTGGGCAAGGATGACCTTTGCATGAACGGTATTGTTCTTAAAAGTGAAGAGGTTGCTTTGGCTATGGAAAAGGGAAATGAAGGTAAATATGTCCCCAAAATGAAAATGAATAAGGATGGAACTATAGCAGACAGCGATTCTTACGTAGAAAACGAAGTATTTAAAACAGTTTTTGATTATATAACTTATTTAATGAAGGAAATGGGTAAGGAAATTAAAAAAGGAAATATTTCCGTTTCACCCATTGATGATAATTCAAAAACTGCTTGTAAATACTGTGATTTTGCGTCTATTTGTCACATTGAGGATGCAAAACACAATAAGGTTGAATATGCCTCTAAGGATGAAATTTTATCTAAAATGAAGGGATGTGTAAATAATGGCATTTAACCCTACGCCGGTACAGGAAAAAGCAATTTATGCCAAGGGTAACGTTCTGGTCAGTGCTGCTGCCGGCTCGGGAAAAACTGCCGTTTTAACCGAAAGGGTCGTAAAGCGCATTTGTGATAAGGAAAACGGAGTAAGTGCCGATAAAATTCTGGTTGTTACCTTTACAAAGGCTGCTGCCGCTGAAATGCGTTCCCGTATTGAGGCAAGATTAAGCGAAGAATGTGAAAAAAATCCTGATGATTCCCATTTAATGAGACAAATGCTGCTGTTCTCTAATGCGAAAATATGCACTATAGATTCTTTTTGTATTGAGCTTGTTAGAGAAAATTTTGATAAGCTTGGAATAAACCCTGATTTTAAAATAGTTGACGATTCTATTTATTCTGTTTTGTGTGAAAAGGCTATAGAAAAAACCTTTGAAAAAGAGTTTTTGGCTCAGGAGCCTTCCTTTTTAAAATTATTAGAGATCGTTGGGTCTAATTATGATGACTCCGTACTTGCAGATTACGTAAAAAAGATACACGCCTTTACTACTACTTTGCCAAATCCTGATGAGTGGCTCTCGTGTGCCGCAAAGGCAAACAGTTTAAAAGAAAACAGTGCTTTTTTACTTGATTATTCCTTTGAATTAGCAGAAAAAAGATTAAATAGCGCCTTATTTAAAATAAGAAAAGCCACTGAATATTTAAGGGACTGCGGTGAAATCGGTTTAAAATATGTTCAGTCCTTTATTGAATCTGAAATCAGAATTTCTAAACTAATAGAGGACGTGGAAAAAAAGGATTGGGATAGTCTATACTACGGTGTTTCCTCCTTTGAAATGATAAGATTGCCTTCCATTCGCGGAGCAAATGACGATCCCGTTATAAGAACGGCAAAGCACCTTCGTGAAATTGCCAAAAATACAGTTAAAAAGCTTGGCAACCTTTTCTTTGATGAGTGGTCAAACATTTTGCAGGCTGCAGAAATGCTTGACCCATTAACCGAAAAGCTTTCCTGTCTTGTTAAAGAGTATAATTCTATTCTTAACGGCCTTTTAAGGGAAAGAAATCTTTTAACCTTTTATAATGCTGAGCAAATGGCATTTGATTTGTTGTGCGATTATAAAAATAACGAAATATTTGTAAAAGACTCTGCTAAGGAGTATATAAAAAATTTTGACGAAGTTCTTGTTGATGAATACCAGGATACAAACGTTTTACAAGACGTTCTTTTTAAGGTTTTATCTGATGATGAAAAAAAACTATTTATTGTTGGTGACGTTAAGCAAAGCATATATCGCTTCCGCGGTGCAGAGCCGTCTAATTTTTTAAACAAAAAACACAGATATCTTCCATTCGACGTAGCAGAGGATTTTCAGTCCAAAAAAATTATATTAGGTAACAATTTCAGAAGCAGAGAGGAAATTTGTGAATATATAAATTTCTTTTTTTCTCATTTAATGACGGCAGAAACAGGTGCTATTGATTACGATGAAGAGGAAAGGCTTTATCCCTTAGCCGAATATCCAAAAGCGGCTATTACTCCCGTGGACGTTACCGTTCTTGAAATTGGAGATGCAGAAGAAAAAAACACCGTTGCTGAGGCAAATTTTATTGCTCTTAAAATTAAGCAAATAATGAAAAATGGCAACGTGGTTCGTGATGAGAAAGACACTAAAAAACTAAGACCTGCAAAATTCAGTGATTTTGCAATTTTGCTCAGAAACACCAAGGATAAGGCGGTAATATATGCTGAACAGCTTGAAAATCATGGAATCCCCGTTGATTATTCAACAGGCAGTTTCCTTGAAAACAGGGAGATTTCAACGGTGCTTTCATTCCTTGATATTCTTGATAATCCCACAAGAGATATTTCTCTCGTTAGTGTTATGACGTCCCCGTTGTATTCATTTACTGCCGATGAATTAGCCTTAATCAGGACAAATAACAGGCGAGGAAGTTTTTATTCCTGCGTTACTGCGGCGGCCGTTAACGGAGATGAACATTGCAAGGCGTTTTTAAAAAGCATAGATAGTTTCAGAAGAAAATTACTAACTATGCCTTTGTCCCGTTTTTTATATTACTTTTATGATGAAACCGATTTTCTTGACCTTATGCGCGCAATGAATAAAGGCGAAGAGCGTAAGAGAAACCTTTTAAAGCTTGTCGAACTTTCCGAAACCTATGAGGAAAATGAAGGACGAAGTATAGGAGGCTTTGTAAGTCATATAAAAAATATTGATGAAAAGAACATTGTTACAGAAACTTCCTCAAATGAGAATTCAGTAAAAATAATGACTGTTCATCACTCCAAAGGATTGCAGTTCCCGATATGTATTTTTGCTGCTTGCAACAGTAAGTTTAGTAAACAGGATCAGCGATCAAGTCTTATAATTGACAAGGACCTGTATTTTTCTTATCGCTTTTATGATTCTTTGGTTAACAGAAAGTTTACAACCCTTCAGCGTCAACTTCTTTTAGAAAGAATAAACCAACTACAGCTTGAGGAAGAACTTCGTCTTGCATATGTAGCAATGACCCGTGCTCAGGATAAGCTAATACTACTTCTTTCTGTAAACGATCCTACAAAGAAAATTCAAGAAATGTCAGGCACTCTTTCAGCGTTTAATGGTGAAATTGATTCTTCGCTTTTTGCCGAGGCTACTACCTTTGCAGATTGGATTTTGATGACAAGCCTTATTCATCCTGATGGTGAAAGATTAAGGAAAAAAAGTCAAATTTCTTTAAGCTATAAGGAACAGCCTTCGTCTTTTAATGCCAGAATATATAATTATAATGATTTTATTACAGTAAAAAAATTGTTTGAATTAAAAGATGATGAGACGCAAGCCGAGTTTGTAGGCTCAAAGGAACTGCGGTCCTGTTTAGAGATGAATCTAAATTATCAATATCCTTTCGGACAACTATTATCTGTGGCCTCTAAGAGTTCTGTTTCAAAGCTTGCAAACAGCGCAGAGGATAGAAGTTTTTCCTTTGAGGCGCGGCCATCCTTTGCCTGTTCTGATGGCGCGGATGCCGCTAAGCGAGGAACTGCAACCCACAAGATTATGCAGTTTATTGACTTTAAAAAAGCGCAGGAGGATTTAGAGGCGGAGCTGGAAAGACTTATTGAATGGCAGTTTATTACCGAGAATGATGCCGAAATTTCCAATAAAGAGCATATTAAGGCTTTTCTTGAAAGCGAGCTATGTAATCGCATACTTGAAAGCAACACAGTAAAGCGAGAAATGCGCTTTTTAACCGAAAAGCCTGCTACCGAGATTGATACAACGCTTGATGAGAAATTTTCCAAAGAAATGATTGTTATTCAGGGCGCGGTTGACTGTTTGTTTATTGAAGATGAAAAAATAGTTGTTGTAGACTTTAAGACCGACCGTGTTAAATCTAAGCAGCAGCTTGCCGATTCATACAGAGAACAGCTTTCAATCTATGCAGGTGCATGTGAGAAAATATTTTCAAAGCCAGTAAAGGAGAAAATATTATATTCCTTCCATCTTGGTAAAAGCATTTTAGTTTAAAAAATAACGCGATGAAAAATTCATCGCGTTATTTTTATGTGATTATTGGCTGATATTGTTTACCCTCAAGAGCGCTTTCAACTGTAGCTTTAAGTAGCGTGAAATCTGCAATTATCGAGTTGTTCTTACTAAACGGATCGTCTTGATTAAAGGGTACAAAATATATATTTTTGGTGTTAAGAAGAATTCCAATATTCTTTGCAGAAGCACTTAGCGCATCATTTGTTGCAATACATAAAACAACAGGTTTGTTATTTCTGAGATGTGCTTTTACTGCCATTGTAACGCCGTTATCCGTTATACCGTTTGCTAATTTTGCAAGGGTATTTCCCGTGCAGGGCGCCACAACCATAATATCAAGCAAATTCTTTGGTCCAATTGGTTCCGCCTCAACAACTGTGTGTATTATTTCGTTTTCACATATTGCTCTAACGTCGTTTTTAAGTTTTTCACAGTTAAAGAAACGTGTATTGGAATTATATACTATAGGTGACATTATTGGAATTATTTTGTTATAATGTTTTTTAAATTCCTTCATTTGTTCAAGGGAGCGTGCTATCGTGCAAAAAGAACCGCACATAGCATATCCAACGGTTATTTGCTTCACTTAAATATCACTCCTATTGTAAGTAGAGGGAATAATTTTATTTTCGTTAAAAATATTTTTCAGCGACTGCGCCAGAATTTCACCTGCTGTTATTGGTGTGCATTTTCCGGGAAGAGCAGGAGCATATATGAAATTAAGTCCTAATTTTTTTGCAAAATCCGCATCAATACCAAAGGGATAACTGCTTAATTCAATAAGCAAACATTCTTTTTTGCATTTTTTAAGTTCATCTTCTTTTAAAACAGGGAAGGGAACGGTATTAAATATAATATCAAAATCATTTATATAGTTCTTTAAATTATTTGTATTTATAAATTTAATATTATTTGCCTCAAGCAAAGCGAAATCATTTGATTTTCTGGCGGTAACGGTTATATCTGCACCAAAAGAAATAAGTCTTGTAGTTAAGGCTTTCCCAATTTTTCCGTTACCAACTATCAGTGTTTTGCTTTTCCAAAGTGTTTTTTCTCTGCTTTTAATGGAAATACCTATTGCAGCCTCCGCAGTTGGTACCGCATTTAATATTGCATAGTCATCCCGCTTACATATATCAATATAATTTTCATATGGGGGAGCATAATTTCCGGTAATTAAAAGATGTTGTCCGCTTAATGGAAATAAATCTTCTAAAATAACAGGTTCATTTGTCTTTGTACTGTAAATATTTATACCGTCCTTTGTAGAGGGAACGGGGAGAATAATTACAAAGAAATCGTTCTTGTTGATTTTTTTAAATTCTGATTTTTCAGCAATGTGTAAAATTTTATATCCGCTTTCTATCAGTATTTTTTTTGCTACAACTTGTCTTTTATCTCCGCCTAACATTAAAATATTACTCATATTAAACCTTTCAAAAAAAGCCATAGTATATCAGTGTGCACTAATATACTATGGCTTTTGTAAAATTTTGGTCACAGCAGGCTTTTTAGTTTTTCGCCTGTATTATCTTCGGGATTTTCAATAACCCTGTTGGTAAGAAATTCAAGGGCTTTTCCAACATCCTTGCCGCTGTATCCTAGTTCTTTAATATCATCTCCGTTTAACTTTAACATATCAATTTTGTATGGTTCATTATTATTAATTATTTCCTCATACATAGCGGATAAATTGGCATCGTTTAATGCGTCAACAACAGAAATATATGACCGAACGTAATCGGCTCCATATTTAAACATCTGTTTTTTGATTTCTAACTTTGAATTTATATTTTTAAAATCTAACAATGAATAAATACATTGACATTCTTTTGAAAATTCATTTGACGTTTTTAAAGCAGTGCATATATTTAAAACATTTAATTTATTTTTATAACAAAAATATGAAAGGCGCTGAGCAGGTAAGGCAGGAAGTATATTAAGCTCTTTCGGAACTTGCATTTTTTCCGTCAGCCCTATAAAAGATAATGAACCTGTTTTTAAAAGTTCATTAAAAACACAAGGAGATGCGCCGCAAAGCATTTTTAAAAGTTCCTCCCGTATCCGTTCCACACTGACCTTTTTAAGTAAATCAGAGCAATCTATTGCACCCTGTAAGGCGTCCTTTTCAATTTTAAAATCAAGAACACAGGCAAAACGGAATAGCCGCATTATCCGAAGGGCATCTTCTCTAAAACGTTCGTGTGCTTTTCCTACAGTTTTTAAAACCTTATTTTTAATATCCTGTGTTCCGCTGAATGGATCGTAAATACCGCTTTCGTTGTATGCAATTGCGTTTACGGTAAAATCACGGCGAGAGAGATCCTCTTTAATATCCGAAACAAAGGATACTTCATTTGGATGTCTGGAATCATCGTATCCCTTTTCTGTTCTGAAGGTTGTAATTTCAATATTGTTTTTTTCTAAAACAACCGTAACCGTACCGTGCTTTATGCCTGTAGGAATGGTTTTTTCAAAAAGCTTTATGACCTGCTCTGGCAGGGCAGAGGTGGCAATATCATAATCCTGCGGGAGCTTTCCCATTATACTGTCTCTTACGCTTCCGCCGACTATCCATACATCAAATCCTGCATTTTTTAAGGTGTTAAGGGCGTATTTTACGTAATCGGGAAGAAATAGTTTCATTTTTTCACCACTTTTTTAAAAATAACTGTTTATTTTTTTGCCGAAAAGCAATATAATAAGAGTAATGATTTTTCAGGGAGATAATTTTTTATGAAAGAACCAAG
>JAZSEH010000065.1:0-17112 GCA_045531585.1 Acutalibacteraceae bacterium
CAGCATAGTTTGTGTTACAGTTTTCATGACGAATGGTTAATCCTCCTGTCTGTTTTGTATGAGCAACTTAACTGTAACACAGGATTTTCCATTCGTCACTTATTTTTTTGCCTACTGTAACACATCTATTGTAAACCTACACACACAAATCCCCACCGATTTCTCGGTGGGGATTTGATTTGCTTTATAAAGTTGTTACAGGACAAACCTTTTTAGCGTCAAAGGGACAAATTTTTTTATCCTCATCCCATCCAATTTTCTCCCATTTTGACCCGCCCTTTTTCCATCTCTTTTTCTCCAAGTATTTCTCCGTTTTTCTCATCATCGGGTCAAGTTTTATGAGAATTTGCGGAGTGCAATTTGGAAATTAAGAGGGTTCTTTTTTCTCCCGTTTTTTCACCCTCCATCCGAAATAAGGGGAATTAACAGGAAGTAAGCGGATTAACAAGAAATAGATTGAAAGTAATGGAATGACGCTGAAACCAACGTAGTTAAAAACACTACAAATTGCAAATTTTATAAGAATATATTTACAAAATGCAATTATAATGTTAGAATATGAAAAAATCAAGAGGTGTTTTTATATTGGATATTTTTAGTAAAATTAAAAAAAATAAAATTGAAGACCTTTTCTTAACTTTGAAAATCGGTCTAGAAAAATGCAACGAAACGAATAATTTAGAAGAATTTATTTTTTATTGGGATAAAGCTATTGAGGCATCAAAAGGGTTACTTAAATATGCTAATTCATCTCTTATTCGTGGTGATGTATACAAACAATACAATTTATTAGTTTCTTCTGAGCAAAAAGATTTAAGGGAAGCTGTAGAGCGTTTTACAAATAGCACTATCCAAACGCTAAAAAATTCCACAAATTCAAATAGTGGCTTTGAAGATTATAAATTTACAATAAATCGGTATAAAAATCGTTATGATAAAGAAACCTTGGCATTTGTGGAAGATAGTATAAAGAAAGTTTCTATATCATTAGGTATTATACAACCTAATACAATTCAAACGCTCATGAAAGATTTTGACAATTTGGAAGGATTAGAATTCGAACAATGGTGTGCAGAACTTTTAGAAGTTAATAACTTCATAAACGTTAAGGTTACAAAAGCAAGTGGAGACCATGGAGTAGATATATTAGCAGAAAAGAATGATATAAAATATGCAATACAATGCAAATGCTATTCTCAAGACTTAGGGAACTCACCCGTACAAGAAATACACGCTGGGAAAAATATGTATAACTGTCATATAGGAGTAGTAATGACTAATAGATATTTTACCACTGGTGCAAAAGAACTTGCAGATGCAACAGGTGTTTTGTTGTGGGATAGAGATAAAATATTGCAAATGTTACCACATTCAAGCAAATCCACTCATCAAGAAAATAAAGAAAACACAAAAGTGCTTTCAGAGGAAGATTATGATCCTTTATTAACAGAAGCTATACAGTACATAATGAACAAAAAGATGGTTGACAAAGATATGTTACAAAAAAAGTTTAAAATAGGATATGCACGCTCACTAAGACTTATTGATATAATGGAAGAACTTGGTATTCTTAGTGAATATAATGGTTCAAAACCAAGAGAAGTAAAGCTTTCAAAATTGGAAATTCAAAGAATAATTGATGAATTATAAAAAAGACCTTGTATTTGCAGATTTCTCTACAAATACAAGGTCTTATTTTTCTTGAATCTTCTCGTTCAAGCTTTTCTGTTCGCGTTAAAAAGTTTTGTCCTTTTTATGTGATTTCACGCTAAAACACTTTGTCCCATAACAATAGGTTATGACTTATTTCATATCCTTTATAGCAGCCTGAGCGGCGGCGAGGCGTGCGATGGGCACGCGGAAGGGTGAGCAGGATACATAGGCAAGGCCAATCTTGTGGCAGAACTCAACGGAAACAGGGTCGCCGCCGTGCTCGCCGCAGATACCGCAGTGGATGGAAGGACGAGCCTTCTTACCAAGGGTAACGGCCATATCCATAAGCTTACCTACGCCGTTCTGGTCAAGCTTAGCAAAGGGATCGTTCTCATAGATCTTGCTGTCATAGTAAGCGGTGAGGAACTTACCTGCGTCGTCACGGCTGAAGCCGAAGGTCATCTGGGTAAGATCGTTAGTACCGAAGCAGAAGAACTCAGCTTCTTTTGCAATCTCATCAGCGGTAAGACAAGCACGGGGGATTTCCATCATGGTACCAACTTCGTACTTAAGCTCAACGCCTGCAGCAGCGATTTCAGCATCTGCAGTAGCAACAACAACATCCTTAACGTACTTCATTTCCTTAACTTCGCCGGTAAGAGGAATCATAATCTCGGGAACGATGTTCCAATCAGCGTGAGCCTTCTTAACGTTGATAGCTGCACGGATAACGGCAGAAGTCTGCATCTTTGCAATTTCAGGATAAGTAACTGCAAGACGGCAGCCACGGTGACCCATCATGGGGTTGAACTCATGGAGAGAAGAAATGATGTTCTTAATGTCAGCAACGGTTTTGCCCTGAGCCTTTGCAAGAGCCTCGATATCAGCCTCTTCAGTGGGAACGAACTCATGGAGAGGAGGATCAAGGAAGCGGATGCAAACGGGGTTGCCTTCAAGAGCCTCGTAAAGCTTCTCAAAGTCGCCCTGCTGATAGGGAAGAATCTTAGCAAGAGCAGCTTCACGCTCTTCTACGGTGTCAGCACAGATCATCTCACGGAAAGCTGCGATTCTCTCAGCCTCGAAGAACATATGCTCAGTACGGCAAAGGCCGATACCCTCAGCGCCAAGCTCTTTTGCCTTCTTAGCGTCGGCAGGAGTATCAGCATTTGTGCGAACCTTAAGGGTTCTAAACTCATCAGCCCAAGCCATGATGCGGCCGAACTCGCCTGCGATTTCAGCATCAACAGTGGGGATGATACCGTCGTAGATGTTACCGGTGGAACCGTCAATGGAAATATAGTCACCCTCAGTGTAGGTCTTGCCTGCAAGGGTAAACTTCTTGTTTTCTTCATCCATAATGATATCGCCGCAACCGGAAACGCAGCAGGTACCCATACCACGGGCAACAACGGCTGCGTGAGAGGTCATACCACCGCGAACGGTGAGGATACCCTGAGAAGCCTTCATACCGGTAATATCTTCGGGAGAGGTCTCAAGACGAACAAGGATAACCTTTTCACCACGGTTGTTCCAAGCCTCTGCATCTTCAGCAGTAAATACAACCTTACCGCAAGCAGCACCGGGGGAAGCACCAAGGCCCTTACCTGCAGGAACAGCAGCCTTTAATGCCTTCTGGTCAAACTGGGGATGGAGAAGGGTGTCAAGGTTTCTGGGGTCGATCATAGCAACAGCCTGCTTCTTATCGATCATACCCTCGTCAACAAGGTCACAAGCAATCTTAAGAGCAGCCTTAGCGGTACGCTTACCGTTACGGGTCTGGAGCATATAAAGCTTGCCGTCTTCAACGGTGAACTCCATATCCTGCATATCGCGATAATGGTCTTCAAGAATAGCGCAAACCTTCTTGAACTCTTCAAAAGCTGCGGGGAACTTCTCAGCCATCTCAGCGATGGGCATAGGAGTACGAACACCGGCAACAACGTCTTCACCCTGAGCGTTGGTGAGGAACTCACCCATAAGGCCGGGCTCACCTGTAGCAGGGTCACGGGTAAAGGCAACACCTGTACCGCAGTTGTCACCCATGTTACCAAAGGCCATCATCTGAACGTTAACAGCGGTACCCCAGGAATAAGGAATATCGTTGTCACGACGGTAAACGTTTGCACGGGGGTTGTCCCAGGAACGGAAAACAGCCTCAACAGCGCCCACTCACTGCCCCTTAGGATCGGTGGGGAAGTCCTTACCGATCTTGGACTTGTACTCAGCCTTGAACTGTGTTGCAAGCTCCTTAAGATCTTCAGCAGTAAGCTCAACGTCCTGAGTTACTCCCTTTTCTTCCTTCATTTTGTCGATAAGCTCTTCAAAATACTTCTTACCAACTTCCATAACTACGTCAGAATACATCTGAATGAAACGACGATAGCAGTCATAAGCCCAACGGGCATTGCCGCTCTTTGCAGCCATAGTCTCAACAACGTCCTCGTTAAGACCAAGGTTAAGAATTGTGTCCATCATACCGGGCATAGATGCACGGGCACCGGAACGAACGGAAACCAGAAGGGGATTCTCCTTATCACCGAACTTCTTACCGGTGATGCCTTCCATCTTGTCGATGTATTCCATAATCTGTGCCTGGATATCATCGTTGATTTTCCTGCCGTCCTCATAATACTGAGTACATGCCTCGGTGGTTACGGTGAAGCCCTGGGGAACGGGAAGACCGATTTTGGTCATCTCAGCCAGGTTTGCACCCTTACCGCCGAGAAGCTCACGCATTTTTGCGTCGCCTTCGCTGAACAGGTAAACATACTTGTGACTCATTTTTAGTCAACCTCCTAAATTTTTTATGGATAACTCCATTTTTTAACAAATGTATACCTTATACAAGGTAGCACTTTATTATAACAATAATTTTACCAAAAGAAAAGCAAAATTTACTAATTTTTTTAAAATTTCACAAAATACATATAAATAAATAAAAAAAACCGCGTTTTTTGAGTGTTTTAGCAATGCAAGCAGGGAAAGGTCAGGGAAAGTCAAAAAAGATTTACAAAATATTCATAAAAACCTATTGACAAATGTGGGCCTTGGTGGTAAATTAAATACAGTTAGCACTCGGACGCTTTGAGTGCTAAAGCATAAAAAGGGGGGCGTGATAATGGAACTTAGCACAAGAAAACAGGCCATAGTGCTTGCTCTTGTGGATGCGTATATCCGCACAGGTGAGCCCGTAGGCTCCAAGGCACTTACCGAGCTTCTTGAAAACGCACCCTCCTCCGCAACCCTTAGAAATGAGATGAGTGAGCTGTGTGAGTTGGGCTTTCTTGAGCAGCCTCATACCTCCGCAGGAAGAATACCCACAAGTAATGCATACAGATTATACGTTCAAAACCTGCCTGACGTGCAAACCCTTTCTCCTGCACGAAGGGATGTTATAGATGAAATGCTGTTTTCGGTTTCTGATGACCCTGAGCATATACCTGCAGGCATTTCCCGCGTGGTTTCAAGTCTTACAGGGCTACCTGCCATATCGGCAACGGTAGCGGGGGAAAACAGTACCGTTACCCGCGCAAGGCTTATTCCCTTGGGCAGGCACAGCGCAATGCTGGTGCTTATTACCTCCCACGGCAGGGCAAGAAGCCGTTTGTGCAGAACTGCATCACCCCTTACGGCGGAAAATATTATGGTATTTGAACGTCTTGTAAAGGAAAAGATATTGGGTGTACCCGTTGGGAAAATAACTCCGGCATTTCTGCAAAGTCTTATAGTTTTTGCAGGTGCTGATGCGCTTTTACTTATGCCTGTACTCACCGTGCTTTTTGAAATGATAGGTGAGGTCAGCCGTGCTACACTTGAGCTGGACGGACAGGCAAACATATTCTCGGTATGCCGTAGCGATGCTCAGGCACGGGAAATTCTGTCCCTCTTTGACCACCGCGAAGCACTTATATCTATGCTTTCTGAGGTTAACACACCAATAAGCGTGCTGTTTGGCAGTGAAATGCACTTTGCAAGGCGCTGCCCATCAACAGTTATTATAGCAAGCTTTAACACCGGAAACGGTGACTACGGCCGAATAGGCGTTGTGGGGCCTGAGCGTATGTCCTATGCACAGATAATACCCAGCCTTGCCTATATAGCCGAAAGGGCGGGGGATATAATGTCCCGTGCACTTAAAGATATGGAGGACTGATAATATGTCAGAGGAAAACAAGACTCCCGAAACCGAGCAGGCCGAAGAGGTAAAGGCCGAGCCTGTCAAAGAAAAAAAGGAGCGAAAAAACAAAAAGGATGAGGAGATACAAAAGCTAAAGGATGAGCTGGCAACCAAGCAGGACCTGCTCCTTCGCACCGCTGCTGAGTTTGATAACTTTAAAAAGCGCACTGAGCGTGAGCGGCTTTCCACAGCCGAGTATTCAAAGGCGACAGTAATAAAAAATCTTCTCCCAATACTTGATAATGCCGACAGAGCGCTGGCGGCAGATAAGGACTCACCCGATTACGGTAAGGGCGTTGAGATGATAGTAAAACAGCTTGTAGGTCTTACCGAAAAGCTTGGCGTTACCGAGATAGCCGCCGTGGGTGATGCATTTGACCCCAACCTTCATGAAGCAGTAATGCACGTTGAGGATGAAACTCTTGGGGAAAACGTAATAGCTGAAGTCCTTCAAAAGGGCTATAAAATAGGCGATACCGTTATCAGGGTCGCAATGGTCAAGGTAGCAAACTAAAAAAATATATTATTTAAAGGAGATATTTAAAATGGGAAAAATTATAGGAATTGACTTAGGTACAACCAACTCCTGCGTAGCCGTTATGGAAGGCGGCGAGCCGGTAGTTATTGCCAATGCAGAGGGTGCAAGAACCACCCCCAGCGTTGTGGCTTTTTCTAAGACAGGTGAGCGTATGGTAGGTCAGGTGGCAAAGCGTCAGGCTATCACCAATCCCGACCGTACAATAAGCTCCATTAAGCGTGAAATGGGCTCTGCCTACACAGTTGCTATTGATGAGAAAAAATACACTCCTCAGGAGATTTCCGCTATCATTCTTCAAAAGCTTAAGGCCGATGCTGAAAGCTATCTTGGCCAGACCGTTACCGAGGCTGTTATTACCGTTCCCGCCTACTTTACCGATGCTCAGCGTCAGGCAACTAAGGACGCAGGTAAAATTGCAGGCCTTGAGGTTAAGCGTATTATAAACGAGCCTACCGCAGCGGCTCTTGCATACAGCATTGATAAGGAAACAGACCAGAAGGTAATGGTTTATGACCTTGGCGGCGGTACCTTCGACGTATCCATTATTGAAATGGGTGACGGTGTTCAGGAGGTTCTTGCAACTGCAGGTAACAACCGTCTTGGCGGTGACGATTTTGACGCTCGCGTAATGAAATATATTACCGATACCTTTAAGGCCGAGCAGGGCATTGACATTACCGGCGATAAAATGGCTATGCAGCGTATTAAAGAGGCTGCAGAAAAGGCTAAAATTGACCTTTCCGGTATGTCCTCAACCGATATAAATCTGCCCTTTATCACTGCAGATTCCAACGGTCCCAAGCACTTTGAAACCACCCTTACAAGAGCAAAGTTCAATGAACTTACCGCTGACCTTGTTGAGGCTACCATGGGCCCCGTTCGTCAGGCTCTTGCCGATTCAGGCCTTAATACAGGCGATATAAATAAGGTTCTTATGGTAGGTGGCTCCAGCCGTATTCCTGCCGTTCAGGAGGCCGTTAAGAAGTTTATCGGAACCGAGCCTTTTAAGGGCATTAACCCCGATGAGTGCGTAGCCATTGGTGCCGCTATTCAGGGCGGTGTTCTTGGCGGCGACGTTAAGGGACTTCTCCTTCTTGATGTTACACCTCTGTCTCTTGGTATTGAGACCATGGGCGGTGTTTCCACTAAGGTAATTGACCGTAACACTACCATTCCTGCCAAGAAGAGCCAGATTTTCTCCACCGCTGCTGACGGCCAGACCTCCGTTGAGGTTCACGTGCTTCAGGGTGAACGTGAGTTTGCTAAGGATAACAAGACCCTTGGTGTATTCCACCTTGACGGTATTGCTCCCGCACCCCGCGGAATTCCTCAGATTGAGGTTACCTTTGATATTGATGCCAACGGTATTGTTCACGTTTCCGCTAAGGATTTAGGTACAGGTAAGGAGCAGTCCATTACCATCACCTCCAACACCAATATGTCCAAGGAGGATATTGATAAGGCCGTTAAGGAGGCAGAGCAGTTTGCCGCCGAGGATAAAAAGCGCCGTGAGGATATTGACCTTAGAAACGGTGCCGACCAGATGATTTATCAGACCGAGAAAACCGTTAACGAGTTTGGCGACAAGCTCACCGAGGAAGAGAAGAACGGAATCAACGCCGCTAAGGAGGCCCTCAAGGAGGCCTTAAAGGGCGACAACACTGATGAAATCAAGGCTAAACAGGAAGAACTGCAGAAGCAGGTTTATGCCGTATCCGAAAAGGTATATAAGGCCGCTGCAGAGGCTCAGCAGGCCGCAGGCGGCGCCCCCACAGGTGACGCTCCTCAGGGTGACCCCAACGTTTACGAGGCAGATTTCACCGACGTGGACGAAAATAAATAATCAGTTTAATTGTAGGGGAGGGCACAAGCCCTCCCGTACATATTGTTGTTAGGAGATACTTTTGTGGCAGATAAAAGAGATTATTACGAGGTCTTAGGCGTAGAAAAGGGCGTTGGTGACGACGAGCTTAAAAAAGCCTACCGTAAGGCGGCAAAGCAGTATCACCCCGACCTTCACCCCGGTGATGCTGAGGCCGAAAAATGCTTTAAAGAGGTTAACGAAGCCTACGAGGTGCTGTCCGATAAGGAAAAACGCGCCCGTTACGATCAATTCGGTCACGCAGGGGTTGATCCCAACTTCGGCGCAGGTGGCGGCGGTGCCTATGGCGGCGGCTTTGGCGGCTTCGGGGATTTCGGTGACCTTGGTGATATTTTAGGCAGTATGTTCGGCGGTGGCTTCGGCGGTGGCCGAAGGTCAAACCCCAACGCTCCAAGGCGTGGTGCCGATGCCGAGGTGGTTGTAAACCTCTCCTTTGAGGAGGCTGCCAAGGGCTGTAAAAAGACCGTAAAAATACAGAAAATAGACACCTGTGATGAGTGCGGCGGCTCAGGAGCCAAGAAGGGCACCAGCCCCAAGACCTGTTCCCACTGTAACGGAACGGGTCAGGTTACCGTAATGCAGCGTACCCCCTTTGGTGCAATGCAGTCAACAAGACCCTGTGAGCACTGTCGTGGAACGGGTAAAATAATTGATGAACCCTGTACCAAATGCTCGGGTAAGGGAAGAATTCGCCATACCGTTGAACGTACCGTGGATATCCCTGCAGGTATTGATGATAATCAGGTAATAAGCGTTCGCGGCGGCGGTGATGCCGGTGTTAACGGAGGTCCTTCGGGTGATCTGCGCATAAACGTTACCGTTCGTCCTCATCCCATTTTTGAGCGTGACGGCTTTGACGTTTATTGTGAGATACCCATTACCTTTACACAGGCGGCCCTTGGTGCCGAGATAACTGTACCTACCCTTGACGGTAAGGTAAAATTCAATATTCATGAGGGCACACAGCCCGGTGATGAATTTAAGCTTAAGGGCAAGGGAATTGCGCGCCTGAACTATTCGGGCAAGGGCGACCAGTTTGTAAAAATAGTGGTTGAAATTCCCAAGGATTTAAGCCGCGAACAAAAGGAAAAGCTTAAAGATTTTGAAAAGATAGCAAGTGAGAAAAACTATAAGAAAAATAAAAGCTTTTTTGACAAGTTAAAGGAATTTTTTGACTAAAAATACAGCCGATTCGCAGTTTTGCGGATCGGCTTAAATTTTTTTTAAAAGTTATTGTGAATTTATATATTAAAACAACAAAATTACATTGACAAACATTTACTTAAATGGTAAATTAAATATATCTATGCTGCGGTACTTCCGCATATTTAACGAGGTGCTTTAAATGCGATTTTATGAAGACTTAAAACACATAAATGAAAACCGTCTGCCACAGCGCAGTTTTTATATTCCGTCAGGTGCGGCGGAGTATACCCTGCTTAACGGCAAGTGGAATTTCTGTTACTTTGCAAACGGAGACGTTGCTACCGAGCCTAAAAAGTGGGATAAGATAGACGTTCCCGGCTGCTGGCAGCTTTACGGGTATGAGGATCCTAACTACACCAATATAAACTACCCCTACCCCTGTGACCCGCCCTACGTTCCCGAAATAAATCCTATGGGTGTGTATGAGCGCACCTTTATCGTGGCAAGGGATTTAAAGCGCCGTTACCTTGTAATGGAGGGCGTTTCCTCCTGTGCAGAGGTATTTGTTAACGGCAACTACGTTGGCTACACTCAGGGCAGTCACCTTCAGGCAGAGTTTGATATTACCGATTTTGTGAAGAGCGGTAAAAATACCCTTCGTATAAAGGTGCGTAAGTGGTGTTCAGGAAGTTATCTTGAGGATCAGGATTTCTTCAGATTTAACGGTATCTTCCGTGATGTGTATATTCTTGCCCGTCCCGAAGGCCATATAGTTGACGTGGACATAACCACAAAGAATAATGATACCATTGTTATTAAAACGGGTAAAGCCGCAACGGTTCGCGTTCTGGATAAGGGGGAGGAAATAGCCAACACCGAAATTGACGGTGAGGGGGAGATAACCATTGATGCTCCCATTCTTTGGAATGCCGAAAATCCCTATCTTTATGAGGTGGAAATTGCTGCCGCAGGGGAGATAATAACCCAGTACGTAGGCTTTAGAACAATTAGCATTTCAGAAAATTATGAGGTGCTCGTAAACGGTACGCCCATTAAATTCAAGGGCGTAAACCATCACGACTCCACCCCGGATAAGGGTTGGTGTATGAGTGACGAGGATATTATCCGCGACCTTGCCCTTATGAAAAAGCTTAACATAAATACTATTCGTACCTCCCATTATCCTCCCACACCAAGATTCCTTGATTATTGTGATAAAATGGGCTTCTACGTTGTTCTTGAAACCGATATTGAAACCCACGGCTTTGTTCGTCGCCATGCTGACGTTGGCTACGGCTATGATGTTGAGTCGGGCGAATGGCCCTGCACACAGCCTGAGTGGAAGGAAGCCCACGTTGAGCGTATGGTTCGCGCAGTTGAAAGGGATAAAAACCACACAAGTATAGTTATGTGGTCCACCGGTAATGAAAGCGGTCACGGTGAAAACCATATTGCAATGATAGAGTGGGCAAAACAGCGTGATCCTTCACGTCTTATCCACTGTGAGGATGCCTCCCGCACCTTCTGGCATAGGGGTAAGGCAGGCCTTGAAAACGCCCAAAGAAAGCTTGAGGAAGCAAAGAAGCATAACGGTGACGTTGAGGCGGCCGAGGCTAAGCTTGCCGAGGCTAAGCAGTCCTATGAAACAATGGACGTTAACCGCCGCCGTACCGACGTTTTCTCCGCTATGTACCCCGGCGTTGATGAGTTAATAGGTTGGGCTTCGGAAGACACCATAGATCAGCCTGTATTCCTGTGTGAATATGCCCACGCTATGGGTAACGGACCGGGTGACCTGTTTAATTATGTTGAAGCCTTCTATAACAATTCTAAGCTTAACGGCGGATGTATCTGGGAATGGGTAGACCACGTTGTGCTGGTTGACGGTGTACAGAAGTACGGCGGCGACTTCAAGGAGCTTACACACGATAATAACTTCTGCTGTGACGGTCTTGTGTTCTCTGACCGTAGTTTAAAGGCAGGAAGTATGGAGGCAAAGGTTGCCTACGCTCCCTTCCGTATTTCTTATGATAAGGGAAGCCTTAAGATTACCAACCACTTTGATTTTACCGATTTTAATACCTGTAAGGTTAAGTACGCAGTAACTGTTGACGGACAGACCGTTGAGCAGGATGTTCTCCGCCTTGAGGCAAAGCCTAAGGAGACCGTAAATATAATCCTTAAAGAGGATTTACCTAAGGTTTGTGAGCTAGGCGCATACATAACCGTAACCCTTTATGACGCCGCAGGAGCCGACCTTGGAACACTTCAGTGTGAAATTCCCTGTGAGCGAGCCCAAAAGCCTGCCGATGAGCGTGAGGAGATTGAGCTTATTGAGGATGGCATTTACGTATACGCCAAGGGTAAAAACTTTACCTACCGCTATAATAAGCAACTTGCCAATATTGACAGCATTGTTGCATACGGTAAGGAGCAGCTCCGCGAAGCGGTAACCCTATCTGCCTGGCGTGCAACCACCGATAACGATTGCAGAATGCGCGGTAAATGGCTGAACACCAATATCTGGGAGGGCGAAAACCTTGATATAGCCTTTATTAAGCCCTACGAAACCAAGGTTGAAGGCGGTGAAATAACCGTAAGCGCCGGTCTTGCAGGTGTTTCACGCCAGCCCGTGCTCCGCTATACACAAACCGTTACATTCTTTACGGATGGTAGTGTGGACATTTGTCTTGACTGTCAGGTAAAGGAAAGAAGTCACTGGCTGCCCCGCCTTGGCTACGTATTCCCCCTTACCTCTGCCAATAGCGAATTCAGTTACTTTGGTATGGGTCCTCTGGAAAACTATAACGACCTTAATAATCACTGTCGTATGGATTGGTTTAAGTCTAATGCCGATAAGGAGTACGTAAACTACGTACGTCCTCAGGAGCACGGCGTTCATACCAATGTTAAGCGTCTTTCTATCGGTAATTATCTTAACTTCTCAGGTGAGCGGTTTGAAGCCAACGTTTCACGCTATACCATAGCGCAAATAGAAAAGGCAACACATACTGATGAGATAGGCGAGAGCAAGGGGGTAGACCTTAGAATTGACTATAAAAACTCAGGTCTTGGTACAGCCTCCTGCGGTCCTATTACCCGTCCTCAGTTCCGTCTTAGTGAGAAGCAGATAGATTTCGCCTTTACAATGAGCATAAAATAGTTTTAAAGCGGAGTGGAAAACCACTCCGCTTTTGTATAATTTCAAAAAGCGTGGCCAATATTATTTTCGGTGATGCTTTTTGAAGGAAAACACAAGAAAGAATCTTAAAAGTGTAGGCGGTTTTTTGCTTACCATACTTTTTTGCAGTACCTCCTTTGTGCTTTTATCCCTGCTGGTTTTTTCAGGAGATATGCCAAAGGTGGGCAGGGCGAACGAAACACAGTCAGGGGAGACCTATACTCCGCCACCACCGAAAAATACCGCCGTTATGTTCCTTTGGGAGGAGGGGGGTGGAGAAATACTCTACCTTGATTTTGAAAAGCAGCGTATAGAGGTTATAATTCTTCCCGAAAAATGCGATGAAAATGCCGCCCTTGTTTACGGCTATACACAGTTTGAGGCAATAAAGGCCAATAATCTGTTGCTAGCGGGAATAGTAGACCGCATAGGAGGCATAGAACTTGAAGATAAAGAGAATTCGGGCACAGCTTTTCGCTATACGGGCTCCCAGGTTACGGCCCTTTTGGATGCATCTTTTCAGGATGAAGAGCTAAAACGGTGTGTAATAGAAAAAATATTTAAAAAAATTTCATCTTTGGGCTTTTCAAATAAGGATTTTACGTTTATAATAAATAATAGTAATACAACACTCTCTTTTCCTGATTGCTACGGCTGGAGTGAAAGGTTGCCCGAAATGGCTAAAAACGTTGTAATAATGAACTAAGGCAGGTGATACGGATGAGAAAAATATTAGTGGCACTTACGGTGGCGCTTTTGTTGCTTTGCACAGGGTGTGACGCTTTGGAAAAATTCCTGCCCACAGGCGCACCTGACGTAGAGCAGACCTCATCCGAGGTAACCTCCTCGTCATCATCAAGGCCTTTGGATACATCAGGTGCACATTCTGTTACAGACACGGCCTCAAAACCCCAGAACACCACGTCAAAAAAGCCTGCTGAAACACAGAGTGTTACCTCAACAAGCAGTACCGTCAGCACCCCGACGGTAAGTGAAAGCGAAATTGAGATAAATCCCTATGCAAAGAATTTGTGCTATGGTGCAATTACTTCGGAGCAGCAGCGGATTTACCGTATTATGCTTTCCGCAATTAAAAATATTACCACCGATTGGATTTGGCTGGGTAACTGCAGTGAAGCATATCTTTCGGATATTGCCGTTGCCTACAGAGCGGTTACCTATGATTATCCCGAGCTTTTCTGGGTGCCTTACACCTACGTTGTAAATAAAGGGGAAACGGGTGTTAAGCTTGCCTTTGAGCTGACAAGCGGCTCCTCGGATAAAAAATATCTTGTGGACCCACATTTGGTTGAGGCAAAACAGGCTGAGCTTGAAGCGGCGGCACAGCGTATAATATCACAGGTGGAGGGCGTTGCAAAAACACCCTACGAAAAGGTGCTTTATCTTCACGACCTGCTTGTTGAAAACATAACCTATAGCGATACACTTGATGAGGATATGGTGTACACCGTTTACGGTGCTCTTGTTAACCAAAGCGCCGTTTGTGAAGGCTATGCAAGGGCTATGAGCTATCTGTGTGAAAAAATGGGAATAAGGTGTATTCTTATAACAGGTCGCTCTAAAAATCAGGGTCATATGTGGAATCTTGTAAGGCTTGAAAACAAGTGGTACCATGTGGATGTTACCTGGGATGACGTGGAAAAAACCATTAAATATCCCTTGCATACATATTTTTGTATTACGGATGAGCAGATTGTTTTGGACCATACCATTGATCCTGACGTAACACAGGTTTCCGTGTCCGATAAGGCTGAGGGTCTTACAGGTTATAATTTTAATCTCCCTGAATGTACCGCAACAAGGTATAATTATTTTGAACAAACGGGATATTATATAGGTGATGATTTATTAGCCGCAGCTAAGCATATAGAAAAAATTTGTAAATATCAGTTCTATATTGAGTTTAAGTTTCAAACACCCGAAAAGCTGGCGGAATTTTCTGCCCTTAGTAAGCAGGGAAGGGATGCGTACATTATCGCTCTGGCGCATAACGTTGTTTCTCCCATACCGGGATGGAAATTTACAGTAAGCCAATATGCCCTGATAGGGGATTGCTTGTATCTTGAATGGTAAATACTTAAAGCGTACGAGTTTTCGTTGACAAAACGGAGACTCGTGTTGTATACTAACATATTATAAAAAGGTTGTTTTTCGGAGGAAAGTAATGGATGAGGTAACTAAGATATTCGGCAGCGTTGTTTTTAACGATGACTGTATGCGTGAGCGGCTGCCTGAAGAAACCTATAATGCACTTAAAAGGACCATAACTGCAGGTAAGGCCCTTGATCTTAGCGTGGCCAATACCGTGGCTAATGCTATGAAGGAGTGGGCCCTTGAAATGGGCGCTACCCATTTTACCCATTGGTTCCAGCCCCTTACGGGAATAACCGCCGAAAAACACGACAGCTTTATAACCCCCGCCGCCAACGGCAGGGTAATTATGGAATTTTCAGGTAAGGAACTTATAAAGGGTGAGCCTGACGCCTCCTCATTCCCTTCAGGTGGACTTCGCGCCACCTTCGAGGCCAGAGGCTATACCGCTTGGGATCCTACCTCCTATGCCTTTGTTAAGGACGGTACCCTTTGTATCCCAACTGCCTTTTGCTCTTATGGGGGCGAGGCTCTTGATAAAAAAACACCCCTTCTCCGCTCAATGGAGGTTATCAGCCGTCAGGCCTTAAGGGTTGTTCGTTTGTTTAACCCTGAGGTAAAACGGGTCATTACCACCGTTGGTCCTGAGCAGGAGTATTTCCTTGTGGATAAAAAGCTTTATGATAAACGCCCTGACCTTATTTTCTGCGGCAGAACCCTTTTCGGCGCCAAGCCTCCCAAGGGACAGGAGCTGGAGGATCATTATTTCGGCGTTATCAAGCCTCGGGTTGCCGCCTTTATGAAGGAATTGGATACCGAGCTTTGGAAGCTTGGCATACTTGCCAAAACAAAGCATAACGAAGCCGCTCCCGCCCAGCATGAGCTGGCTCCAATATTCACCACAACAAATATTGCTACCGACCATAATCAGCTTACAATGGAAATGATGAAAAAGGTTGCAGACCGTCACGGCTTTGTTTGCCTGCTTCACGAAAAGCCCTTTGCAGGTGTTAACGGTTCTGGTAAGCATAATAACTGGTCACTTTCAACCGATACGGGTGTAAATCTTCTTGATCCGGGTAAGACCCCCAGCGAAAACGCGCAGTTTTTACTTTTTCTTACCGCCGTTATCAAGGCTGTGGACGAGCATCAGGACCTTCTTCGTATATCTGTTGCCTCTGCAGGTAATGACCACCGTCTGGGTGCGGCTGAGGCGCCTCCTGCAATAGTATCAATGTTCTTGGGCGACGAGCTTATAGAGATACTTGAAGCCATTGAGCATAAGGAGCAGTATACCGAGCACGAGATAGCTAAAATGGAAACGGGTGCCAAGATACTGCCCCGCTTTAATAAGGATAATACCGACCGCAACCGTACTTCACCCTTTGCATTTACGGGTAATAAGTTTGAATTCCGTATGCTTGGCTCCTCGGCCTCCATTGCTGATGCCAACGTGGTACTTAATACCATAATTGCAGATACTCTGCGTGAGTTTGCCGATAGGCTTGAGGGTAGTGAAAACCTGTATAAGGACGTTAATCATCTTATCCGCAAGACCTTCAGAGAGCATAAGCGGATAATCTTTAACGGTGACGGCTATTCAAAGGAATGGGAGAATGAGGCCGAAAGGCTTGGTCTTTTAAACCTTAAAAGCACCGTTGATGCCATACCTCATTTTGTGGATCAAAAAAATATTGAGCTTTTTGAGCGTAATCACGTGTTTACCGAGACCGAGCTTCGTTCCCGTCTTGAGATAATGCTTGAAAACTACGCCAAAATACTTCATATTGAGGCACTGACCCTTATTGATATGACCCATTGCTCGGTTATCCCTGCAGTCAGCAAATACGTTGGAGCGTTAAGTCGTAATATCACAAGCGTAAGAGACGTTTTCCCCGATATGCCCTGTGTTGCTGAGGTCAAGACCGTTAAAAAACTCGCAAAGCTTCTTGATGATATTTATCTTGGCGTTAAAGCCCTTGAAACAGCAGTAAGTATTACCGAAGAGATTGAGGGCTACCTTGAAAAGGCTCAGGCCTATAGAGCGCAGGTGTTCACCGCTATGGAGGCACTTCGCTTTAGTATTGATGCGGCGGAGGCACTTACCGACAGTGAGGATTGGCCATTCCCTAAATACGGCGAATTATTATTCAGCATATAAATATTGAAAGCACTCAAAACGGGGGTGCACCATAGTGAGAAATTGCCCAAAAAACCAAATTTTCACTATGGCGCACACCAAGAAGAGTGCTTTTTTTATTGATAATTATAGGATTTTCGTATATAATGATAATCGGTAGTCGAAAAGCTTTCAATCAAAGCTTTTCGAAAAACCGCTAAGTGTAGCGGTTTTATGTAAATAATCTCTGATTATTTACACCGACATCATTGCAATGAATTAGGTGAAATTATTTATATAATTT
>JAZSEH010000009.1:0-6662 GCA_045531585.1 Acutalibacteraceae bacterium
AAATTATATAAATAATTTCACCTAATTCATTGCAATGATGTCGGTGTAAATAATCAGAGATTATTTACATAAAACCGCTACACTTAGCGGTTTTTCGAAAAGCTTTGATTGAAAGCTTTTCGACTACCGATTATCATTATAGGTGATTTGTATGAAACTTTTGTGGATACCTGCAGTGCCTGCAGCAGTTGTTTTACTTACTATTGTTGTGGCGTATATATGCTACAAAATGGCTTTTTACGCAAAAAAGCAACCTGAAACCGAGGAATATCCCATTCCTCCCGGTGAGATTTACGAGCCCTACAGGGAGACCATGGTGGGCTGGATTAAGGAAGCACGAAGTATTATTAAGGAGGAATTTTACATAACCTCCTTTGACGGATTAAAGCTTCACGCACGGTATTATGAGTATGCCCCCGGTGCCGTTACCGAGATAATGTTTCACGGCTATCGAGGTAATGCAGAAAGGGACCTTTGCGGCGGTGTTCAGCGCTGCTTCGCCCTTGGCAGAAACGCCCTTATTGTTGACCAACGAGGTTGTGGTAAAAGTGAGGGAAATGTGATTTCATTTGGAATAAATGAGCATAAGGATTGCCTTTCTTGGGTGGATTTTGCCATTGAGCATTTTGACAGTAGCGTGAAATTTATCCTGACAGGTATTTCAATGGGTGCCTCCACCGTTTTAATGGCCGCAGGGGAAAAGCTTCCTGAACGTGTGGTGGGTATTCTTGCGGATTGCGGATACACAAGTGCTAAGGAGATAATTAAAAAGGTAATAAAGGGAATGGGGTTGCCCTCAGATATCCTTTATCCCTTTGTAAGGCTTGGGGCAAGACTGTTTGGAAAATTTTCACTTGAGGAAAACTCACCCGTTAAAGCCCTTGAAAACAGCCGCCTGCCCGTAATCTTCTTCCACGGTGAGGACGATGGATTTGTCCCTTGCTGTATGAGTGAGAAAAATTACCAGGCGTGTGCATCGCCAAAACGCCTTGTAACAATAAAAGGCGCAGAGCATGGACTGTCCTTTCTCGTTGAACCTGAGCGGTATTTAAACGAGGTGGCTGAATTTTTTACCCAAAACGGAATAGAAACAAAGGTAATAAAAAACCGTTGAAGCCAAGCTTCAACGGTTTTTGCTTTGAATAATGCTGAAAGTAGATATAATAAAGAAAAACAAAAGGGGGAGATAGGCTTGTTTAAAGAATCGGCCCAAAACCAAAAGCTATGGCAAGGCATAAAAAGTCTTCGCACATTTTTGTGTGAAGAATTTTTTCTAACCTAATAAAACATCGGTTATAAGCATTATACAAAATCCCACAAGCAAGGAATAGGTGGCGCCGCGCTGACTTCCGTGGGCGTGGGTCTCGGGTATCATTTCATCACTTATAACGTAAAGCATTGTTCCTCCTGCAAAGGCCAGAGCAAAGGGAAGTATAAAGGTGGCAACGCTTACCGCAAAATAGCCTATCAGCGTTCCTATAACCTCTACAAGACCCGTTATAAGAGCACAGATTAGCGTCTTTTTCGGGGTTACCCCTGCGGCCAGCATAGGACCGATTATTACCATTCCCTCAGGGATATTCTGTAGTGCAATACCTCCTGCAATTATAAGAGCACGGGAGGTATCTCCTGAGCCAAAGCCCACGCCTGCGGCAATGCCCTCAGGCAGGTTGTGTATTGCTATGGCGGTAACAAAAAGCAATACCTTACTTAAGTTTGCGTTATTGTGAGCCTCGCCGTCAACGCCAACCAATTTGTGCAAATGCGGAACCAGCTTGTCAATAAGGTTAAGGCAAAGGGCACCTGTAAAAATTCCTGCAACGGTTATAAGCAGACCGTAATTTCCTCCGTATTCAAGGGAGGGGAGAACAAGCCCCAGCACCGCTGCGGCAAGCATAACGCCTGCCGCAAAGGAAAGAACTATATCCGAAAATTTATGGGATATTTTTTTGAATATAAAACCTATAAGGGAGCCTATTATGGTGGCTCCGCCAACACCCAATGCTGTTAAAAGTACAAGTTTCATTTAATTCTATTCCTCAATTACAGCACAAGAGAGGGGGCAGAATATACCCTTGCTCCAAGCTCTTGATTCAGCATATAAAGGCTTTTGGGGTCGGAACCGAAAAGTTCCATTTTAGATATAAGGTCGTTGGCGTTGGTCTCCTCCTCACCTTGCTCCTTAACAAACCAATCAAGGAACTGCATGGTGCGGAAATCCCTTACGTCGTAGGCGGCACCGTATATGTCGTTAATAAGGGAGGTAACGTATTCCTCGTGCTCAAGACCTGCCTTCAGTACCGACATATGGTTGTCAAATACCTTGTCGGGCTTGTCAATGGCATCCAAGGTTACCTTCTGATTTTCATTCTGTAAGTAGGTGTAAAAAAGCATTGCGTGGTCTCTTTCTTCCTGTGCCTGGATCATATACCAGTTCGCAAAGCCGTCAAGTCCTGCGGCCTTGAAATAGTTGGAAAAATCCAGATAAAGATAAGCAGAGTAAAACTCCTTGTTGATTTGCTGATTAAGCAGCTGGTGTACCTTTTTGTCCATCATTTTAAATTTCCTCCTGTATTTTGTTATTGTATTATTTTTCCGTCTGTTGTAACGGTAATAACCTGCCAGGGAATGAACTTTCCGCTTGCCTGAAGTGCCCTCTTTACCGCGTTTTCAATTCCGCTGCAGCAGGGAACCTCCATACGAACTATCTTTACACTTTTAATATTATTACTAGCTATTATTTGGGTAAGCTTTTCTGCATAGTCGCCCTCATCAAGCTTGGGACAGCCTATAAGCGTAATATGGTTACGTATAAAATCATTATGAAAATTTCCGTAAGCGTATGCGGTGCAGTCTGCGGCAATCAGCAAATTGGCGTCCTCAAAGTAAGGGGCGTTTACAGGAACAAGCTTTATCTGGCAGGGCCACTGCATAAGCTGGCTTGTAATTGAGCCCGATTTTACTGCAGCAGGGGAGGCGAGCTCCCTTTTTATAGCTTTAGACTGGGTTCCCGGGCAACCGCAGGGGAGTTTAATACCGGAATTTTTCATCTTCGCCTGACGTACTGCATCCTGGTTATAAGCAGGTGCCTCACGCTCCTCAAAGCTTATGGCATCCATAGGGCAGGCAGGTAGGCAGTCACCCAGACCGTCACAGTAGTCCTCCCTTGTAAGCTTTGCCTTGCCGTTTACCATTTCAATGGCACCCTCGTGGCAGGCGGCGGCACATTTTCCGCAGCCGTTGCACTTTTCTTCGTCAATTTTAATTATTTTTCTTATCATTCAAAACACTTCCCATCCTTGCAGTCCTCCGATGCTCCGTAGCGGTAGCACAGCTCGTTGGGACATTGATTATTTTCAAAAAAGCCGACAATGTTTTTAACTGTGGTCTCGGCAATATTGTTAAGTGCCTCCTGTGTTAAAAACGCCTGATGTGAGGTAACAATAACGTTAGGCATGGAAATAAGTCTTGCCAGAGTGTCATCCTCAAGAATATGGCCTGAGTTATCCTCAAAAAACAGATCGGATTCCTCTTCATAAACATCAAGGCAGGCGGCGCCAACCTTACGGGATTTTATGGCGTTCAGCAAAGCCTCGGCATCAACCAGCGCACCTCTTGAGGTGTTAAGCAGTACCACGCCACGCTTACATTTTTCCAGAGCCTGCTCATCAATTATATGATGTGTATCCTCTGTAAGAGGACAGTGCAGTGATATAATATCACTTTTGCTGAAAAGCTCATCAAGCTCCACGTACCGTATAGTATCGCCGTTATCAAGGCCGGGTGCAGGGAATTTATCAAAGGCCAGTATCTTCATTCCAAAGCCACGGCAAATATCTATAAAAACTCTGCCTATACGACCCGTTCCTATTACACCTACCGTCTTGCCGTGAAGGTCAAAGCCTGTAAGACCTGAAAGACTGAAGTTAAAATCCCTTGATCTAATATAAGCCTTGTGTATACGCCTTATAGAGGTAAGCAGTAGCGCCATAGTATGCTCGGCAACGGCATAAGGGGAGTAAGCCGGCACCCTTAAAACGTGAATTTTTCCAAAGGCGTGCTTCATATCTACGTTGTTAAAGCCCGCACAACGCAGAGCAAGTACCCTAACGTCCATTTGGGCAAGGCGGTCAATTACCGCCGCGTTTACTGTATCATTAACAAAGGCACAAACACCGTCGTAGCCCTTTGCAAGCTCTGCAGTATCCTCATTAAGCTTGGTTTCAAAATATTTAAAAGTAACGCCGTATTCCTTGCCGTAGCTGTCAAAGGAGGGCTTGTCATACGGTTTTGCGTCAAAAAAAGCTATTTTCATAAAAGGTCCTCCTTGCTTTTCTGTAATGATTATATTATAATGAAAACACAAAGTATGTTGAATTTTCAACAAAAAGGTGAGAAAAATGAAAAAATATTTAAATATTTTAAAAAAATGCCCCCTTTTTGAGGGCATTTCAGAGGAAAATCTTTTAAAAATGCTCGTTTGCCTTGGGGCGCGGGTTACGGAATTTGATAAAAAATATACCATAATAGCCGAGGGTAACCCTGCAAAATACGTGGGAATAGTTCTTTCAGGTGCGGCACAGATAATGCGTATTGACTATTACGGCAATAGAAGCATATTGTCTGAGGTTACGGTAGGTGAGTTATTTGGTGAGGCCTTTGCCTGTGCCGAGGTGGAGGCAATACCCGTAACTGTTATTGCGGAGGAGCCAAGTGAAATAATGTTTATTGATTGTTCCCACATTCTTCACACCTGCTCCAATAATTGTGGTTTTCATCAACAACTGATTTTTAATCTAATGAAGGATATTGCAAACAAAACCATTACCTTCCACCAAAAGCTGGAGATAACCTCTAAGCGTACCACAAGGGAAAAGCTTATGACCTATCTTATGCTGCAGGCCCAAAAGGCAGGGAAAAATAGCTTTGATATACCTTTTGACCGTCAGGAGCTGGCAGATTTTCTTGAGGTCGACCGAAGCGGCCTTTCCGCTGAGATAAGCAAGCTGAGAAGTGAAGGGTTAATTGAGAGCAACAAAAACCATTTTAAACTGTTTTAAATAACAATAGACAATTATTGTAGGAATGTCCATATTTTGCAACCATATATCCATTGTTTTGTAATTGGTGAAATTATATAATGATTATTATAATGGTCATATTATATTGGTCATATTATATCTAAATGCACATTATAAAAAAATGGAGGAATCTTAATGCGAAACCACTCGAAAAAACTGCTGTCGTTTATACTTGCAGTGCTGGTGTTGTTGGGTTCAATGCCGCTGGCTTTAACCGCATTTGCGGAAGGCGAAATTGTTCTTGAACTTAATAAGGGTACTCTTGTTGATTCGACATACGTACCCACGGCGGGTGGGGTTAATAATTTCCATTTTTTTCATCACTCAACAGACTCTTCTGCCGAGCTGAATATAAGCAGTAGCAATGCAAAAGGCGGAAATAACTCGGCAAAAATCAATCTAAAAAAAGCACTTCTTACGAAGTGCTTTTTTTAGATTTTATACGGCAATAATCGATTTTTTCTTTTTACCAATCACCTGTATCAGTACCACAACGCCCACAAGGGAGAGGCCGATAATGTCTGTAATCCAACCGGGGTATATAAGCAGCAGACCACCCACAGCGCTAATAATACGTTCATACCATTTCATTGATTTCAGCAGATATCCTTCAAGAGATGCCGAAACACCAAACATACCTATCAGCGAGGTAATGCATATAAGGATAACCTCCCACACGGTTGTATTTATAAATAACAGTGCAGGGTTAAGTGCAAATACGTAGGGCACAATAAAGGCACCTATTGCAAGCTTGGTAGATGTAAACGCAGTTTTCATGGGGTTTGCCTGAGCAATAGCCGCACCTGCATAGGCTGCAAGAGCAACAGGGGGAGTAAGGTCGGCAACAATACCAAAATAGAATACAAAGAAGTGAGCTGCTATTATGGGTACGCCCATCTGTACAAGAATAGGTGCACAGGTAGCGGCCATAATGCAGTAGTTTGCAGTGGTGGGAACGCCCATTCCAAGAACTATACAGCAAAGCATTGTGAGGAACAGGGCAATAATTATGTGATTACCTGCCAGAGCAACAATGCCGTTAAACATCATATATGCAAGACCTGTTATACCGATAACACCTGCAATAATACCTGCAACACCGCAAGCGGCGGCAACGGTTATCATACCCTGACCGCCTGCCGCAAGAGCCTCTAAAAGTCGCATAGGCGTAATACGGTGCTCCTTATTAAACATACTTACAACTATGGCGGCAACAATGGCAATTGCAGCGGCATAGGCAATCGAGCGTGTGCTTGTGCCTACAAGGTAGATAAGAAGTACCAGGGGAAGAAGCAGATAGGTTTGCTTAAGCAGAGGCTTAAGGCGGGGCAACTCCTCCTTGGTAAGACCGCGAAGGCCTTCTTTCTTAGCCTCAAGGTGAACTGTAATAAATACACCAAGTCGGATCGTAGCCATGTCGTTCTGTGAGCCAAGGGGTTGGGATAGGTGGTTGTCTTCCTAAGACCGCTTGGCCTCCGACTTGGTTTGCTTAAGCAGAGGCTTAAGGCGGGGCAACTCCTCCTTGGTAAGACCGCGAAGGCCTTCTTTCTTAGCCTCAAGGTGAACTGTAATAAATACACC
>JAZSEH010000011.1:0-6042 GCA_045531585.1 Acutalibacteraceae bacterium
AAATTATATAAATAATTTCACCTAATTCATTGCAATGATGTCGGTGTAAATAATCAGAGATTATTTACATAAAACCGCTACACTTAGCGGTTTTTCGAAAAGCTTTGATTGAAAGCTTTTCGACTACCGATTATCATTATACCACTTTTTTGGACTGAGTGCAATAAAGAAAAACAGTACATTCTGGCACTCCTGGTTCGAGTCCCCAATTAACTAATAAAGTAAAGACGGCACCTTACGGCACCGTCTTTACTTTATTGGCGCGCTGAAAGGGACTCGAACCCCCGACCCTCTGCTTAGAAGGCAGATGCTCTATCCAGCTGAGCTATCAGCGCATAGTTTATTCAACTTAAAAGAGTTTATCACATTTAGGAATAAAAGTCAAGAAAAACAGTAAAAAATACTTGACGAATTAAAAGTTATATGTTAATATATAACTTGCCGTTAGAAATGCGGGTGTAGTTCAATGGCTAGAATTCCAGCCTTCCAAGCTGGCTGTGTGGGTTCGATTCCCATCACCCGCTCCAAGGATTCGCCTGAAAAGGCGGGTCCTTTATTTTTTACCCTGAGGGGATGAAAATGAAAAATACTAATCTTAAAAAGCTTATTCTTTCAGCACTTTTTCTGGCTATTGGCTTGGTTTTACCCCTTTTAACCGCCCAGATTAAGGAAATAGGGGACACCCTGCTGCCTATGCACATCCCTGTGCTTCTGTGTGGGCTTATTTGCGGCCCTTGGTATGGATTGGGTGTGGGCTTTATTTTGCCTTTTTTAAGGTCGGTAATATTCGGTATGCCGCCAATTTTTCCAAATGCCGTTTGGATGGCGTTGGAGCTTGCCGCCTACGGCGCTTCAATAGGCCTTATGTATTCAAGGCGCAAAAAATTCTCAAACGGATATTTGTATCTTAGCCTTATTGTTGCTCAGCTTTCGGGCAGAGTGGTGTGGGGCATAGCTAAGGCGGTGCTTTTAGGGGTAGGGGGTAAGGTCTTTACCGTTACCGCCTTTATTGCAGGCGGCTTTATTGATGCCCTGCCCGGTATAATACTTCAGCTTATTTTAATTCCTGCGGTAATGAATATACTTGAAAGAGCTGTAAAAAGAGTACATTCTTAATACTTTGTTCCCACCCCTTTTCAGGGATGGGAACATTTTTTTATTCGCAGCAGTCAGCAGCACATCTTACAAAGCAGGATGCACCTACAAAAATAAGTGTTAGGAAGGCAAGGAGCAGACCCGTGAGAATTGCCCCCACAATGCTGGTAGCGGCAAAGCCTACGGCTATAAGAATTATACCTGAAATAAGGGCTCCTATAATTCCTATAAGGATTGTATTAACCGCCGACCTGCGGCAATCGGTACAACCAAGACGTCCGAATACCGAGCCTAAAAACAGCAGTACCAGAGCCACCACGGCAATGCTTACAGCCACAAGGAAAAATACGGGAGCAACAACAACGGTTCCCGTAACGGTAAGCAGAGCGGTAACTATTCCTGCTATAACGCTGAGCACGGCGGCTACCGATACACAGGAGAATCTGCAAAAACAGTTAGTCATATTTTTCACCCCCTGTCCAACACAGTATATGTAAATATAGGACGCGGGGTGAAGGTTTACAAAGCATTACAATAATATTACAAATGGTTAAAAACAATAAAAAATTATTGACAAACGATAATTAGGGTGTTATAATGCCCTCAACAAGTGGAAAAATTTGGAGTTGATGCTTTGTGAAAAAAGGCTCGGTTATACTAACGGGAATTTTCGTTATACTGTGTATGCTGTCGGTTATATTACTTGGAGTATTTGCACCATGCCTATCGCGCTGGTACGTTGAGTGGAGGGGTATTTCCCCCATTCTTGTAACGGTGATACCTGTTACCTATTACGTATGCGCCCTGCCTGCACTTGTGGCTCTTGCCTGTCTTGGTATGCTTTTGCGTAATATTTTAAGGGAGCATATATTTCACGCCGTTAACAGCCGCCTTATGAACGTGGTAGCCCTTTGCTGTATAGTAGTTGCCGTTGCCTGTGGTGTGGCAACCTATTGGTATCTGCCCTTTGTTTTCGTTGCGGCGGCAATGCTGTTTATCTTCCTGATAGTGCGTGTGGTTCGCGGCTGCTTTAACGCCGCCATAACCCTTCGGGAAGAAAACGACCTTACAATATAAAAGGGGAGGGTGCTATGGCTATTATTGTAAATCTTGACGTTATGATGGCAAAGCGGAAAATCTCCTCTCTGGAGCTTTCAAGGGAGCTGGATATTACCCCTGCAAACCTTTCCATTCTTAAAACGGGTAAGGCCAAGGCGGTACGCTTTACCACACTTGAAAATATATGTAAAATCCTTGATTGCCAACCCGGCGATATACTTGAATTTAAGGAGGACTAATTTATGGCATACTGTACTAATTGCGGAATCTTTATTGAGGAGGAGGGTAAGACCCTGTGTGATACCTGCGCAACAGCTCCCCCTCAGCCAAATCCATACAACGTTCCTGCCCAAAGGGTAAAGCATCCCGGAGAAAAAAGGGATATGGTAATGGCGGCACTTATAATCCTGCCCTGCCTGCTTTTCATTAACTGCCTTTTCTGGGGCGGCCTTGGTGCAGGAATTACCCTGTGTACCCTTTCAGTGCTGGCGGTAACCCTTTGGTATATTGGAAAAAGGGATGCAAAATTCACCCCCTATACCGTAATTTGCTCGGTGCTTTTTGCACTGCACGGCCTGTCTCTTTCCCTGTCGGACGATGCCCCTGCTAAAGGCTTTACACTTGTGGTTTTGGCACTGCTTTACGCCGTTATACTTACCGATGCCCTGAACCTTCGCCGTTATAAGGCAGGCAGCTACAGGGCTGTAGCGGATATTTTCAATACCGCCGTTATTCAAAGCTTTTCAAATATAGGTGACGGTTGCTTTGCAATGTTCCGTAAACCTAATGGTGAGGGCGGCGTCACCCGCCGTAAAACAGGTAACGTGTTTTTAGGCGTGCTTGTATCCCTGCCTGCACTTCTTGTAATATTGCCTCTGCTTATCTCCTCTGATGCCGCCTTTGAAGGTCTGCTTAAGAAAATATCCTTTGATAGCGTAGGAGAGCTTATTACAACCCTGCTTTTCGGTGCCCTTGTTTTCCTTTTGCTGTTCAGCCAGCTTTTCTCCCTTGGCAGAGAGGAGCGTACCAAATCCCAGCCTAAGGAGCGCCGCGGTATTGACGGTACAATAGTTTCCACCTTCTTAGGGGTAATAGCACTTGTTTACCTGCTTTACCTTTTCTCACAGCTTGCCTACTTTACAGGCGGATTTTTAGGAATACTTCCCGAAAAATATACCTCGGCTGAGTATGCACGTCGCGGCTTCTTTGAAATGTGCGCAATTTGCGCCATAAATCTTGTAATAATATTCCTTACCTCGGTGCTGTGCAAAAAAAAGGAGGAAGGACAGCTTCCTATAGCGGTAAAGCTTTTAAATGTATTTGTGTGCGTATTTTCCCTTGTAATAATCGGCACGGCCATATCCAAAATGGTGCTTTACATATCCTCCTTTGGTATGACAAGACTCAGAATACTTACCTCTATGTTTATGCTGTTCCTTGCCGCCGCCTTTGTAACGGTAATACTTCGTTTGTTTATAAGTAAAATTCCTTATATGAAGGCAATACTTGTGTGTGCCTGCGCGGTGCTGCTTGTTACCTGCATTGCCGACGTAGACAGGGTGATAGCCACCTATAACGTGGATGCCTATCTTTCAGGCAGACTTGAAACGGTGGATATGGTTACCTTAGACGAGCTGGAATCCGATGCGGTTATAAAGCCTTTAATAAAGCTTTATAACGAAGCTGAGGAAAGAACCTACCGTAACGAGGCAAGGGAAATACTTAATCACAGAATGAGAGAATTTATAGTGATTGAGGATACGGACCGAAACGCCGTGTGCAAGAGCGTTAATTACGGACTGCGCTCCTTTAACCTTTCGGATTATATGGCAAAGAAGGAACTTGCAGATAATTGGAAAAAATATTATTCCAGGTATTATTACGCAGAATAAACAAAAAAGACGGGGAGTTAACTCCCCGTCAAAATTTTATTCAGCCTGCTCGCCGTTTTCTTCCTCTGCCACTGCTTCGGTGTTTTCAGGCAGTGCCTCAGGCACGGCAGCCTGGGTTACAGGCAGCTCCTGCTTTTTGTTAAGCACGTAAATCTTTAGCAGTACATATCCTGTAATAAGCAGCGCGCAAAGCACCAGCATAATTACAAGCGCCGTGATAATACCTCCGTTGTAAACCGAGAGCACAGAGTTTACTACCGATTCATTTATGCTTGCAAGGTCGGTTATCAGGGCATTTACAATACCGCTGCCCATAAATACGGCAATAGCCGCAAGGAAGATGCCTGCTGCACCAAAATCAATACCAAGCCACAAAAGTGCGTTAAAGTTTCTGAAACGGCAAAGGTATATAAGGCCTGCAAGAACCACCGCAAAGGCAATAAGAATTATCTTGACTGTGGAGCTTAAAACCGCCGTTATAACTGCGGCGCCCTCGCTCTCCACAAAGCTTACCTTAAGCTCGTTAACGTCAGGCAGTGCGGAAACAATATCCTCTGCATAGTCGTTAACAGCATCGGTTATACCTTTTTTAATTTCCTCCACGTCTATATTTGAGTCAACATCCTCGCCAACGGCCGTTTCCACAATATCAATTATTTCATCAATGTTATCGTTTACAATGCTTTTAAGTGTATCTGCGGTAAGGCTTCCCTTAACCTCCTTGCCCTCAAGCATAGCCGATACGTCAGATGCATAAAGGCCAATTACCTCACCCATAGCCTTGCTGGAAATAAGCTTGTTCACAATGTCGGCAGGTATACCGAATTCTTCAATAGCGTCCTGAACGCCTTCATTTTCGGTAACCATCTGAGCATAGTCAATATTCTGCACCATGGCAACCAGCTGCTTGGGCTTTACAAGGGCTGTAAGTGACATATAAACAGGAATTATAATGCACATAACAACCAGCGTAACGCTTAAAAAAGCCGCGATAATGGCAGTAATAACGTTTACTGCAGTACTTTGTTTTTTCATTCGAATCCTCTCCTTTTCCATATACAAATAATACCACCTCTTAAAAGTTTTTTCAATAGAAAAACACCTGCAAATATTACATATAGTTTACAAATTTCCACAAAAACTTGACTTTTTTACCCTAAAAGGGTATATTAAATAAAATACTATTTAAACGGAGGCAGCTTTTATGGTTGAAAGATTAGTTCGTCTCAGTAGCATTGAACAGGTAAAATCCTTTGTTAATATAGCTATGGCTAAAGATTATGACGTAGACCTTACCCAGGGTAAGTATATAGTAAACGGTAAATCTATAATGGGCGTTTTCAGCCTTGACCTTACTTTGCCTATTAAAATGGTAGCCCATTGCCCTGTGGATGACGGAATTTTAGCCGAAACACAGGTCTTTGATTGTGAAAAACCCCAATAGCTTGCACACAAGAAAAAATAAAAGAAAAAAACTTAAAAAAACACTTGATTTTTTTATCACCGCAATATATAATGATAGTCGACGGTCAAAAAGCTTTGAAAAAAGCTTTTTGAAAAACCGCACAATTAAGCGGTTTTAAGGAAATAATCCAAGATTATTTCCATCGACATCATTGTAATGAATTAGGTGAAATTATTTATATAATTTCACGGACAATTGTTAATTTGTCCGTGAAAAAGCGAAAACGCTCTTTCACTTACCTATATTCATTATAATAATTTGGTAACACTAATATAGGTGTATATAACGATGGGGAGAAGTCGCGTAGCCCGGTCGAGCGCGCACGATTGGAAATCGTGTAACGGTTACAAGCCGTTCGAGGGTTCGAATCCCTCCTTCTCCGCCAAAACGAAAATCCTGTCGATTCTTGTCGGCAGGATTTTCGTTTTGTATTATTCATTTTTCATTATTCAATATTCATCATTCATTAAAACGGATTTTCGTAATGAATAATGAATGATGAAGCCGCTTCGCTAAGTCGGAGGCCAAGCG
>JAZSEH010000022.1:0-107763 GCA_045531585.1 Acutalibacteraceae bacterium
TATGTAAATAATCTCTGATTATTTACACCGACATCATTGCAATGAATTAGGTGAAATTATTTATATAATTTCACGGACAATTGTTAATTTGTCCGTGAAAAAGCGCATTTGCGCTTTTTCACCAACCTATTTTCATTATTATAGTATACCGCATTAAATGCAAAAGTCAAGTTTTCTGTTATTTTTACAAGGGAGGATGAACTATTATTTTTAAGATTATAACCATCTGTTCTGTGTCACCGCTAAAGAAACGGGATAAGGGAATTTTTAGGGAAACCATTGATACCGAAGGCGGCGGCTTTGAGCATATACTTATACGCCACAGAAAAAAGCGGGCGCACAGTATGCTTCACCGCATTGTAAAGCACACACAGGTGCCGTTTATCTCACCCCTGCACCCTACCTGCCCAGCGCTTAAAGACCAATACATCCATATACTGAATTTTAATGCACTACTGTATATAATAGTGCATTATCGTCTTACCGAGCTTACACTTTTTGACCCTGAGGGAAGGTACGCCTACAGGCTTAATACTCTTTTAACCCACCTTAAATTTTTGCGGGTAATAACACAGCGTGATGAGCTTTATCAGCAATATAACGAAGGCTGCTTTGATATGCTTGGAGTATCTGCAGCCATAACCGATGACATATCTTTTTTAAACTGTGATATTGTTTTTGCCGCAGCACCACTACCTAAAAATATAATCCGGAGTAATTTTTTTCTTTTAGGTCAGGGCGGATTTTCAGCCTGCATAGATGAGCTTTTTGTGCCTGAGGCCCAAGCCCTTTGCCCTGCAGGTATAGGGCGTGCTGATTTTTTTACCATGTTGGCAATGGTGAACGGATTTACTCCCCTGCTTAAGGCCGTTCCCAAAATACTTAAAAATGGTGATACCGTTACAGATATTGAAAAACTGCCCATAAAATCGAAAAAAAGAGCGTAAATATTATGTATATTTCAGGTTGACTTTAGCGCACTAATGTGATATTATAGTAAATCATATAAAAAATTAAGCGAGGAAATATAGATGGAGCATTGGCATTCAACCACAACAGACCGTTTGATAGATACACTCTTAAAGCTTGAAAGCCGTGAGGAAGGCTATGCCCTTCTCACCGACCTTTGTACCGTTAAGGAGATAAAGGATATGGCACAGCGCCTTGAGGTTGCCCTGCTTTTAAAGGAAGGCAAAAGCTATCAGGAAATATCGGCAAGCACCGGCGTAAGCGCCGCCACCATAAGCAGGGTAAGCAGATGCTTAAACTACGGTAGCGGTGGCTATACAAAAGCACTTGAAAAAATGGAGGACAAGGCTTAAAATGATGGATATGCAACTAAAGCTGGAGGAGCAGGCAAGCTTAAAGCTTCGCCGCCTTTACAGACTACACGGATACAATCAGTACAAAATGAATAAGTTTGAGGAGTACGACCTGTACGTAAGGAATAAGGATTTCCTTATTTCCGACAGCGTTATCACCTTTACCGATACAAACGGCAGGCTTCTTGCACTAAAGCCAGACGTTACCCTTTCCATTATAAAAAACACCCGTGACGAGGGTACCTTAAATAAGGTATATTATGATGAAAACGTATACAGAATATCGGAATCCACAGGCTCCTATAAAGAGATAAAGCAGGTAGGTCTTGAATGCATAGGTGATATTGACACTTATCTTATGTATGAGGTATTATCCCTTGCGGTAAAAAGTCTAAAAACCGTAGCCGAAAGCTACGTGTTGGATATTGCCGATTTAAAGATAACCGCCGCTTTGCTTGACGGTATAACCGATGATTCCGCTCTTAAACGCAATATAGTAAAATGTATAAGCGATAAAAACATTCACGAGCTGGAAGCGCTCCTTGTTGGCGCACCCAAGGACTACAGCGAGGCGCTTAAATCACTTATAAGCATATACGGAAGCCCTGCTCAGGTGCTCCCTGCTTTGCACAAAGTGCTTGACCCTGTTTTGCCCTTTGGCATGCTTGAGGACCTTGAGGAAGTTACCGCCCTGCTTGAAAAGGAGCATATAAGTGATGCAGTACGCATTGACTTTTCGGTAATAAATGATATAAAATATTATAATGGCATAGTGTTCAAAGGCTTCGTTAACGGAATTGCCAGCGGCGTTTTATCCGGCGGCAGGTATGACAGTCTGCTTAAAAGAATGGGCAAAAGCTGCGGTGCAATAGGCTTTGCTGTTTACCTTGACCTGATTGAGGAATTAAATGCACCCCGCAGTGAATATGATGTTGACGCGGTATTTCTTTATGATGACGACACCGACCTTTACGCACTTTCCGAAAGGATGGCTGCCTTTGCAGATTCGGGAGAAAGCGTTACCGCCCTTAAAAAGCTTCCTCAAAAGCTTAAATACAGACGATTGTTTAAATATTCAGGAAAGGAAGTGACCTGCATTGAAAACAATGCTTAACATAGCTCTGCCCAAGGGCAGGCTGGGTGAACGGGTCTATTCCATGTTTGAAAAGGCAGGCTTTGGCTGTCCCTCAATCAGGGAGGAAAGCCGTAAGCTTATATTTGAGAATGAGGAGCTGGGCGTTCGTTATTTCTGGGTAAAGCCCAGCGACGTTGCAATTTACGTTGAGCGTGCCGCCGCCGATATTGGCGTAGCAGGAAAGGATATTTTGCTTGAATACTCGCCCGACGTGTATGAGCTTTTGGACCTTAAAACAGGCAACTGCCGTATGGCGGTAGCCGCCAAAAAGGGTTTCCGTGACGACCCTCAAAGGACACTTAAGGTGGCAACAAAGTTTTCAAATATTGCAAAAAGCCATTATAACTCCCTTGGCCGAGATATTGATATAATACACCTTAACGGCTCCATTGAAATAGCACCTATTTTAGGTCTTTCGGACGTTATTGTGGATATTGTGGAAACCGGCACAACACTTAAGGAAAACGACCTTGAGGTGGTGGACACCATAGTTCCCATAAGTGCTCGCCTTATTTCCAACAAAGCAAGCTTTAAGTTTAAGGGTGAAGCCATAAATACTCTTGTGAACAACCTTAGGAAGGACATTTTATAATGATTAAGATAATGAAATACGGGCAGGTGGCAAACAGTGAAATATTTGCCCGTGTTACCCCCGAATTTGACGTTGCCGAAATAGTAAGCGGCATAATTAAGAACGTAAGAGAAAACGGAGACAAGGCACTTTTCGAGTACACCGAAAGGTTTGACGGAGCAAGTCTATCCTCCCTTCAGGTAACAAAGGAGGAAATTGAGGAAGCCTTAGGCCTTGTTGAGCCTAAATTTCTTCAGGTGCTTAGCACCGCCGCCGCAAATATAAGAAAATTTCACGAAAAGCAGGTAAGAAACAGTTTTATAATCAATGACGAAAACGGCATAGTTATGGGTCAAAAGGTTATTCCCGTTGATGCGGCAGGCCTTTACGTGCCCGGTGGCACCGCGGCTTATCCCTCCACCGTGCTTATGGACTCCATCCCTGCTAAAATTGCAGGCTGTAAGGAGGTTGTTATGGTAACTCCTCCCGGAAAAGACGGTAAGGTAAACCCCGTTATTTTAGCCGCCGCAAGCATTGCAGGTATTGATAAGATATTTAAGGTTGGCGGCGCACAGGCCGTTGCCGCTCTTGCTTACGGTACCCAGAGTATACCCAAGGTGGACAAAATCGTCGGCCCCGGCAACGCCTTTGTGGCCGAGGCTAAAAAGCAGGTGTACGGCGTTGTTTCCATTGATATGATTGCTGGCCCCAGCGAAATACTTATTGTTGCCGACGGTAAAAGCTCTGCAAAATGCGTTGCTGCCGACCTGTTATCTCAGGCGGAGCACGATAAGCTTGCAAGCGCAGTTCTTGTTACCGACAGTATGGATTTATCCCTCAAAGTAAGCGAGGAGCTTGAAAAGCAGATACCGCTTTTAGAGCGCAGTGAAATTGCCCGTGCCTCTATTGATAACAACGGTAAAATAATTGTTGCCGAAAGTCTTGACGCGGCCATTGAAATTGCAAATGAGATAGCCCCTGAGCATCTTGAGCTTTGTGTGGACAACCCCTTTGACTACCTTGATGCCATTCGCCACGCGGGCTCCATATTTATGGGCAGAAACTGTCCTGAAGCGCTGGGCGACTACCTTGCAGGCCCTAACCACACCCTGCCCACCAGCGGTACTGCAAAGTTTTCCTCCCCACTTTCGGTGGATGATTTTGTTAAAAAGACCCAGTACACCTATTATACAAGAGACGCTTTGGAGCGCGTGGCAAGGGACGTTGAGTTTTTTGCCGCTAAGGAGGGGCTCACCGCCCACGCTAAAAGCGCGGTTATACGACTTGAGGAAGATAAATGAGTAGATTTTTAAGTCCTGAATATGCGGCACTGACCCCCTACACTCCGGGCGAACAACCGCAGGATATGAAATACATAAAGCTTAACACCAACGAATCCCCCTTCCCTCCCGGTGAAAGGGCAATAGCCGCCGCAACTGCGGCCGCCAAAAGGCTTAACCTTTACAGTGACCCTGAATGTCGTCTGCTTACAAAGGCCATAGCCGAAAGGTACGGGGTTGAGCCTGAAAACGTTGTAGTTACCAACGGCTCGGACGAGGTGCTTAACTTTGCCTTTATGGCCTACTGTGATAAAAACACAGGCGCCGCCGCTCCCGATATAAGCTACGGCTTTTATCCCGTTTTTGCAGGGGTAAACAACGTGGATTATACTCCCATCCCCTTAAAGGATGACCTGACCATTGATGTAACCGATTATTTTGGTTTGCATAAAACCATATTTATCGCTAATCCCAATGCTCCTACAGGTATTGCTCTTACCCCTGAGGAGATTGAGACAATACTTATAAACAATCCCGATAATATAGTTTTAATTGATGAGGCCTACGTAGATTTTGGCGCACGCTCCTGTGTTGAGCTTACCAAAAAATACGATAACCTGCTGGTTACAATGACCTTTTCAAAATCACGCTCTCTGGCGGGAGGCAGGCTTGGCTTTGGTATAGCAAGCAAGGAGATTATAAGGGACCTTAACACCATCCGCTATTCCACCAACCCCTATAACGTAAACTCTATGACAATGGCGGCAGGTATTGGCCTTTTAGAGGATGAAGAAACCACAATAAAAAACTGTAAGACCATTGCCGAAAACCGCGAATACACCGTAAGTCAGCTTCAAAAATTAGGCTTTGAGCTTACCGATTCCCTTGCAAATTTTATATTTGCAAAGCACAAGGCTATTGGCGGTGAGGAGCTTTATAAGGAGCTTAAGCGCCGCGGAATACTTGTAAGGCATTTCACCCATTATAGGATTAAGGATTATAATCGCATTACCATTGGTACTAAGGAGCAAATGGATGCCCTTATAACCACCGTAAAGAAGATATTGGAGGAAATAAAATGAGAACAGTCGAAATCACCAGAAAAACCAATGAAACCGATATTGCCCTTGCCTTGAATCTTGACGGAAAGGGTGCAAGCGATATTAACACGGGCTGTGGCTTTCTTGACCATATGCTTACCCTTTTTGCCCGTCACGGCAGATTTGATATAAAGCTTACCTGCAAGGGCGACACCTTTGTTGACGACCACCACACCGTGGAGGATATAGGCATTGCTCTTGGTAAAGCCTTTGATGAGGCTCTTGGTGACAAACGCGGTATTGTGCGCTACGGCGATATAGTTTTACCTATGGACGAGGCTCTTATTTTAGCGGCCACAGATATTTCGGGTCGCAGTATGCTTTGCTACTCACTAAACCCCGGTACCGAAAAGGTTGGCACCTTTGACACCCAGCTTGTGCAGGAGTTCTGGCTTGGCTTTACACGAAATGCAAACATTACTTTACATATAAAACAGCTTGACGGAAGCAACGCCCACCACATAATTGAGGGTGCCTTTAAAGCCGTTGCCCGCACCTTAAAGGCGGCTGTAAGCATTGATGAGGAATTTAAGGATGAGATAATGTCCACGAAGGGAGTACTATAGCTTGATAGCCATTGTTGATTACGGGGTAGGTAATCTTTTCTCCCTGAAAAGTTCCCTTAACGCTATTGGCGCAAAGGTTTGCGTAACCTGTGATGCCGATGAAATAAAAAAGGCAGATAAAATAATACTGCCCGGTGTTGGCGCCTTTGGCGATGCGGCGCAAAAGCTTAGAGAAAGCGGACTTGATACCGTTATAAAGGAGCAGGCCTTGGCAGGAAAGCCGTTACTTGGCATCTGCCTTGGTATGCAGTTGCTTTTTGATAAAAGCTTTGAATACGGTGAGCATACAGGCCTGGGCCTTATCCCCGGTGAGATACGTCCCATAGGTGAGGTCGTACCTAATGGTACCAAGATACCCCATATGGGCTGGAATGCCCTTGATTTCACCAAAGAGAATTGTCCTATTTTTAAATACATAAAGCAGGGCGACCACGTATATTTTGTTCACTCCTACTTTGGTACCCGCTGTGAGCAAAGCACCGTTGCCACTGCCTATTACGAGGCTCCCCTGACCGCGGCGGTAAGGCGCAACAATATTTACGGTTGCCAATTCCACCCCGAAAAAAGCGGTGAGGTGGGACTTAACATTTTACGCGCTTTTTGCGAATAGGAGATTTAAAGAATGCTTATTTTCCCTGCAATAGATTTATACGAGGGCAAGGCGGTACGTCTTTTTAAGGGCGACTATGCCCAAATGACTGTATATAGCCAGCACCCTGAACAGGTTGCCGCCGATTTTGAAAAGGCAGGCGCAACCTGCATACATCTTGTTGACCTTGAGGGTGCCAAGAACGGCACCACACCCAACCTTGAAACGGTTAAGAAAATTGTAGGCTCCACCTCCTTATTTTCCGAAATAGGCGGTGGCATACGCAATATGGATACCGTTAAAAAATATCTTGATGCAGGCGTTAGCCGTGTTATTTTAGGCACCGCCGCAGTTACCGATGAGGATTTTCTGAAAAACGCGGTGGAGCAGTACGGCGAGAGAATAGCCGTTGGCGTTGACATTAAGGATGGCGAGGTAGCCATTAAGGGTTGGACCCAGGGCGGTGGAATCAATGCCTTTGAGTTCTGCCGCAAGCTTGAAAAAATAGGCGTTAAAACCATAATTTGTACCGATATTTCCAAGGACGGTGCTATGCAGGGCACCAATCATCAGCTATATAAGGCTTTAAGTGAGGAATTCTCTCTTGACATAGTGGCCTCAGGCGGTGTATCATCTTTAGATGACATTAAACGCCTTTATGACCTTGGCATTTACGGTGCCATAATAGGAAAGGCTTACTATACCGGTGCAATTGATCTTAAAAGTGCTATAGAGGTGGCCCAATGTTAACCAAACGTATTATCCCCTGCCTTGACGTTAAGGACGGCAGGGTTGTAAAGGGAGTAAATTTTGAAGGACTAAGTGACGTTTCCTCCCCTGTTTCCCTTGCAAAATATTATAGTGAAGCAGGAGCAGACGAGCTTGTTTTTTACGATATTACCGCCTCCGCCGAGGGCAGGCGCCTTTTTACCGATATTTTAACACAGGTTGCCTCCACCATTTTTATTCCCCTTTGTGTAGGCGGCGGCATAAACAGTGTTGCAGATTTTGACAGGGTGCTTAAATGCGGTGCCGACAAGGTAAGCGTTAACTCGGGCGCCATTAAAAATCCCGCCCTTATAGGTGAGGCAGCCAAGCTTTACGGGGACCAATGCGTGGTGCTTTCGGTTGATATAAAACGTGTTGACGGCGTTTTCCGTGTTTTTGCCCGAGGCGGCAGAGATAATACGGGAATGGAAGCCATAGAATGGATAAAGCGCTGTGTTGACGCAGGTGCCGGCGAGGTGGTTGTTAACTCCATTGACACCGACGGCGTAAAGGGCGGCTTTGACATTGAGATGCTTAATGCCGTGTGCAGTGCAGTATCGGTACCTGTTATTGCCTCAGGCGGTGCAGGCTGTATACAGCATTTTACCCATCTTTTTAAAACCTTGCCTAAGGTGGATGCAGGGCTTGCGGCCTCAATATTCCATTTTGGTGAGGTTAAAATAAAGGACTTAAAAAATGAACTTAAATCACAGGGTATACCTGTTAGAATATGAGGTAATTTATGATTAACGTAGAAGAACTTAAATTTGACGAAAAGGGACTTATTCCTGCCATTGTTGTGGATGCCCACAGCAAGAAGGTGCTTACCCTTGCCTATATGAACAAGGAAAGCCTTAAAATTTCCATGGAAAAGGGACTTACCTGTTTTTACAGCCGCTCAAGGGACGAGCTTTGGCTTAAGGGTGAAACCAGCGGAAACTATCAGCACATTGTTTCCATTACCGCCGATTGCGACAAGGATGCCCTTACCGTTATGGTGGAAAAGGACGGTCCCGCCTGCCATTTAGGCTCGGATTCCTGCTTCACCAATACCCTTTGGGAAAGTGAAGAAAAGAGTGAATTCTCCCTTGATATTCTTATGAATATGATTGAAGGCCGTAAAACCGAGAAAAAAGAAGGCTCCTACACCACATATCTTTTTGAAAAGGGTATTGATAAGATACTTAAAAAGGTAGGAGAAGAATCCACCGAGGTTATTATTGCAGGCAAGGCAAATGATAAGGCCGAAACTGTTTATGAAATTTCCGACCTTACCTATCATATACTCGTACTTATGGTGGAGATGGGTATCTCCCTTGAGGATATAAGGAAGGAGCTTGCTTCCCGTCACGTTATAGACCATAAAATAAAGCAGGAGAAAATGACAAAATGATTAACTGCGACTTCCACACCCATACGGTTTTCTGTGACGGCAAAAACACCGCCGAAGAGATGGTGCAAGCCGCAATAAAAAAAGGTATGAAGAGTCTTGGACTTTCCGGACATTGCTATACCTACTTTGACCAAAGCTACTGTATGACACGGGAGAACACCGTAAAATACTGCGAAGAAATAGCCATTCTTAAAAAGAAATACAAGGGGCAAATAAAGCTTCTTTGCGGAACCGAGTTTGACTGCTTTGCCGAATATCCCAGAGGAAGGTACGATTATATCATCGGCTCGGCCCATTACGTTAAGGCAAAAGATGATTATATTGCCGTGGATATGAATAAGGAAAACCTTATCGCGGCGGCACAGACCCATTTTAAAGGAGATATGCTTAGTCTGGCAGAGGAATACTACCGCTCGGTAAGATTGCTTACCCGACGAAAGATAGACCTAATAGGCCATTTTGACCTTGTTACCAAGTATAATGCCGGAAACTGTTTAATAGATACACAGGATAAGCGTTATAAAAAGGCGGTTACAGATGCTTTAGATGCCCTCTTGCCTCTTAACGTGCCCTTTGAGATAAATACAGGCGCCATTTCCCGTGGCTACCGCACCGACCCCTACCCTTCCACCGAAATTTTAAGCTATATAAAAGAAAAGGGTGGCAAGGTAATTTTCTCAAGTGACGCCCACCATAAGGATAACCTTTGCTATCAGTTTGATATATGGTATGATTTCTTTAGAGAAAAGGGCTGTTTACCTGAGGTAGTTGCATTATAAATATGCATACCTTTTGCATATTTTTTCGCGAGATTTTTTAAAACCGCCGTTTTATATTGTGATTTTCAACAAATGCTGTAATATTGAAATGCGGTTTGCATATAGTTTGCATATAATTTTAAAAATAATGAATATTTATGAATAAAACCTTGACAAAACAGGGTTTAAAGTGTATAATAATGCATATTTATTCAGGAGGTTAATGAATTATGAATAAGAACGATATTAAAAAGGTAGTGCTTGCCTACTCCGGCGGCTTAGATACATCCATTATTATTCCCTGGCTTAAGGAGAATTACAATAACTGCGAGGTTATCACCGTTTCCGGTAACGTAGGTCAGGCAGATGAGCTTGAGGGGCTTGAGGAAAAGGCTATAAAAACAGGTGCCTCCAAGCTTTACGTGCTTGACCAGACCGAAGAGTACGTTAACGATTATATTATCCCCACAATGAAGGCAGGCGCCGTTTACGAGGATTATCTCCTTGGTACAAGCCACGCCCGTCCCTGCATTGCAAAGGGCCTTGTGGAGATTGCAATTAAAGAAGGTGCCGATGCTATATGCCACGGCTGTACCGGTAAGGGTAACGACCAGGTGCGTTTTGAGCTTGCAATAAAACACTTTGCACCTAATATGCCTATTATTGCTCCCTGGCGTGAGTGGGATATAAAATCCCGTGAGGAGGAAATTGAGTACGCTGAGGCACACAATATTCCCCTTAAGATAAACAGAGAAACTAACTACTCAAAGGATAAGAACCTGTGGCATTTATCCCACGAGGGTATGGACCTTGAGGATACAGGCAACGAGCCTATGTATGAGAAGCCCGGTTTCCTTGAGATGGGTGTTTCCCCCATTGCCGCTCCCGACAAGCCCACCTATATCACCCTTGAGTTTGAGCAGGGTACTCCCACCTCTCTTGATGGTGAAAAGATGACCGCTAAGGAAATCATCTTAAAGCTTAACGAGCTTGGCGGCGCAAACGGTATTGGTATTATTGATATTGTTGAAAACCGCCTTGTAGGTATGAAGTGCCGCGGCGTTTACGAGACTCCCGGCGGTACCATTCTTTATAAGGCCCATAGCGTGCTTGAGTCTATCTGTCTTGATAAGATGACCCTGCACGAGAAGCAGAGACTTTCTGTTACCTTTGCCGAGCTTGTTTACAACGGTCAGTGGTTCACTCCTCTTCGTGAAGCCCTTTCCGCCTTTGTTGACAAGACACAGGAAACCGTTACGGGTAAGGTAAGATTAAAGCTCTATAAGGGCAACATTATAAACGCAGGCGTTTGGAGCGATTACTCCCTTTACAGCGAGGAGATTGCTACCTTTGGTGAAAGTGATTACGACCAGAAGGATTCTGCAGGCTTTATTAACCTTTACGGTCTGCCCATTAAGGTTAAGGCTATTGTTGACGCAAAGAACAAGAAATAAATAACTTTAATTTATCCTGCATTCAAAATGAGTGCAGGATACAATTGCTTAATAGTGGCAAGAGTTGTTACTGATTGGAGTGTAAAAAATGGCAAAAATGTGGGCCGGCAGAACAGACGGCGCAACCGAAAAAATAGCGGATGATTTTAATTCCTCCATACATTTTGACAGCCGTATGTTCAGACAGGATATCACAGGAAGTATGGCACACGCCGCAATGCTTGGTGCAAAGGGAATAATAACCGCTGATGAGGCTGATACCCTTATTGAGGGGCTTGAGAGTATACTTGCTGACCTTGAAAGCGGCAAGCTTTCCTTTGATATGACCTGTGAGGACATTCATATGTTTGTTGAGCAGGTGCTGACCCAGCGCCTTGGTGACGTGGGCAAAAAGCTACACACCGCAAGAAGCCGTAACGACCAGGTGGCCCTTGACCTAAGGATGTATTTAAGGGAGGAGCTTGACGGGATAACCTCCCTTATAAAGGAGCTTATCCAAGCTATAACAGAGCAGGCAGAAAAGAACAAGGACGTTATTATGCCCGGTTATACCCATCTGCAGCGCGCTCAACCCATAACCTTCGGCCATCACCTTATGGCCTATGCTATGATGCTGCTTCGTGACCTTGACAGGCTTGCCGACTGCAGAAAGAGAATGAATATTTCCCCCATAGGCTGCTGTGCCCTTGCAGGCACCACCTATGATACCGACCGTCGCTTTGAGGCCGAAAAGCTGGGCTTTGACGGTATTGCCCTTAACTCCCTTGACGGTGTTTCTGACAGGGATTTCAGCGTGGAATTAAACGGCTGTATCGCCCTTATTATGACCCACCTTTCAAGGTTCAGCGAGGAGATAATCCTCTGGTCAAGCTGGGAGTTTAAGTTTATTGAGCTCTCCGATGCCTATACCACAGGCTCCTCCATAATGCCACAGAAGAAAAATCCTGATATGGCTGAGCTTGTTCGCGGTAAAACAGGTCGCGTTTACGGTGACCTTATGGCCATACTCACCGCCCTTAAGGGTCTGCCCCTTGCCTATAACAAGGATATGCAGGAGGATAAGGAGGGCATATTTGATGCAGTTGACACTGTTAAAATGTGCCTTAAGGTGTTCACGGGTATGATAACTACTATGAGCATTTGCGCCGAAAATATGAGAAACGCCGCAAGCAAGGGCTTTATAAATGCCACCGACCTTGCAGATTATCTTGTTAAAAAGGGTATGCCCTTTAGAAGCGCCTACAAAATTTCCGGTAGCATAGTTGCACAGTGCATAAAGGAAAATCTTGTGCTTGAAACCCTGCCCCTTGAGCAGTACAAAAAGTATTCACCTCTTTTTGAAGAGGATTTATTTGAGGAAATAAGCCTTGAGACCTGCGTTATGAGACGTATCTCCGAAGGCGGCACCTCAGTTAAAAGCGTTGAGGCACAAATAGCATATGTAAAGGAACAGCTAAAGTAATGACTAAGGTTTTTATTGACGGAAGTGCGGGTACTACGGGACTGCGCATTTACGAGCGACTTGAAAACAGAAAAGATATTTCTCTTATAATTTTGCCCGATGAGGTGCGGAAGGATTTAGATGCAAGGCGTCAGGCCATAAACAGTGCAGATATTGCCTTTTTATGCCTGCCCGACAGCGCCGCAATAGAGGCTGTGGCTCTGCTTGAAAATAATAACACCGCCATAATCGATACCTCCACTGCTCATAGAGTAAATCCTGATTGGGTCTACGGCTTTCCCGAACTTGAGGGTGGTTATGAGAAAATTAAAGGCTCAAAAAAAATTGCAAATCCCGGTTGTCACGCCAGCGGCTTTATTGCCCTTGTTAAGCCTCTTATAAGCGCGGGAATATTAAAGGCTGATGCTCACCTTTCCTGCTTTTCCCTTACGGGATATTCAGGCGGCGGCAAAAAAATGATTGCCGAGTACGAGGATGAAAATCGAAACAGTTTACTTAATGCTCCCCGTCAGTATGGGCTTGCTCAGCAGCATAAGCACCTAAAGGAGATGGTTGCCCTTACAGGGCTTGAAAATGCCCCTGCCTTCTGCCCCATTGTTGCTCCTTTCTACAGTGGAATGGAGGTTACCGTTCCCATATTTGCCAAGGATATAAATGGCAACGCCGATGATATTGCCAAGGTTTATACGGCTTATTATGAGAATGGCCTTGTGCATTTTAAGGAGAATGCGGATGAGGGTGGCTTTTTATCTGCCGCGGCCTACTCTATGCGTGATGATATGGAGCTTAGTATTTCGGGAAATGAGGAGCGCATACTGCTTACCGCACGATATGATAATTTAGGCAAGGGTGCTTCGGGCTCTGCCATACAGAATATGAATATCCTTATGGGTGTTGACGAAAAAACAGGTCTTGAATTAGGAGAATAGTAATGAACATTATTTCAGGCGGCGTGTGTGCCGCAAAAGGCTTTAAGGCAAACGGAATACATTGCGGTATAAGAAAGAACCGCACAAAAAGGGACCTTGCCCTTATTGTAAGTGAAGTGCCTGCAGCTGCTGCGGCAGTTTATACCACTAATCTTGTAAAGGGCGCCCCCCTTCAGGTTACAAAAAAGCACCTCGAAAACGGTGTGGCACAGGCGGTTATCTGTAATTCGGGTAATGCCAATACCTGTAACGAGGGCGGTATAGAAATTGCTCAGCAAATGGGTGAGCTTGTATCTAAAAAGTTAAATATTAAATCCGATGACGTTGTTGTGGCCTCTACAGGTGTTATAGGACAGCCTCTTGACATCACCCCCATTAAAAACGCTATGGACGAGCTTTGCGGCGGCCTGTGTGATAACGGCGGCGCCTATGCAGGTGAGGCCATTATGACCACCGACACCGTTATGAAGGAGATTGCCCTTGAGTTTAAGCTGGGTGATAAGCTTTGTCACATAGGCGGTATTGCCAAGGGCAGCGGTATGATTCACCCCAATATGGCAACCATGCTTGTTTTCCTTACCTGTGACGTTGATATAAGCGGTGATATGCTGCAAAAGGCACTCTCAGGTGATATTACCGACACCTTTAATATGCTTAGCATTGACGGAGATACCTCCACCAACGATATGGTTGTTCTTCTTGCCAACGGTATGGCAGGCAACTGTAAGATAACCCAAGAAAACGATGATTTTAAAACCTTTATGAAGGCCCTTAACACCGTTACCGTCCACCTTTGCCGTATGATAGCAGGTGACGGCGAGGGTGCCACAAAGCTGCTTGAATGTAAGGTTACAGGCGCGGCAGAAAAGGCTACCGCAAAGACCGTTGCCAAAAGTGTTATCTGCTCAAGTCTTTTAAAGGCGGCTATGTTCGGTGCCGATGCCAACTGGGGCCGAGTGCTTTGCGCCATAGGCTACAGCGGCGCTCAGGTAGACGTTAATAAAATTGACGTTTCCTTTAAATCGGGCAAGGGCGAAATACTTGTTTGCAAGGATGGCGCAGGGGTTGACTTTAGTGAGGAAAAGGCTAAGGAGATACTCCTTGAAAAGGAAATAGAGATACTCATAAACCTTAACAGCGGTGATAAGCATAGCACCGCCTGGGGCTGTGACCTGACCTACGATTATGTAAAGATAAACGGTGACTACAGAACTTAAAGAAGGGAAAAAACAATGCACGATAATTTTTCTAACGCCGAAAGAGCCGAGGTTTTAACACAGGCTCTGCCCTACATAAAACGCTATAACGGCAAGGTTGTTGTAATTAAATACGGTGGCAACGCTATGATAAACGAGGAGCTTAAGCGCCAGGTTATGGAGGATATTGTTCTTTTATGGCTTATAGGTGTTAAGGTTGTTCTTGTTCACGGCGGCGGCCCCGAAATAAGTGAAACAATGGAGAAACTGGGCAAAAAGGCCGTTTTTGTGGACGGACTTCGTGTTACCGACAAGGAAACCGTTGATATTGTTCAGATGGTACTTGCAGGTAAGGTAAATAAAACCCTTGTTAACCTTCTTGAAATGAAGGGCGGCAAGGCAATGGGTATTTCCGGTATGGACGGCAGGCTTATTGAGGCCCAGATTAAGGATGAAAAACTTGGCTACGTGGGTAAAATCACGAAGATACATATAAATCCCGTTACCGACCTGCTTGAGAAGGGCTATATTCCCGTTATTTCCACCGTTGGCTGTGATAAGCAGGGCAATACCTATAATATTAACGGTGACACCGCAGCAGCATATATTGCAGGTGCCCTTGGTGCCGAGCGTCTTATAATGATGACCGATATTGCAGGTATTTTAAGGGATAAGGACGACCCCAAAACTCTTATTCCCGACGTTACCATTGAGGAAGCAAAGCAACTGGAAAAAGAGGGCGTTGTTTCAGGCGGTATGATACCTAAGGTTGATTGCTGTATTGAAGCCATTGACAAGGGTGTTAAAAACGTTATTATAATGGACGGCCGTGTGCCCCACTCAATACTTATGGAGATTCTCACCGACGAGGGTGCCGGTACAATGGTTATGGGAGCCAGAAAATAAATGAATATAATTGATACCGATAAAAAATACGTTGCCAATACGTATAACCGCTTTCCCGTTGAAATAGTTCGCGGCAAGGGCAGCCTTGTTTACGATACTCAGGGAAAGGAATATATAGATATGGGCTCAGGCATAGGCGTTACCTGCCTTGGCATTGCCGATGATGACTGGCAGGCGGCGGTTACCGCACAGCTTGGCGCCGTTCAGCATATGTCTAACCTTTACTATACCGACCCCTGCGCACAGCTTGCAAAGGTGCTGTGCCAAAGAACAGGTATGAAAAAGGTGTTTTTTGCAAACTCCGGTGCCGAAGCAAATGAATGTGCCATAAAGCTTGCAAGAAAATATGCTCAGGATAAAAAGGGTGAGGAATACTCCACCATAATAACCCTTAATAACAGCTTCCACGGCAGGACCCTTACCACCCTTGCCGCCACGGGACAGGAAGTGTTCCACAAGCTGTTTAATCCCCTTACTCCAGGCTTTGTACACGCTCCCGCAAATGATATTGCCGCTCTTGAAAACGCGGTTAAGGAAAATAAAACCGCCGGTATTATGCTTGAGTGTATTCAGGGTGAGGGCGGTGTACTGCCCCTTGATAAGGAGTTTGTTCTTGCCGCAAGGCGCATTGCCGACCTGTACGACGTTATTCTTATTATTGACGAGGTGCAAACCGGTAACGGCAGAACGGGCGAGCTTTACGCCTATATGAATTTCGGCATTATGCCCGACGTGGTTTCTACTGCAAAGGGTCTTGGCGGCGGTCTGCCCCTTGGTGCCGCCCTTATAGGCAAAAAGTGTGAAAACGTGCTGGGCTACAGCGACCACGGCTCCACCTTTGGAGGAAATCCCGTTTGCTGTGCAGGTGCCCTTAATATAATTAACCGAATGGACAGTGCATTTTTAGCCGATGTTAAGAAAAAAAGCAAGCTTGTTTTTGATGAGCTTCAGGGTGCCGAGGGTATTGAAAGCGTCAGTGGTATGGGCCTTATGATAGGCATTAAAACTGAGAAGCCTGCAGGCGAAATAGTTAAAAAATGCATAGAAAAGGGCGTTTTGCCCCTTACTGCTAAGGATAAGGTACGACTGCTCCCTGCCCTTAACATTCCCGACGATATACTTGTGAAGGCAATTAAGGTTATAAAAGCCGTTTGTGCCGAAAAGGAGTAATTTAATTATGTCACTTAAAGGAAAAAGCTTTTTAAAGCTACTTGATTTTACCCCTGAGGAAATAGGTGAGCTTTTGGACCTTTCTGCAAGGCTTAAGGCAGAAAAAAAGGCAGGCATACCCCACAAAACCTGTGATGGTAAGAGTATTGCCTTAGTTTTTGAAAAGACAAGCACCAGAACGCGCTGTGCCTTTGAGGTTGCCGCAAACGACCTTGGTATGCACCCCGTTTACCTTGACCCCAAATCCTCACAGATAGGCAAAAAGGAAAGCATTGCCGACACCGCAAGGGTGCTGGGCAGAATGTTTGATGCCATTGAGTACCGTGGCTACGGTCAGGAAATTGTTGAGGCCTTGGCTGATTATTCGGGTGTTCCCGTTTATAACGGTCTTACCAACGAATTCCACCCCACACAGATTTTGGCCGATTTCCTTACCATTAAGGAGCATTTTGGTGGACTTCGCGGCAAAAAGCTTGTTTATATGGGTGATGCACGCTACAATATGGGTAACTCCCTTATGGTGGGCTGTGCCAAAATGGGTATGCACTTTGTTGCCTGTGCCCCTAAAAAATACTTCCCCGATGCAGCACTTGTTGCCGAGTGTGAAGCTGTTGCAAAGGAAACGGGCGCAGTTTTGGAGTTTATTGAGGATCCCGTTTTAGCCACCAAGGGTGCCCACGTTATTTATACCGACGTATGGGTATCTATGGGTGAGCCTGACCAGGTTTGGGAGGAGCGTATAAAAGAGCTTTCCCCCTACCGTGTTACCAAGGCGCTTATGGATAATGCAGGTATGCAGTGCCGCTTTATGCATTGTCTGCCTGCCTTCCACGACCTTGAGACCCAAATCGGCAAGGAAATTTATGATAAATTCGGTATTGACTGTATGGAGGTTACCCACGAGGTATTTGAGGGAGAACAATCCATCGTCTTTGACGAAGCCGAAAACCGTATGCACACAATTAAGGCGGTTATGGCCGCTACGCTATAAAAACAAAATCCTTGCAGAAATTTTCTGCAAGGATTTTTTACATACTTTGCATCTTGAAAAAATAAAAAAATGGTATATAATAAAAGTGTATATTGTTTTTCGGAGGAATCTATTATGGATAAAGCGTTAATAGGTACAAAATGCGTACAGGGCGGCTACCGTCCCGGAAACGGTGAGCCCCGTCAGGTACCCATTATTCAGAGTACCACCTTTAAATACGAAACAAGTGAGGAAATGGGCAAGCTTTTTGACCTTGAGGCAAGCGGATATTTTTATTCACGCCTGCAAAATCCCACCTGTGATACCGTTGCCGCAAAGATTTGCGAGCTTGAGGGCGGTACTGCCGCAATGCTTACCTCCTCGGGTATGGCTGCAAGCTTTCTTGCAGTATTTAACATCTGCTCCTGCGGTGACCATTTTATTTCCAGCTCGGCCATTTACGGCGGAACCTTTAACCTTTTTGCAGTTACCTTAAAGAGAATGGGTATTGAGTGCACCTTTATCTCCCCCGACTGCACCGATGAGGAGTTCCACGCCGCATTTAAGGAAAATACCAAGCTTGTTTTCGGTGAGACCATTGCAAACCCTGCCTTAAGGGTTTTGGATATTGAGCGTTTTGCAAATATTGCCCACGCCCACGGTGTGCCCCTTATTATTGATAATACCTTCCCCACCCCTGTTCATTGCAGACCCTTTGAGTGGGGTGCTGATATTATTACCCACGCCACCACAAAGTATATGGACGGTCACGGCAGTGCCGTTGGCGGTGCTATAGTTGATTCGGGTATGTTTGACTGGACTAAATATGCCGATAAATTCCCCGGACTTTGCACCCCTGATGAAAGCTACCACGGTATAACCTATACTGAGCGCTTCGGTATTGAGGGCGCCTATATTACAAAGGCTACCGCACAGCTTATGCGTGACCTTGGCGTTACCCCTGCACCTATGAGCGCATACCTTTTAAACCTTGGTCTTGAAAGCCTGCACGTTAGAATGAAGCGCCATTCGGATAACGGCCTTGCCGTTGCAAAGTATCTTGAGGCTAATGATAAAATAGGTTGGGTTAACTTCCCTGCACTTGAAAGCAATGAAGACTATGGTTTAACAAAGAAATATCTGCCTGAGGGCACCTGCGGTGTTGTAAGCTTTGGCATTAAGGGTGGCAGAGAGGCCGCCTCCAAGTTTATGAAGGCTTTAAAGCTTATTGCCATTGAAACCCACGTTGCCGATGCCCGCTCCTGCTGTTTACACCCTGCAACCGCAACCCACAGGCAGTTAAGTGATGCCGAGCTTGTTGCGGCAGGTGTTGGTCCCGACCTTGTTCGCCTTTCCTGCGGACTTGAGGATGCCGCCGACCTTATTGCCGACATTCAGCAGGCTCTTGACACTATCTAAAATAATATTAACGAGGTAAAATAATGCCTATTAAAATTCCTAATGACCTTCCTGCAGTACAAACCTTGGCAGATGAAAATATTTTTGTTATAACCGAAACCCGAGCTATAACACAGGATATACGTCCCCTTAAAATTCTGCTCCTGAATCTAATGCCAAAAAAAATAGAGACTGAAACACAAATTTGCAGAATTTTAGGTAACACCCCCTTGCAGATAGAGCTGACCCTTATCCGCACCAGCACCCACGAGGGAAAAAACACCTCCAAGGAGCATCTTCTTGCATTTTATAAAACCTTTGAGGACGTAAAGAGTGAAAACTTTGATGGTATGATTATAACCGGAGCCCCCGTTGAGCTGCTTGACTTTGAGCAGGTAGATTACTGGGATGAGCTTTGCGAGATAATGGATTGGAGCACAACCCACGTGCACAGCACAATGCATATTTGCTGGGGCGCACAGGCAGGCCTTTACCACCATTTCGGCATAAAGAAGTATCCCCTTGACAAAAAGCTTTTCGGTGTATTTCCACATACCTGTGAGCATCCAAAATCTATGCTGCTTCGCGGTTTTGACGGTGTATTTTATGTTCCCCACTCCCGTTATACCGAAGTTAAGCGCGAGGATATTGAGGCCTGTGAGGATTTAAAGATACTTGCCTCCTCTCCTGAGGCCGGAGTGCATATTGTTGCCCGTAACGGCGGCAGACAGTTTTTTGTAATGGGCCACGCTGAATATGACCCGTTAACCCTTGATGCAGAGTATAAGCGTGATGCACAGGCAGGTCTTAATACGGCAATACCCCAAAACTATTATCCCGATAACGACCCCGAGAAATTTCCTATTGTGAACTGGCGTGCCCACGGTAGTCTTATATTTATAAATTGGCTTAACTATTTTGTATACCAGTCCACCCCATACGACCTTAAGGAAATTAAATAAAAATTTTTAAAAAAAGGTCTTGACAAATAAAAAACACTGTGTTACAATACGAAAAAATAAAAAAGGCTACGACGAAGACGGTTTAGTTTTTCGGTTTACAGAGAGTCGGCGGTTGGTGCAAGCCGATAGCAGAAAGCTTTAATACCCATCCCTTCTGAGTCGGAGGTCCAAAAGGCGTAACGCTTAGTAGATATCTCCCGTGATTGCTGCGTAAAGGCATAGGAATTGTCAGATTCCGAGAGTGGCAGTGCAAACTGCAATTTGAGTGGTACCGCGGATGTGAATTATCACACTCGTCTCAAAGAAACTTGAGACGGGTGTGTTTTATTTTTATCGTCTTAAAAATCAACCCTGAAAGGTGTGAAAAAAATGTCAACAGCAGAAAACAAAAAATTATTAGAGGTGGCCGCACGTATTCGCGAAATGCGCGAAATTTGTTCCCTTACCGTAGAGGAAATGGCGGAGAAAACCGAGGTAAGTGTTCAGGAATATCTGGATTACGAAGCAGGAAAACAGGATTTCCCCTTTACCTTCATACACAAGTGCGCCCTTGCCTTTAATTTAGGCATTTCCGATTTGCTGGAAGGACAAAGTGCGAATCTTTCCTCCTACACCGTTACCCGTAAGGGCCAAGGTCAGGAGACCGCTAAGGAAGAGGGCATAAGCATTCAAAACCTTGCTCCCCTTTTCAGAAAGAAAATTGCTGAGCCCTACTGGGTACGTTACGATTATGACGAAAGCCTGCAGAATAAACCCATTCATTTGACCAAGCATTCAGGTCAGGAATTTGACTTTGTTATGAGCGGACGTCTTAAAGTACAGATAGGCGATAACGTTGAAATTTTGGGCGAGGGCGATAGTATCTACTATAACTCCTCCACTCCTCACGGTATGATAGCCGTTGACGGTAAGGAATGCCTTTTCGTTGCTGTTGTTCTTCCGGGTGAGGATGAAAGCGAGCCTGCCGCCAGAGACACTATTATGGCGATGCACAGCTCCACCAAAAAGCTTGTAAGCGATGAATTCATCACCACGGTGGAAAATGAAAAGGGCTACCTTGAAAAGATAGACTTTAAAAATGAGGACCGCTTTAACTTTGCCTTTGATGTGGTTGATGCCATTGCAAAGAAGGATCCTGAGAAGCTGGCTATGCTTCATCTTGATAAAAACAAGGTGGAACGCCGCTTTACCTTTAATGATATGAAGCGCGCCTCTAACCAGTGCGCAAACTACTTTAAATCCCTTGGTATTAAAAAGGGTGACAAGGTAATGCTTGTTTTAAAGCGCCATTATCAATTCTGGTATGCAATTCTTGCTCTCCATAAACTTGGTGCAATAGCAATTCCCGCAACCAATCAGCTTGTTGCCCACGATTTTGAGTACCGTTTCAACTCTGCCGACGTAAGTGCAATAGTTTGTACTGCCGACGGTGATGTTTCAAATCAGGTTGATATGGCACAGGAAGCAAGCACCTCTCTTAAAACAAAAATCCTTGTGGGTGGCGAAAAAGAGGGCTGGCACAATTTTGATGAGGAATATAAGCTTTATTCCGCTCACTATTACAGAGACGAAAACACCGCCTGCGGTGATGACCTTATGCTTATGTTCTTTACCTCAGGCACCACAGGCTATCCCAAAATTGCAGCCCACAGCTACAAATATGCTTTAGGTCACTACATTACCGCCAAATACTGGCATGGTGTAAGTGAGAACGGACTGCACTTTACCATCTCCGAAACAGGCTGGGGTAAGGCACTTTGGGGCAAGCTTTACGGACAGTGGCTTTGCGAGGGTGCGGTATTCACCTACGACTTTGACCGCTTTGCCGCAAGCGATATACTGCCTATGTTTGCAAAATACAATATAACCACCTTCTGCGCGCCTCCCACAATGCTTCGTATGATGATAAAGGAGGACATTTCAAGGTACGACCTTTCCTCCATAAAGCATATGACCACTGCAGGTGAGGCACTTAACCCTGAGGTTTACCGTCAGTTTGAAAAGGCAACGGGCCTTCAGATAATGGAAGGCTTTGGACAAACCGAGCTTACCCTTGTTATTGCCAACCTTATGGGCGGCTCACACAAGCTGGGCTCTATGGGTAAGCCCACTCCCCTTTATGATGTTGACATTCTTGACCCCGACGGCAATCCCGTTGAGGATGGTGAAACAGGCGAAATTGTTGTTAAGACCAGCGACAAGGTGCCCTGTGGACTCTTTAGCGGTTACTACAAAAATCAGGAAAAGACCGACGAGGTATGGCACGACGGATATTATCACACAGGTGATACCGCTTGGCGTGATGAGGACGGCTTTATCTGGTACGTTGGCCGTGTGGACGACGTTATCAAATCCTCAGGCTACCGCATAGGACCCTTTGAGATTGAAAGCGTTATCATGGAACTGCCTTACGTTCTTGAGTGCGGTGTTTCCGCGGCTCCCGATGAGGTGCGCGGTCAGGTTGTTAAGGCCAGCATTGTGCTTGTTAAGGGCACCGAGGGCTCCGACGAGCTTAAAAAGGAGATACAGGATTACGTTAAAAACCACACTGCTCCCTACAAATATCCCCGTATTGTTGAGTTCAGAGACTCCCTGCCCAAGACCATAAGCGGTAAGATACAACGTAATAAGCTTTAATTTAATAAAAAACTATTGACAGATAGCCCTAACTTATGATAAAATATTATCCAAATTGATAAAGGCTTTGACGAAGAGGGCATAATTTATCCCCTTGCCTTACAGAGAAATGGCGGTAGGTGCAAGCCATTGGCAGGAAATTATGTTTGTAGCTTCCGAGTCGGGAGAAAGAAAAAAGCACTTCGCTTTTAGTAGAATCTTCCCGTGATTGCTGCGTAAAGGCATAGGAATTGTCAGATTCCGAGAGTGGCAGTTTTTACTGCAATTTGAGTGGTACCGCGGGCAAACTGAAATTTTCAGCGCTCGTCTCAAAGTCATAACTTTGGGACGGGTGTTTTTTTCGTCCCGAGAAACGGAGAGAAATTTATGAAACAAATGACAGGTCTGGATTTTAAAATTCAGGAAATGGCCGCCCGTATAAGGGAACTTAGGGAACTCGAAGGTCTCACCACCGCCCAGATGGCCCAAAAGACCGACGTAAGCGAGGCTGAATATATAGAGTGCGAGGCAGGTAAAAGTGACCTTAACTTCGCATTCATATATCGTTGTGCCATGGCACTGAGTGTAAACGTTACCGATATTATTGAAGGTCACTCCCCTACCCTTAAATCCTATACCGTTACCCGTTTCGGAGCAGGACAAAAGGTTTCACAGGCTCACGGTATGACCTATTATAACCTTGCCTACGCCTTCCAAAATCGTATTGCGGAGCCTCTTTACGTTCGCAGTGTTTATGACGAGGCGGCTGAAAGCGCCAAGGATATTGAGCTTACCACCCACGCAGGTCAGGAATGTGACCTTATTATTGAGGGTAACCTTATGGTTCAGATTGGCGAGCACAGGGAGATTTTAGGCCCAGGGGATAGCATTTATTTTGACTCCGACACACCCCACGGTATGATTGCCGTCGGTGGTAAGGATTGCGTTTTCTACGCCATAGTTCTTAACCCCACAGGTGAGCCTATTCCCGAGCTTGCCACACAAAAAACAATCCGCGAAAATCACAACGCCAAGAAGGATACCAAGGATCGTATCTATAAAAAGTATATTGACGTTACCGAGAACGAAAACGGAACGCCTACCTCTATAACCTTTAAGAATACCGAAAAATTCAACTTTGCCTTTGATTTGGTTGATGCTTTAAGCGAGCGTGAGCCTGAAAAGCTGGCAATGCTCCATATTTCAAGGGACGGCACCGAGCGCCGCTTTACCTTTAAGGATATGAAAAAGGCCAGCGCCCAGTGCGCCAACTACTTTAAATCCCTTGGCATCAAAAAAGGCGACAGAGTTATGCTCATTTTAAAGCGCCACTATCAGTTCTGGTTTGCAATGCTTGGTCTTAACAAGCTTGGTGCAATAGCAATTCCTGCACCTAATCAACTTCTGGACCACGACCTTGAATACCGCTTTAATGCGGCAGGAGTAGGTACCGTTATATGCACTGCTGACGGCGATGTTGCCAATCAGGTTGATATTGCCGCCGCTAAGTGTGATACCGTTAAGAACAAGCTTATTGTTAACGGCTCTAAAGAGGGCTGGCGCAGCTTTGATGAGGAATACACACTGTTCAGTTCCCACTTTGAGCGCACCGAGGATTCCCCCTGCGGTGACGACCTGATGCTGATGTTTTTTACCTCAGGCACCACAGGCTATCCTAAAATTGCTATGCATAATCACAAATACCCCTTGGGTCACTTCCACACCGCCAAATATTGGCACGACGTTGACCCTGACGGCCTGCACTTTACCATTTCAGATACAGGCTGGGCAAAGGCTATGTGGGGCAAGCTTTACGGACAGTGGCTCTGCGAGGCGGCAACCTTTGTTTATGACTTTGACCGCTTTGACGCAGCAGACATTCTGCCTATGTTTGCCAAGCACAAGATAACCACCTTCTGTGCACCGCCCACAATGCTTCGTATGATGATAAAGCAGGATATTTCCAAATACGATTTCTCCTCCGTTAAGCATATGACCACTGCAGGTGAGGCTTTAAACCCTGAGGTTTACCGTCAGTTTGAAAAGGCAACGGGACTACAGATTATTGAGGGCTTTGGTCAGACCGAAAGCACAATGATTATAGGTAATATGGTTGGCGCATCCCATAAGATTGGCTCAATGGGCAAGCCTGCACCTATTTATGATGTTAAGATTGTTGACCCTGACGGAAACGAGGTTGCGGCAGGTGAAACAGGCGAAATCGTTGTTGATGTTAAAAACGGTACCCCCTGCGGTCTCTTTACAGGCTACTACCGCGACGAGGCTAAAACCAAAGAGGTTTGGCATGACGGCTTCTATCATACAGGTGACACCGCCTGGAAGGATGAGGACGGCTTCTTCTGGTACGTTGGCCGTGTGGATGACGTTATTAAATCCTCAGGCTACCGCATTGGACCCTTTGAGATTGAAAGCGTTATTATGGAATTACCTTATGTTCTTGAGTGCGGTGTTTCTGCGGCTCCCGATGAGGTACGCGGTCAGGTTGTTAAGGCAAGCATTGTGCTTGTTGATGGCACCAAGGAGTCTGAAGAACTAAAGAAGGAAATTCAGGATTACGTTAAAAAGCGCACTGCGCCTTATAAATATCCCCGTATCGTTGTGTTTAAGGATTCCCTGCCCAAGACGGTAAGCGGAAAGATTCAAAGGAACAAGCTTTAATTATGAATTTTAAAAGAATTACCCTTTTTTGCGGACATTACGGTAGTGGTAAAACAAACGTTGCTGTTAATGTTGCATTTCATCTTAAAAAGATGTATAATAATGTAGCAGTTGCGGATTTGGATATAGTTAACCCATATTTCCGTGCAAAGGACTCTAAAAGGGACTTTGAGGATAAGGGAATCCGCCTTATCTGTTCGGAGTATGCCAACACCAACGTTGATATTCCTGCCCTGCCTGCGGATATGTATTCCCTGACTACCCAAAGGGATATGTACGCCGTGCTGGACATTGGCGGTGATGACCGTGGGGCCTACGCCCTTGGCCGGATTGCCGATGAAATAAAGCAGGAAAACAACTTTGAGATGCTTATGGTTATAAACTGCTACCGCCCCCTTACTCCCGATGCAAAAAGCACCCTTGAGGTAATGCGGGAGATAGAGGCCGCCTGTAAAATACCTTTTACGGGACTTGTAAACAATTCAAATCTTGGGGAGCTTACCACCGCACAGGACCTGCTTTACAGTATGGACTATGCAAGGGAGGTTTCCGCACTTTCGGGGTTGCCCATTAGGATGACCACCGTAAACCAACCACTGTATTGTGAGCTTGAAGGCAGGGTGGAAAATTTATTTCCCCTTACCCTGCAATCCAAGCTGATATAATTTAAGGAGCGATGAATATGGCAAAGCTTACGTTTAAAACAGACCTTTGTAAAGGCTGTGGGCTGTGCGTTGATGCCTGCCCGAAGAATCTGCTGCGTCTGGCACCCGACAAAATAAATAAAAAGGGTCACCACCCGGTAGAGATAACCGATCAGGATGCTTGTATCGGTTGTGCTTTCTGCGCAACTATGTGTCCTGACTGTATAATTAAGGTAGAAAGGTAGGAGGTATAAATGTCTGATAAGGTACTTATGAAGGGTAATGAAGCCATTGCCGAGGCCGCTATTATTGCAGGCTGTCGCCACTACTTTGGCTACCCCATTACTCCCCAGACCGAAATTGCAGCCTATATGGCTAAGAAGATGCCTAAAATAGGCGGCACCTTCCTTCAGGCCGAAAGTGAAATTGCGGCCATAAATATGGTATACGGTGTTTCTTCAACGGGAAAACGTGTTATGACATCCTCAAGCAGTCCGGGTATTGCACTTAAGAGTGAGGGTCTTTCCTATCTTGCAGGTGCCGACCTGCCCGCACTTGTTGTAAACGTTCAGCGAGGCGGTCCGGGTCTTGGCGGTATTCAGCCCAGCCAGTCTGACTATTTTCAGGCTACCAAGGCAGGCGGTCACGGAGATTTCCGTATGATTGTTCTTGCCCCTGCCTCCGTTCAGGAGATGGCAGAGCTTACCGTTAAGGGCTTTGAGCTTGCCGATACATACAGAATGACCTCTATGATACTTGCTGACGGTACTATGGGTCAGATGATGGAGCCTGTTTCCCTTGACCTTGAGGTTAAGGCTGCCCCCGAAAAGCCTTGGGCAACCACAGGCACAAAAGGTGAGCGTACTCACAATATTGTAAACTCACTTTTCCTTGCTCCTGAGGAGCTTGAGAAGTTTAACTTTGAGCGTTTTGAGCGTTATAAGTACATTGAAGAAAATGAAGCAATGTATGAGGAATATATGATGGAGGATGCCGAAATTTGCATTGCCGCTTTCGGTATTGCCGCCCGTGTTTCCAAAAACGCCATTAACGAGGCCAGAAAGCAGGGCATTAAGGTTGGTATGATTCGTCCCATTACCCTGTGGCCCTTCCCTGTAAAGCCCTTTGAGAAGGCCGCCGATAAGGTTAAATCCGTTATTAGTGTTGAGCTTTCTATGGGACAGATGATTGAGGATATCCGCCTTGCAACAAGCTGTAAGGTTCCCGTAACCCTTTGCAACCGTGTTGGCGGTATGATTCCTTCTCCAAATCAGGTGCTTGAGGCTATTAAGGCTGCAGCAGAAAACGGAGGTGCAAAATAATGGTAGTATTTGATAAACCCAAAGCTTTAGCAGATGTTCCCATGCATTACTGCCCCGGTTGCACACACGGTATTGTTCACCGCCTTGTTGCCGAGGTTATTGATGAGCTGGGCATTGAGGGCAAGACCATTGGTATTGCTCCCGTTGGTTGCTCTGTTATGGCATATAACTATTTTAACTGTGATATGATTGAGGCCGCTCACGGAAGAGCACCTGCAGTTGCTACAGGTGTTAAGCGTGCCGACCCTGAGAATCATATTGTATTCACCTATCAGGGTGACGGTGACCTTGCCTCCATTGGTATGGCAGAAACCGTACACTCTGCCGCAAGAAATGAAAATATAACCGTTATATTCATTAACAACGCCATTTACGGTATGACAGGCGGTCAGATGGCTCCTACATCCCTTCCCGGTCAGGTAACCCAGACCTCCCCCTACGGTCGTGACGTTAAGCATTGCGGTTATCCCGTTAAGGTTTGCGAGATGCTCAGTGAGCTTGAGGGTCCCGAATATCTTGAGCGCGTTACCGTAAACAACGTTAAGAATATTAAAAACGCCAAAAAGGCTATTAAAAAGGCCTTCCAGAATCAGATAGACGGCAAGGGCTTCTCCCTTGTTGAGGTTGTTTCCACCTGTCCCACCAACTGGGGTATGACTCCTCAGAAGGCACTTAAGTGGATAGATGACAATATGCTTCCCTACTATCCCCTTGGCGTTTATAAGGATCGCTCTGCCGCAAAGGAGGAAAAATAATGAGTACAAAGAATTTTCTGTTTTCCGGTTTCGGCGGTCAGGGTATTCTCTTTGCAGGTAAATTTCTTGCCTACAAGGGTCTGACCGAGGGTAAAAACGTTAGTTGGCTTCCCTCCTACGGTCCCGAAATGCGCGGCGGTACTGCAAGCTGCTCGGTAATAGTCAGCGATGAGGCCGTTGGCTCCCCCATTGTTTCAAATCCCGATATTTTGGTTGCAATGAATCTGCCCAGCCTTGATAAGTTTGAAAATGACGTTAATGCAGGCGGTCTTGTATTTGCCGATTCCGCACTTATTGAGCGCAAGGTAGCCCGTGATGATATTACCGCATACTATGTTCCTGCAACCCGTCTTGCAGGTGAAAACGGTATGCCCACCCTTGCTAATATGATTATTATGGGTAAGATTTTAAAGGTGCTTGGCGAGTATGACGAGGAAAGCCTTAAAGCCACAATGGCAAAGGTTATTCCCCCGAAGCACGCGGATATGCTTGAAGTAAACCTTAAAGCGCTGAAACTCGGCGCTGATTATGAGGAGTAATAAATATGAATATTTCTATTACAAAAACAGCTGCACCCAAGGTTAAGCCTGAGGCTTCAACCCTTGGCTTTGGTAAATTCTTTACCGACCACATGTTTATGATGGACTTTAGTCGTGAAAAGGGTTGGTACAATGCAAGGATTATTCCCTTTGCAAACATTTCTCTGCACCCTGCCTCCACCGTACTTCACTACGGCTCTGAAATTTTCGAGGGCTTAAAGGCATACCGCCGTGCAGACGGCAAGGTTCAGATGTTCAGACCTATGGAAAATATCCGTAGAATGAATAACTCTGCAGACAGACTTTGTTTGCCCCAAATCCCTGAGGATTTAGCCCTTGAGGTTCTTACAAAGTTTGTAGAAATGGAGCAGGACTGGACTCCCAGCGCACCGGGTACCTCCCTTTATCTTCGTCCCTTTATGTTTGGTAACGATGAAACCCTCGGTGTTCACGCCGTTCATAATGCAACCTTCGTTATAATTGCATCCCCTGTTGGAAGCTATTACAAGGAGGGCATTAATCCTGTTAAGATTATGATTGAGGATGAGGACGTTCGCGCAGTTCGCGGAGGTACAGGTTACGCCAAGTGTGGCGGTAACTATGCCGCATCCAACCGCGCAGGTGAACGCGCCGAACAGAAGGGTTACTCTCAGGTGCTTTGGCTTGACGGTGTTGAGCGCAAGTACATTGAAGAGGTTGGCGCTATGAACGTTATGTTCAAAATCGGCGGCGAGGTTATCACACCTATGCTTTCGGGCTCCATTCTCCCCGGTATTACAAGAAAGTCCTGTATTGAGGTTCTTAAAAAAGCAGGCTACAAGGTAAGTGAGCGACTGCTTAGCATTGACGAGCTTGCCGCTGCTATGGAAAACGGCACCCTTGAAGAGGCTTGGGGTTGCGGTACCGCCGCAGTTGTTTCCCCCATTGGTGAGCTTTGCTACAAGGATAAGAAATACACCGTAAATAACGGTGAAATAGGCAAGGTTACCCAGATGCTTTACGATACCTTAACAGGTATTCAGTGGGGCAAAATTGAGGACACCTTCGGCTGGACCTACCAGATATAATGACAAAAAATCCGATTTTAAAAATCGGATTTTTTTATTGCATAGTTTTTCTATCTATGATATACTTTTTTTGAAATTTACCGGAGGTGATTTAATGAGGCTTTCAGAAAAAATCAACTCAACCTATACCGATAAAAGAATAAGGCAGGATATACTTCCCGTAAGGGTTGTTGCCACCTTTGGCGACGTAAAAAATGCAGAGTATCTGCTTAAAGAGAAGCTTCCTCAGGTAACCTTAAAGGAAAGCTCCTGTGTTACCCTTTCAAATGCCCATGAAGAAACCGCCGCCATTATCCTTGATTTTGGCAGAGAAATTAACGGAGGTCTTCGGATTTTGGGCTTTTCTGCCACAAATGGCTGTGCTGAGGTACATATAACCTTTGGCGAATCGGTATCTGAGACAATGAGTGATGTTGGTGAAAAGGGTGCAACAAACGACCACACACTCAGAGATTTTAATACCTCCATTATGAGCTACAGTGACCAGACCTTTGGTGAAACAGGCTTTCGTTTTGCTAAAATTAAATTACTTGGAAAGAATGTTTCTCTTTCCCTTAAAAGCATTATGGCAGTTTTTGTTTATAATGATATTGAATATAAGGGAAGCTTTGAGTGCAACGACCCGATTTTAAACGATATCTACAATACCTGTGCTTACACCTGCCATTTATGTATGCAAAGATATTTGTGGGACGGTATTAAAAGAGACCGCCTTGTGTGGGTTGGTGATATGCACCCGGAGATGTTAACCGTTAAAACCGTTTTTGGTGACAGCGATATTATGACCGATACCATAAATTTTGCGAGAAAAACTACCCCCTCTCCCGAATTTATGAACGGATATCCAACCTACTCTATATGGTGGTTATGCATACTTTGGGATTGGTATTTTTACACGGGTAACAAGGAATTTTTGAACCAAAACAAGGAATATGCTTTAGGGCTTATCCGTCAGATTTTAAATTATATATCCTCTAACGGAAGTGATACCTTTGATTATAAATTCCTTGACTGGCCCACAAGCACAAATGAAGCAGGGGCACAAGGAGTTAAGGGTCTTTTAGGCTTGGGCCTTAAGGCCGCATCTAAGCTTTCGGGTGAACTTGGAGACAAGGCTGTTCAAAAGGAATGTAATCAAAAGCTTGAGGCTATGGGAAAAAGAAAATATTCGTTCTTCGGTGCAAAGCAAACTGCCGCCGTTTTAGCCCTTGCAGATTTTACCGATACAGAAAAAGCCGCCGAATTTATTTTAGAGGGTGGCGCAAAGGGTATGTCCACCTTTATGAGCTATTATATTTTAACCGTTGCCGCTAAAAACAGTGTTGCCGGTGCCTTGGATATGCTAAAGGAATATTACGGCGGTATGCTGAATATGGGAGCCACAACCTTTTGGGAGGATTTCGATATATCCTGGCTTGATAATGCGGCTCCTATTAACGAAATAGTACCCGAAGGCAAAAGTGATATTCACGCTGACTTCGGCGCATTTTGCTACAAGGGACTACGGCATAGCCTATGCCACGGCTGGAGCAGCGGTCCCACCGCTTTTCTCGCAGAAAAGGTTCTTGGAATAAGCGTTACAAAGGCAGGTTGCAAGGAAATTACAATTTCTCCCGACCTTGGCGGTCTTTCCTGGGCAAGGGGAACCTTCCCTACTCCTTTGGGCACTGTCAGCGTTTCACATCACCGATTAGAGAATGGAAATATTGAAACCACCGTAGATGCACCCAAGGGTATTGTAATAATAAAAAAGGGTTGACAAATAATTTTTACTGTGATATAATACATAAAAATTTTTCAAATGCGATGAAGGAATTATTTTTGATTCACCACTTCCTTTCAGAGAGCCGTCGTTTGGTGCAAGGCGGTAGGAAACGAACCGAAAAGTCTCATTCCGGAGCAGAGTTGCCGAAATTTATTGTAAGCAACTACGGCTTGCCCCGTTATCTTGGCAGAAGGCTTGTTGGAGCCTTAGTGAGTGACCGTGTTTTACGGTAATCAGGGTGGTACCGCGAATTGTTATTCGTCCCTGAGGTTGGATGTCCCAGCCTCAGGGACTTTTTATGTGGCAGAACATTTTTGAAAGGAAAGAATGAAATGCAGAAAATCAGAATTATTGACAACACACTTACACAGGAAAACAGCACCTTTTCCTTTAAGGAGAAGATAGAGATTGCACGTCAGCTTGAAAAGCTAAGTGTTGATACCATTGAATTGCCTGAAATTGAGGACGAGCGCACCGATATTCTTTTTGTACGCACCGTTTCCTCCTTTGTAAAAAACAGTATTCTTTCTGTAGCGGCAGGCTCCACTATGGAGAGCATTGAAAATGCCGCCGCCGCTCTTAGCGGTACGGCAAAGCCCTGCATAAGAATAGAGCTGCCTATGTCTACCGTGGGTATGGAGTATATAAGCCGCAAAAAGGCGCCTAAAATGCTTGAATGGATAACCGAGTGCATTACCTCCGCAAGAAAAAGCTGCAGTGACGTTGAGTTTTGTGCGGTAGACGCCACACGCGCTGAAAAGGAATTTTTAAACACCGCCCTTGCCGCTGCAGTAGAGGCAGGAGCAACAAGGGTGTGCATTTGTGACAGCACAGGAGATATGATGCCTGATGATTTTGCCGCCTTTGCCGCTTCCATAAAAGAAAATATAAGCGTTCCTATGGGAGTACGCTGTAATAATAAAAACGGTCTTGCCGCCGCTCAGGCGATTCTTAGTGTTCGCAAGGGTATCGAGTGCATTAAGGCCGATATAGACGGTAACGGTGTTCCCCTTGAGACCTTCTCTGATATGGTTAAAAATTGCGGAAATGATTACGGTTTTTACTCCGATATAAAGACAACCGAACTCCACAGAACGGTTAAGCAGATTCAGTGGATAAGCGAAAATACCAAAAATGATAAATCCGCTATGCATGTGGCCACAACCGAGGAAACCAGTCTACATCTTGACGCTAAGGACGATATTTCTGCCGTTATCACCGCCGCCGCAAAGCTTGGCTATGATTTATCTGAGGATGATCAGGCAAAGGTTTACGAGGAGTTCTGCCGCGTTGCAGATAAAAAGGACGTAGGTGCTAAGGAGCTTGAGGCCATTATTGCCAGTGTTGCTCTCCAAGTACCTGCAACCTATAAGCTGATTAACTATGTTGTAAACAGCGGTAACATTATCTCCTCCAGCGCCCAGCTTACTCTGGAAAAGGACGGTAAGGAGATTCAGGGCGTACAGATGGGCGACGGCCCCATTGATGCCGCATTTAAGGCTATTGAAAGCATTATCGGCACCCACTATGAGCTTGACGATTTTCAGATTCAATCGGTTACCGAGGGCAAGCAGGCTCTTGGTAGTGCCATTGTTAAGCTGCGTTCAGGGGGTAATCTTTACTCGGGCAACGGTATCTCCACCGATATTATTGGAGCAAGTATACGCGCCTATGTGAGTGCAATTAACAAGATAGTTTACGAGGAGGCTTAAATTTAAAATGAAGTTTTCTTTTTCTACCAAGGGCTGGCATGACAGCACCTTTGATGAATTTTGCAACGTTGCGGTTGACCTGAAATTTGAGGGCATTGAACTGCACAATATTTATAATCGCCTTTTCACCGAAAGAGACGGTGCCTTTCACGATTACACCGCCGCGGCCACAGTGCGCCGTTTATATGAGAAAAAATTACAGCTTCCCTGCATTGATACGGTATGCAACGTTGCCACCGAGGAAGCCGAGGCCTGCGTTCAGGAAATTGAGTCCTGCATAGAAATAGCACAGAATCTGCGAATTTCCTGTATCCGCTTAAAGGCTACCGCACCTGTGGGTGACGAGGCCGCTACCAAGCAGGTATGCAGCATAATTGAAAAGGCTCTCCCTACCGCTGAGGAGGCAGGAATATGTCTGCTTATTGAGACCTCCGGTCTTTTTTCAGACACCGCCGCACTTCGCACCCTGCTTGACAGCTTTGCAAGTGATAATTTAGCGGCACTGTGGAATTTATCCGCCGCTTACTTTGAGTGCGGTGAGGGGCCTGACGTCGTTATTAAAAATCTGGGTGCCTACGTTCGTCACGTACATTTCAGCGATGCCGAAAGTATTGACGGCAAGATAAACTACTGCCTTGCAGGTGAGGGCGCTCTTCCCATAAAGGAAATGATGCTTGCCCTGCGCTCGGTAAACTATGACGGCTTTATCTCCCTTGTTTGGGACCCCACCTGGTGTGAGGAGCTGGACGATATGGAGATAATATTCTCACAGTTTATAAACTTTATGAAGCAGTTCTCCGACACCTCTAAAAATGAGCCCACCCTTTATTATAACAGGGCACATACAGGTAAGTTTGTATGGAAAAAGGACCTGCTGATTGACGCCACCTTCTCACAGGTGCTTGACCGTATGGTTGAGGAATTCCCCGACCAATACTGTTTTAAATACACCACCCTTGATTACACCCGCACTTATAGCGAGTTTAGAGATGATGTTGACACCTTTGCCCGTGCCCTTGTAAGTATGGGCGTTAAGGCAGGCAGTAAGGTTGCGGTTTGGGCAAGTAACGTGCCCCAGTGGTATATTGCTTTCTGGGCAACCACAAAGATTGGTGCCGTGCTTGTTACGGTGAACACCGCCTATAAAATTCACGAAGCCGAGTATCTGCTTAAGCAGTCCGATACACACACTCTTATTATGACGCAGGGTGCTAAGGACACCAGCTACGGCGATATTATTGCACGCCTGTGTCCCGAGCTGGGAACTTTAAAGGCAGGTCAGCCCCTGCACAGTAAAAAACTTCCCTTCCTGCGTAACGTTATTACCGTTGGCTTTAAGCAGAAGGGCTGTATGACCTGGAGTGAGGCCGTTGCACGCTCGGTTCAGGTTCCCCTTTCTGAGGTTTACCGTATGGCGGCGGCCGTTGATAAGGACGACGTTTGTAATATGCAGTACACCTCAGGTACAACGGGCTTCCCCAAGGGCGTTATGTTGACCCACTACAACGTTGTAAACAACGGTAAATACATTGGCGACCATATGGATTTATCCACAGCCGACCGTATGATGATACAGGTGCCTATGTTCCACTGCTTCGGTATGGTGCTTTCCATGACTGCAAGTATGACCCACGGTACCACAATGTATCCCCTGCCCTACTTCTCCCCCGGTCCCGCCCTTTCCTGCGTTCACAATGAGCATATTACCGCCTTCAACGGTGTTCCCACAATGTTCATTGCAATGATGCAGCACAAGGATTTTAAAAAGACCGATTTTTCATATATGCGTGTTGGCATTATGGCTGGTTCAAACTGTCCTGCCGACCTTATGAAAAAGGCCACCGAGGCTATGAATATGAAGGAAATAGTATCTGTTTACGGTCAGACCGAGGCAAGCCCCGGATGCACAATGAGCAGCTATTACGATTCTCTTGAGGTTCGTACCGAAACGGTGGGCAGTGCCTTTGCAAACGTTGAGTGTAAGATAATAGACCCCGAAACGGGTGAGGACTGTCCCGATGAGGTTACAGGTGAATTTGTAGCCCGAGGCTATAACATTATGAAGGGCTATTACAAAATGCCCACCGCCACTGCCGAGGCTATTGATAAGGACGGCTGGCTCCATACAGGCGACCTTGCCTGCAGAACGGCAGAGGGTAACTACCGCATTACGGGCCGCCTTAAGGATATGATAATCCGCGGCGGTGAAAACATCTATCCTAAGGAGATAGAGGAATTCATCTACACCTGCGATAAGGTAAGCGACGTTCAGGTTATCGGCGTTCCCGACGAGCAGTACGGTGAGGAAATTATGGCCTGCATCATTCTGAAAAAGGGTGAAAGCATGACCGAGGATGAAATGAAGGCCTACATCGGTGCCAATATGGCAAGACACAAGGTGCCACGCTATATCGAATTTATGGACAGCTTTCCCATGAACGCCGCAGGAAAGATTTTAAAATACAAAATGCGTGAGGATGCCGCGGCACGTCTTGGTCTTAAGGTGAGCAAATAATGGTAAATGGCAAATATTACGTTATTGACTCCCATTGCCACATCTACCCCGAAAAGATAGTAACCAAGGCGGTGGCAGGCACCGATGCCTTTTATGACGTTACCTCAGAGTGTATAGGCACCTACACCGATTTAATGGAGCGCGGTGTGCCCTGCGGTATTGACCGTTTTATAGTTCAGTCGGTTGCAACAACTCCTAAGCAGGTAAGAAGCATAAACTGCTTTATTGCCGAAAGCGTTGCACAGCATCCCGATAAGCTTTCAGGTCTTGGCACCCTGCACCCCGACAGCGAGGATATTAAGGGTGACGTTGAGCATATTTTGGAGCTTGGTCTTCACGGTGTAAAGCTTCACCCTGATATTCAGCGTTTCGCATTAGATGATGAAAAGTGCTTTGAAATGTATGAGCTTTGTCAAAAGCACGGTCTGCCTATGCTTATTCATACGGGGGATAGCCGTTATGATTTTTCAAATCCCAACCGCCTTATTCCCGTACTTCGTGCCTTTCCCCATTTAACGGTGGTGGGCGCCCACTTTGGCGGATTTTCCGTTTGGGAGGAAGCGGCAAATAAGCTTTGCGGCTTTGAAAACTTTTTTGTTGATTGCTCCTCCACCTTCCCCTTTATCGGCGTAGATGCCGCAAGGCCCCTTGTTGCTAAATTTACTCCCGATAAAATTCTTTTCGGCACCGATTACCCTATGTGGGCACCCGATAAGGAAATAGAACGCTTTTTATCCCTTAATTTAAGTGATGAGGATAATAAAAAAATATTTAGCGAGAACGCTAAAAAGGTATATGGTATATAAAAGAACACGGATGAACAATTTTTAATGCTCATCCGTGTTTTTTATTAAAGTTTTGATGAATACTTAGCTTTACCAAGGGGAGCGTTTGCCTCCTCGGGATTTTCAAAAAGGCGATTAAGCCAATTTATTGAAAGGGGTATCCACTGTGCGAAGGATTTATCACCGCCACCCGTGTTTGTTAAAGCAGTACCGTCAGCAAGACCGTGGCCGCCGTTGGGGAACAGGTGAAGCTCACAGGGAACGCCCTTCTCAATAAGAGCCGAGGCAAATTTAACGCTATCCTCTACGGGAACGGAATTATCACGAACGGTGTGAACCAGGAAGGCCTGAGGTGTGCTTTCACTTACACATACCTGAAGATTAAGGTCCTTATAGCGTTTATCAAAATCGGCGTTTTCACCCATTATACGCTTTAAATTACCCGAGTTTTCAATCCAGGAGGAGGATAAAACGGGATAGCCTAAAATAAGGGCATTAGGCTTATTTTCACCTTTTAAACAACCCGATTTTTCCATAATTTCGGGGTTATTCCAATGAACGCCCAGGCTTGCGGCAAGGTGACCGCCTGCAGAAAAGCCCAAAACTGCAATGTTATCCTCTTTAACACAGAATTTATCGGCATTTTGGCGGATAAATTTCATAGCGGCGCAAAGGTCTAAAAGGCTTCGTGGGAACACTGCTTTTTCCCTTAGACTGTAATAAAGCACAAAGGTATTGTATCCTGCCGCGCTGTAGTGCATTGCAATAGGGTCTGCCTCACGGGGGGAGCAAATATTATATCCGCCGCCGGGACAAACAACCACCGCAGGAAAACTGGGCCTGTTTGGCATTTCATTATTGGCTTCGTGGCAGTAGCTTACAAGCACTACTTCCTTATCATCGGTTATATAATGTTTTTCACAAATCATTTTTATTCCCCCTAAAATTTACCTTTTTCCTTTAAAATTTTAAGCTTTAATATGGCAGTCTGAGTTTTGGCATCCTTAATCTCACCAGAAAGCACCATTTCCACAGCCTGTTCAAAGGGGATACGCACAAGGTCTAAAAACTCATCCTCATCGGGGCACTGCTCCCCTGCTGTAAGATTTTTAGCGGCAAACATATAAATTACCTCATCACAGTAGCCGGGGGTGGGATAAAGCTCACCAAGGCTTATATACTCCTTAGCGGTGTAGCCGGTTTCCTCCTTAAGCTCACGCTTGCCGCAGGTAAGTGGGTCATCATCCCCCGCCTTATCTCGCTTGCCTGCAGGAATCTCTAACAATTCCTCCTTATAAGGGTAACGGAATTGCTTAACAAGAAGCAGATTATCCTTTTCATCCACCGCGGCAACACAGACACCGCCGGGGTGCTCCACAACCTCCCTGCCTGCAGTTTTTCCGTCAGGCAAAAGGGCGGTATCCTGTCGTATTCTTATAACGCGACCTGTATAAATAATATTTCGCTGTAGGGTTTTTTCCTCAAGATTCATTATACTGACTTTTCCTTCATAAATATAGTGTGATGGGAGTGAAATTAAATGTCACAGATTATAAATAGTATAGACTATGATTACGCCAATGTCAAACAAAACATACGCTTGCTTTTGGAAAAATACCCCAGCCTCAGATACAGCGTTATAGGCCGAAGCTGTGTAGGCAGGGACATACCTATGCTTAAAATTGGCAGAGCTAAGGAATATGCCCTTTTCACCGCCGCCTTTCACGGAAGTGAACGAATTACCTGCAATCTACTGCTAAGATTTACCGAGGAGCTTTGCGAGGCGCTGGAAAGCGACCTTGAGTTTTCGGGACTTAATGCACGGCGTGCCATGACCGGACGGGGACTTATAATAGTTCCCCTCGTTAATCCCGACGGCTGTGAGATTGCCCTGCACGGACCCGCAGGCAGCGGTTATCTTGAAGGGGCGGTCAGGAGTATTAGCGGTGGAAAATATGAAAAATGGAACGCCAACGCACGGGGCGTTGATATTAACCATAATTTTCCTGCAGGCTGGAAGGAGCTTAAAAAAATGGAGCTGGAAAAGGGTATAACGGGACCTGCTATGACACGCTTTGGCGGCTACTCCCCCGAAAGCGAGCCTGAAACAATAGCCCTTACCGAGCTTTGCAGGAGTCACCGAATACGCCACGTGGTGGCCTTTCACTCGCAAGGTGAGGTGATTTATTGGTCCTACGGTGAAAAGGAGCCTCCCAGAGCCCGAAAAATGGCGCAGATAATGGCAACCTCCTCAGGATATGCCCTTGATTTTCCCATGGGACTTGCGGTAGGAGGCGGCTTTAAGGACTGGTTTATTGAGGAGTTTAATCGCCCCGGCTTTACCGTTGAAATAGGCAGCGGCGTTAATCCCCTGCCTGCAGGAGATCTTGATATAATTTATCCGCGGATAAGGGAGATGCTTATTCTCTCGGCTATTATGTAAACCATCACAAAAAATGAAAAGGGGCTGTAAAAAAAGTGCAGACCGCATAAAACAAGATAAACAAAGGGTTTCTTTCGGTTTTAAACTACCAAAGAAACCCTTTAAAACTATAAAAATCAGAAAAAGCAGACAAAAACGAAGTATTTGCGTTTTATGCTATAAACAAACCTCGCCCTCGGAGTACCTTTGTACGCCTTCGGGTAGCCCAAAATAAAGCGTTCGGCTTTATTTTGGCTCGGTTTGTTCATTCTGCGCATTTTTTTCGAGCCCCAAAAAAGTCAGATGCAAAAAAACTCCGTTTTTTTACATCTCCTTTTTTTAATTGAAACTTTTTACACCTCAAAATCAAGACAACTGCGAGTAGCGGTAAAGGGGCGCACAAAGGTATCCGCTATGTAAACATGCTCAGGATGCACGGCGTAAGCCTTGAGTGCGGCCTCACTTTCAAAGGTCGAATCAAGCATTAAATCGGCATTAGAGCTTGCAAGGCCTTTGGTATACACTTTTATTTCGGTTAAGCCTTCAATTTTTCCAAGCAGGCCCTCAAGTCCCTGCTTTATTCCCTGCTTTACCTTTTCCTTATCAATATCTTCCTTTAATGACCATAAAATAATATGCTTTACCATTGATTAAACCTCCCGATTTTTTCCAGATTATACCATAAAAACTATGATAAGTAAAGCATTGTTATTTTGCATAAAAATAAAATCATACACTTTTAGGATTTTTACGAATAAAAAGCAAAAAAATACGCAAAAAATCTTGAAATTTATCGATAAATTGAGTATAATAATTAGTTGTTGAGGGATACAGAACTTTTTGTTCGTCCCTAAGAAAGGATAATGAAATATGGAGAACAAAGATCGCAGAGTCGGCACGATATCCCGCGGTATCCGTTGCCCAATCATCCGTCAGGGTGATGACCTTGCACAGCTCGTAAGCAACAGCGTACTTGAAGCCGCCCAGATTGAAGGCTTTGAGCTTCGCGACCGTGATGTTATTGCTATGACCGAATCTATCGTAGCAAGATCTCAGGGTAACTATGCATCGGTTGATGATATTGCGGCCGATGTTAAGGCAAAGCTTGGCGGAGGAACCATTGGTGTTATTTTCCCCATTCTTTCCCGTAACCGTTTTGCCATTTGCCTTCGCGGTATTGCTAAGGGTGCCAAAAAAATTGTTCTTATGCTCAGCTACCCCTCTGATGAGGTTGGTAATTCTCTTGCAACCTATGATCTTATTGATGCCGCAGGAATTAATCCTTATTCCGATGTGCTCTCTTTAGAGCGCTATCGCGAGGTTTTCGGCGTTCAGAAGCTTGCCTTTACAGGTGTTGACTATGTTCAGTACTATGCTGACCTTATTAAGGAGATGGGCGCTGAGGTTGAAATTATTTTTGCTAATCAGCCCAAGGCTATTTTAGACTATGCTGACCATATCCTTACCTGTGATATTCACACCCGCGCTCGTACCAAGCGTCTTTTGAAGGAGGCAGGCGCCAAGGTCGTATGTGGTCTTGATGATATTATGAATGCCCCCGTTAATGGCAGCGGATATAATGAAAAATACGGTCTGCTGGGCTCCAACAAGTCAACAGAGGATATGATAAAGCTCTTCCCCAAGGAGTGCAAAGACCTTGTTCTTGACGTGCAATCCCGTATTAAGGCCGCCACAGGTAAAACCGTTGAGGTTATGGTTTACGGTGACGGCGCATTTAAGGATCCTCAGGGTAAAATCTGGGAGCTTGCCGACCCCGTTGTTTCCCCCGCATTTACTGAAGGTCTTATAGGTACCCCCAACGAGCTTAAGCTTAAGTACCTTGCTGATAACGATTATAAAGACCTTTCCGGTGATGAGCTTAAGAAGGCTATCTCCGAATCCATTAAGAAAAAGGACGGCAGCAGCCTTGTGGGTAATATGGCGGCTCAGGGTACTACCCCCCGTCAGCTTACCGATCTTATCGGCTCCCTTTGCGATCTGACCTCAGGTTCAGGCGATAAGGGCACACCTGTTGTTCTTGTTCAGGGCTATTTTGATAACTATACTAACTAATTTTCGAGAGGATGAAAAATTATGTATCTTGATACCAATGTTCGTCCTGAAAATATGGAACGAATTACAACATTAGAATTAGCCAACGCCTTTATTGAACAGGCTGTGAATGAGGTGCGCGCACAGGTTGGGGACAAAAAGGTTCTCCTTGCCCTTTCAGGCGGTGTTGACTCCTCCGTAGTTGCCGCACTGCTTATTAAGGCAATAGGCAAGCAACTCACCTGTGTTCACGTAAATCACGGCCTTATGCGCAAGGGTGAAAGTGAGCAGGTTATTGAAGTTTTTAAAGACGGACTTGATGCAAACCTTATTTATATTGATGCCACCGACCGCTTCCTTTCCCTTTTAGAGGGTGTATCTGACCCCGAAAAGAAAAGAAAAATTATCGGCGGCGAGTTCATTAAGGTTTTTGATGAAGAATCGGCCAAGCTTGAGGGTATTTCCTTCCTTGCTCAGGGAACAATTTATCCCGATATTTTGGAATCCGACGGTGTTAAGGCTCACCATAATGTTGGCGGACTTCCTGAGGATATGGAAATGCAGCTTTGCGAACCCGTTAAGCTTCTTTTCAAGGACGAGGTTCGCGTTGTTGGTGAGGCTTTGGGCCTGCCCCACGGTATGGTTTACCGTCAGCCCTTCCCAGGCCCCGGTCTAGGGGTCCGATGCCTTGGTGCTATCACAAGAGACAGGCTTCACGCTCTGCGTGAGGCAGATGCAATTCTTCGTGAGGAGTTTGATAAAAACGGTCTTGCTGAAAAGGTATGGCAGTATTTTATTGCCATTCCCGATATGACGGCCGTAGGCGTTATTGACGGCAAGAGACTTGACGGCTGGTGCGCCGTTATCCGCGCGGTAAACACCACCGATGCTATGACTGCCACCATTGAAGAGATACCCTATGCCCTGCTACACCACATAACTGCACGAATCACAAGCGAGGTTAAGGGCATAAGCCGTGTGCTTATGGATATTACTCCCAAGCCTGTTGGAACAATAGAATTTGAATAAGCAAAGTTGTTATGGAGTAAAGTGAAATATCCTCAAAATAGGTAAAAAGGGTAAAATTTAACATCCTTAAAATTTTGTGAAAATAAAAAAATACAACGACCTTATGTAGCACGAAATCGAGTGCCGCATAAGGTCGTTTTTGTAATTAATCTTCCTTTTTGCTTCGTAAGGAAAAAATTTAATAATAGATAAAATAAAGCTGTTGAAATATGTGGCTATATATAATAAAATAAGAAAGGTGTAGATTTAATTTTGGAGGTTGCATATGAGCGAAGTTTTTAAAAACAGGAAGATAAATTCACCGTTCGGAATATTTTTTCAAATACCCGTATTTATTGTAGCAATATTCGGCTTATATAACTTAATGGAAAAAAATTTTTACAGCCTTACCAAATTTGATATGTTAGAAAAACCAACATTTGTAGGCTTTGAAAATTACTCAAGCATATTTAAAGATGAAGTGATTCAAAAATGTCTTGGCAATACGGTTTTTATGGTTTGTGTTGTTGTGTTATTGCTTATTTTTACAGCTGTTTTGCCTGCGATTTTTACAGCAAGACTTAAGTTACCGTTTGGACTCGGCGTTATGTGCGCATTTTCTCTTATAAGCGTTTGCGCTATGCTACCGAATTTTTTCAATATATTTTTTAGTGGGGATAGTTACGGAATATTAAATAATTTTCTTATAAATGCATCGATTATAAACGAGCCTATAATATTTAAAGAATCGCACGCAATGGTGTTAGCGGTAATTGCACTTTGGCTTTATTGCTTGGCACCCGTGTTTTCAATTACATATATTCTCACAAGAATGAAGCACAGTTTTTTAGGAACTGCAATTGCAGTTTGTTTAATTCCTGTATTGATGTATAGCGGCGGAGGTATTGTAACTGGTATTATTGGCTTTCCATCAACGAATTATTCTGCCGATTGGCTTTATACGATATTTAATGATTACCTCCTGATGAGGTACGAAGCAGGATTTGCCTATGCGATTTTGATTATAGGCTTAATAATGCTTATCTGTTGGTGTGTGCTGGTTTGTTCTGTTGCTTTCGGCTTTTGGACACTTTGCAAAAATATTAATTCTAATTCTATCACATTTAAGGTGTTAGGATTTATAACCTTTGCCATTGCCTTGCAGTTGTTCGTTTCGATTTTGATTTTTATCATAATGTATTTATTAAAAGCGTTTATGCCGCTTGATGAATTATTTGTTTTTCCTAACCTTATGCCGAGAAAGCCAACTTTCCAAAATTTCTCTGTTTTAGCTGAATTGACATCAAATTCTTTAGTTCCTTTTTCGCGTTATCTGATTAATTCTCTATTCGCTGTTCCTTTAGTAATAATGCCGATATGCTTTTTGGTTGCACTTCCTTCAGGTGTGGGATTCGGCCTATTTAAAGCATTTAAGAAGCAAAAGCTATTATTACTTTGCTTTATACCATTTTTATTCGTTTCGGGTTATATTGCTTTTAGTAAACTCGGAATAATTAACAGTTATTCTGTTTATATGTTTGAATTTTTATCAAGCTTTGAGCTCTTAATAGCGGTATTTTTTGTATATCTTGCGGTAAAGCTTGTTTTTTATAACCGAAAGCCACGCATACTAGATATTTTATTGGGCAGCTTTTTCGTGTTATCTTCATTTTATGCAATAGGTGCAATAAGAGGTATATGGTATACTAGTGGCAGCGGTGGTATATATGATGAAAAATTGAAAATCTGGGGAGATATATCCGACTATATATCTTCAGGTGGAATAGCAAGATGCGGTGTTGCAGCCGCAAACGATATTTTAATGTTGCTCGCAACTATAACAGTTGTAATTATTCCATTAATTTTGCTGCTTACACTTTATCTTTTGTACCGAAGAAACACTAACAATTAAAAAAACAGAAAAAGGATAGAGCAAGAAAGAAAAAAGCACGGGCAGAGATGAGGAAAAAGCAGAGTTACTATGATTTAAAAGGAGAATACAGGGAATTGCCCTTTTGAGAATATTGGGTTTTACCTCGGAATATTTGCAAAGCAAAAACAACTATAATCGTTTCGCAGAAAAGGTCATTTCATAACTCTACCAAAATGGTGGCAGAAAACTGCCACCATATTTTTATTGACAAAAATAATACTTCGTGATATGATGTATTGTGTGACAGGAGGTATTCTATGGACATTCAGTTAAAACGGGGACTTTTAGACGTATGTGTTCTTGCCGCCATAAAGGATGAGGATTCCTACGGATATAAAATAATAAAGGATATGAAGCCTTATATTCAGCTTTCCGAATCCACACTGTATACCATTCTTAAACGCTTGGAGACCGCTCGTATGCTTACCGTGCGTACTGCAGAGCATGGTGGCAGACTTAGAAAATATTACCGTATTACGGATGAAGGCATAAAGCGTATTGAGGATTTTAAAAAAGAGTGGAAAGAGATATTATCCATATATAGATTTGTTACCAAGGAGGATAGTTATGAATAAGAAGGACTTTCTTGAACAGCTGAGGAATGGCCTGGGGGGATTACCCGAACAGGATGTTAAGGAGCGCCTTAGCTTTTACAGCGAGCTGATAGACGACGGTATGGAGGAAGGACTTTCTGAGGCAGAGGCAGTTTCTCAAATAGGCACGGTGGAGGAAATTATTGCTCAGGTTTTAACCGACACCCCCCTTGCAAAAATTCTTAAGGAGAAAGTTAAACCTAAAAGACGGATGAAGGCTTGGGAAATTGTACTTCTTATATTGGGCTCACCCATATGGCTTTCCCTTTTAATTGCGGCTTTTGCGGTGATATTTGCCCTTTATATTGTGCTTTGGTCTGTTATTATTGCGCTGTGGGCAATATGGGCCTCCCTTGTAGGCTGTGGCCTTGGCGGAATAATATCAGCGATAGTTTTTATGGCTCAAGGCTATCTGCCGTCAGGGTTTGCTATGCTTGGTGCAGGGTTTATTTGTGCAGGACTATCTGTTTTCGTCTTTTTCGGTTGCAAGGCTGCTACAAGAGGCACTTTATTACTTACAAAAAAAATTGCAGTGGGAATAAAAAACTGCTTCATTAAAAAGGAGGAAGCATAATGAATAAGCGAACAAAAATATGGCTGATTTCTGCCGCCTCCCTTTTACTTATAGGCGCCATTATTTTTACGGGAGTGATGGCAATGCTGAATTGGGATTTTACAAAATTATCTACCAACAAATACGTAGTTAATGAGTATAAAATAGAGGATTCCTTTAAAAATATTTCCATTATAACAGATACTGCCGACGTTTTATTTGTGCCCTCCGACACCCCAAAGGTTATTTGCTGTGAGCAGGCAAATTTGAAGCATACCGTAACGGTACAGGATGATACCCTTGTAATTGAGATGGTTGATACAAGAAAATGGTATGAGTATATTGGTATAGGCTTTAAATCAACCAAAATAACGGTGAATATTCCAAAGGGAGAATACGGTGCCCTTGAAATAAAAAACGACACGGGTGACGTGCAGCTTTCAGAAGATTTTTCTTTTGAAGGTATTGATATTTCGGAAAGCACGGGTACGGTAACCTGCTATGCTGATGCACAGCGCATAAAAATTAAAACCGATACAGGCAGTATTCGTGTTAAGGGAATAACTGCGAACACGCTTGACCTTTCGGTTTCCACGGGAAGGACCGAGCTTACTGATATTAACTGCACCGCCGTTACCTCCAAGGGAAGTACGGGAAATATAACCCTGAAAAACGTTATTGCAAAAGAAAAATTTACCATTACAAGAAGCACCGGTGACGTAAAGTTTGATAGCTGCGATGCGTCAGAAATTTTTGTTGAGGTTGATACCGGTGATATAAAGGGCAGTCTGCTTAGCGAAAAGGTATTTATCGCCAAAAGCGATACGGGAAGAGTTAACGTGCCCAAAACAACAAGCGGCGGCAAATGTGAGCTTTACGCCGACACGGGGGATATAAAAATCACAGTACAACTATAATAGGAAAAACTTTTCTTTCTTGAACTTATGTGAAAAATTGGATATACTAATACTATAATTTTTTAAGTTCCGAGTGATAATTATGCTTATTGATTTTCATACCCACGCATTCCCCGAAAGAATAGCCGCAAAGGCGGTGGAAAAGCTTTCCTTCGCTTCGGGAGGGCTGAAGCCCCACACCGATGGCAGCCTTTCCTCCCTTAAGGAGGCTATGGAAAAGAGCCACACCGATATTTCGGTGGTACTAAGCATCGCCACAAACGCACATCAACAAAAAAGCGTAAATGATTTTGCCGCCCAAATAAATAACGGTAAGGATATCTTTGCCTTTGGTTCGGTATTCCCCGATGCCGAGGATGCCCTTTACGAGCTTGAGCGCATTAAGGCGCTGGGACTTAAAGGGGTTAAGCTTCACCCCGATTATCAGGGCTTTATGGTTGATGATGAAAAAATGAAGCCCATTTATAAAAAAATATCCCAGCTCGGACTTATAACGGTGTTTCACGCAGGGTACGATTACGGCTTTCCTCCACCCTATGGCGCCACTCCCGAAAGGCTTTTAAAGGCTCTAAGCCACTTTGATTCTCCCGTTGTTGCAGCCCACTGGGGCGGGGTTAGCTGCGGCAAAGGGGTTTTAGAGCTGCTTTGCGGCAAGGATATTTATTTTGATACCTCCTTCGGGTACGGTACAATGCCTAAATATTATGCCGAGAAAATACTTGAAAAACACGGCAGTGAGAAAATGCTTTTCGGCACCGATACCCCTTGGCACACCGCAGAAATGGAAATGCGCCTGCTTAGCAGTTTGGGGCTAAGTGACGCCGAAATGGCAGACATTACCCACAAAAACGCAATGAAGCTTTTAGGAATATAACTGAAAAACACCTTCTCTTAAAATAAGAAGGTGTTTTTTGTTGCAATAAGCGGCAAAATCATTTAGAATAGATATATATATCATTTTCACAGGAGATGTTAATATGAAAATTACAGGTATTCAGCACATTTGCCTTGAGGCACAAGGTATTGAGGCTTTTGAGAAAACAGTGGACTTTTACCACCGCATACTTGGACTTCCCGTTGCCATGCAGTGGGGAGAGGGTCAGAAATCAGGCATTATGCTTGACACAGGTGCAGGCTGGCTTGAGATATTTGCTAAGGGTAAGGATAAGCCCACGCAGGGACCCCTTCGCCATATGGCACTGTCCGTTGACGACCCCGATGCCTTTATAGAGGCTGTCCGTGCCGAAGGCTACCTGATAACTATTGAGCCTAAGGATATTGAGTTTGCCACCACACCCCCCACACCTGCAAGAATCGCCTTTTGCATAGGCCCTGTGGGTGAAGAGGTAGAATTCTTTAAGCTTAAATAATTTAGAATGAAACGTTTTATTTCAGGTTTTCTTTGTGTGGTGCTTTGCTTTTCTCTTTGGGGCTGTAGGTCAGACATAGAAAACACCGAATCAGATACGTCCGACACGATACATACCGTGTCCCAAGAGGAAAGCGAACAGACGGACAGCCAAATTGAGGGCGATAAGACAAGCTCAGCCTCCTCTTTCCCCTCCAAGGCTCAAAGCAGCGCTGAGCCGCAAAGCAGTGCTTTGAGTACACCTCCTGTCAGCTCCACGGTGGCACCGCCCGTGCCCCCTGAGTCCACCCCACAACAGCTGCTTTCAGATATGACGCTTGAGGAAAAGGTTGCTCAGCTTTTTATAGTTTATCCTGAAGCGCTGAACATTGACCCTGCCACAGGAAGCAGGCTTGCAGGCAGTGTTACCGCCGCAAACGACAACCTTAAAAAGGCGCTGAGCAAGTATCCTGTAGGCGGTTTTATTATGTTTGCCGCCAATGCAGTAAGTCCTGCACAGCTAACCTCACTTATAAAGGGACTCAAAGGTCACACCTATATTCCTCCCTTCTTTTCGGTGGATGAGGAGGGCGGCAACGTTGCAAGACTTTCAAATAACCCCGCCTTTTCCCTTGCCAATTTTGGAAGCGCATTGTATCTTGGGGGCTCTGATAAGGTATACTCAACCTATAATTATATAGGCAAATATTTAAAGGACTACGGCTTTAATCTTGATTTCGCCCCTGTTGCAGATATATACACTAACCCCTCAAACACGGTAATAGGCAGTCGTGCCTTTGGCCGTGATGCCGCCACGGTAGTGGGGCTTCTGCCCCATGCGGTAAAGGGACTTGAGGACAATAACGTTATAAGCTGTATAAAGCATTTCCCCGGTCACGGAGATACCGTGGGTGATACCCATAACGGTCTTGTTACCCTTAATAAGACCTGGGAACAGCTTTTGTCCACCGAGATAGTACCCTTTAAAAGTGCCATTGAAAAGGGTGCAGATATGATAATGGCGGCACATATTACCCTGCCCAAGGCCACAAGTGAGGCGGTGCCCGCTTCACTTTCAAAGGAAATGCTTACCGATAAGCTCCGAGTTGAGCTTGGGTTTAAGGGAATAATTATTACCGACTCCCTTTCAATGGGGGCCATAACCAAGCATTACAGTGCAAGGGATGCGGCAATAAAAGCCTTTTGTGCAGGTGCGGATATTTTGCTTATGCCACAAGACTTTGTGGCCGCATATAACGGAATATTAGAGGAAATTAAAAGCGGTAAAATAACCAAGGAACGCCTTGATGAAAGCGTTTTGAGGATACTGCTGCTCAAGGAAAAATATTCATTGCTAAAGGAGTAAAAATGGTTAATCTGGGAAATGATTGGGACGGCATTTTAGCCGACGAATTTGAAAAGCCCTACTATAAAAAACTGAGAGCTTTTCTTAAAAGTGAATACTCCTCCCACAGGATATATCCCGATATGCACGATATTTTCAATGCCCTTAAAATGACCTCCTTCAAGGACACCAAGGTGGTTATTATAGGACAGGACCCATATCACGGTGCAGGGCAGGCCCACGGTCTTTGCTTTTCGGTAAAAAAGGGGGTACCTGCACCTCCATCACTCCAGAATATCTTTAAGGAGATGCAAGCCGACGTGGGTATAACCATACCCAATCACGGCGAGCTTACCACCCTTGCAAGACAGGGGGTATTGCTCCTTAACACGGTGCTGACCGTAAGGGAGGCCTCCCCCAATTCCCACAAGGGTATGGGCTGGGAGCTTTTTACCGATAGGGTAATCAGCGAGCTTAATAAAAAGGATACCCCCGTTATATTTCTGCTTTGGGGTGCAAATGCCGCAAAGAAGGCGGCGGTTATTGATAATCCCATACATATAAAACTACAAACGGTGCACCCAAGTCCCCTTTCGGCCTACGGTGGATTTTTCGGCTGCAGGCATTTTTCCAAGGCCAATGAAATTCTTAAAAATAACGGCGCCGAGCCGATAGACTGGCAGGTATAATATGAAGCGTTACGCTCACACCATTATCTCCCCCATATTTGTTATGGCTGTTTTCGCAATAGTTTTTGCGGTAAACGGCCTTTTTCCCTTTGGGGATAACAGCCTTTCCTGGTGTGATATGAATCAGCAGGTTATACCCTTGCTTTGCGATTTTAAGGATATTCTTTCAGGAAACGAAGGTCTTTTCCTTAGTATGCAAAATGCAGGAGGAATGAATTTTTACGGAGTATTCTTTTTCTTTTTAGCCTCCCCCTTCTCCTTCCTTGTTGCCTTTGTAAGTAAAGCGAATATTCCCTTTTTGATGAATATTTTGGTAGTTTTAAAGCTTAGCGTATGCGCCGTCACGGCAGGTATATATTTTCAGCGAAGACTTCCTCAGCTTGCCCCTGCCTTAAAGGTGGTTCTAAGCGTTTCTTACGCCCTTTGCGGCTACGGTATGCTTTTTTACCAGAATATAATATGGCTTGACGTTATGTATCTTTTCCCTCTTTTAATGCTGGGAATAGATATTCTCTCCTCCAACGGTTCCCCCGTTGTTTTCACCCTGAGCCTTACGGGGATTATAATAGTAAACTACTATTTATCCTATATGGTAATACTTTTTGCCGTTCTGTTTTTTGGTATTTTTGCCTGCTTTTACAAAAAATGTGACCTTACCGTTTTTGTTAAATTAGGTCTTTGTGCAGTATGCGCACTGCTTGGCAGCGCAGTTGTATGGCTGCCAAGTCTTATACAGTATACCTCCTCGGGAAGAACGAGTAACGTTATAGAGGGGCTTAAATACAGCAGTTTCTTTGCCCATACCGATACAAGCCTTCCCGTCATGCTTTGCACGGGAATTATCTTAGGTGCAGTGCTGTGCATAATCCCGCGCCTTACAACGCAGAGCAGGCAGATTAAGCTTCTTATCACCGCATTTTTTATAACCTGCATACCCATATTTATTGAGCCTGTTAACCTGATGTGGCATACGGGAAACTATATGTCCTTCCCTGTACGCTACGGCTTTATTCCCGTTTTCTTGGGACTGATTATTTGCGGAGAATATTTAAATGTAAAATCTTGCGAGGGTGGAAGGACGTTGTTTTCCTGCCTTGGGGTTATCTTATCCATTAGCGCAGGAATATTTATGCTTTGGTATACGCAAAGCAATTTAAACACCCTATCAAAATACGTGCAGACACTTTGGGGAGACAAGGCCTCCCTTCAGGGATTACTGATACTGTTTATCTGCGCCGCAGCAGTTTATTTCATTGTAATTGCTTTTAACAAAAAAGGTAAAATGGGTAAAAATATTTTAGCCCTATGCCTTAGTATTCTTGTTTTTTGTGAGGGTCTGTGCTCCGTAAGCATTTACGTTGGTACCGCTAAGGATAAGCTTGATACCGAAAATTTTGCCTCCTTTGCTCAAACCCAAAGCCTGATTAACGATGAAGGCTTTTATAGGGTGAATATGACCTCTAAAATAGCCGATGCCAATATGACGGGGGCTATGGGCTTTAACAGTCTCGGCCACTACACCTCCCTTACCCACCAGGACTATATGAAAGCCGCCAAACAGCTTGGCCTCAGCGGATATTGGATGGAAATAGGAAACTACGGCGGAAGCATTTTAAGCGATGCGCTCCTGGGTGTAAAGTATAAAATTTCCCGCTACGATAAATCTTACTGTGTATCGCCCACCTTAGGTGCCCTTGACCTTGGTATAAAAAGTGAGATTAGACTTCCCGAAAGCCTGCCTGACGGCGACCGTCTTTTTGTTCTGGGTGAATATTTTGCCAATATGTTCGGTTTGGAAAACAATCCCGTAACGCGGTACGCGCCTCAATCCTTTAATAACTGCGAGTACGGTAGTTTCGGTGGAAGGCACAATATTCTTACCACCGAAAACGACAGCGAAATTGTTTACAGTCTTAACATAGGTGACGAGCAGGCACTCTATTTTGATTGCTACAACGGCTCCTCCAATGCCTTGAATGAGCCAATAAATGATACCTTTGCTGTTTACGTAAACGGAGAGCGTATAGCCTCCTCCTATCCCGCCCAAAGCTACAACGGCCTTTTAAGCCTTGGCTTTTTCAGCAACCAAACCGTAACGGTTGAACTGAAGGTTAAAAAGAGCGTTAGCTGCTTCTCCTTTGGAGTTTTCGGTGTGGATACCGCAGCGGTAAAGGCAGTTGCCGAAAGCACAGGAGACACACGCTTTAAAATAAAGGGCAATACAGTAACCGCAACACTTAATGATATGGACAGGGGCGAAATGCTTTTATCTCTGCCCTATTCTAAGGGCTTTAAAATAACCCTTGACGGTAAGGAAATAAGCTACTACCGTTGCCTTACGGGCTTTACGGGAATTACGGTGGAGGACACAGGTGAGCTTAAAATAACCTTTATTCCCCCCGGTTTTAAGGTGGGTGCAATATTATCGGTTATAGGTGTTTTGCTTTGCGCTGTATTTTTTGCATTTTATAAAAAATTATCCCTTTTACCACAGTGGATAAAGGGAAGTGTTTACCTGCTGTTTATTTCGGTATTCACCTTATTTATATTGGCAGTTTACGTTGCCCCTGTACTGATAAATCTTATTTTATAAGAAAAACGGCTTCCGTCAAAAAAAACGGAAGCCGTTAGTATTATATAACCTTTACTCCTGAAACATTTCGGTGGACAGGTATCTGTCTCCCGTATCGGGTAAAAGCACCACTATTGTTTTATCCTTGTTTTCATCACGCTGTGCCAGCTCAATGGCGGCGGCAAGGGCAGCCCCTGAGGATATTCCCACAAGTATGCCCTCCTTTATGCCTATAAGCCTGCCTGTTTCAAAGGCCTTTTCATTGGCTACAGTAATTATTTCATCATAAATTCGGGTATCAAGGACTTCAGGAACAAAGCCTGCGCCTATGCCCTGAATTTTATGCGGACCTGCTTGGCCAAGTGATAACACCGGACTGCTTTCGGGCTCCACCGCAACAATCCTTATATGGGGGTTTTGCTCCCTTAAATATTTTCCCGTGCCCGTTATAGTACCACCTGTACCAACGCCTGCAACAAATATATCCACCTGACCATTTGTGCCTTCATATATTTCGGGACCTGTGGTAAGGTAATGTGCCTCAGGGTTGGCAGGATTTACAAACTGTCCCGCAAGAAAGGCGCCCTCTATACTCTCACTTAGCTCCTGCGCCTTTTCAATGGCGCCCGTCATTCCCTTGGCACCCTCGGTCAGTACAACCTGAGCACCGTAGGCCTTCATGGTTTTTATGCGCTCCACCGACATGGTTTCGGGCATAACTATAATGCACTTATATCCCCTTGAAGCGGCAATGGCGCAAAGGCCTATACCCGTATTACCTGAGGTAGGCTCAATAATAATCGAATTTGGTTTTAAAAGTCCCTTTTTCTCGGCATCGTTTATCATATTAAGGGCTACCCTGTCCTTAACCGAGCCTGCAGGATTTAAATATTCAAGCTTGGCTATGACCTTGGCCTTAAGGTTATAGCTTTTTTCTATGTTTGAAAGCTCTAAAAGAGGGGTGTTGCCCACAAGCTGAGCAACAGATGTGTAAACAGCCATAACTGCTCCTTTCAAAGATAAAGGGGAGGGATTTACCCTCCCCTTATTATTTTAGTTTATATCCAGCTTTTCACCTGCGGCTACCGTTTTGGCATAGCTCATTATCTTTTTATACTCGCTGGAGGTTATCTGACCGAGGGCAGTACCGTTCATATAGTACTGATAGCGCTGGTCGGAATACTTTTTAAAGCCTAAAACGGTATCAGCAGAGCCGTCAGAGTGTTTAAGGGTAATGGTGGTTTCGTAAGCACCTGAAATATTCTTAGTGTAATAATCAATCGTTACTATACCCAACATTGTACGGTAATAATCCTGGAAATTTGAGGCTTCTATAGCCTTACCGCCTACCGAGATATCAAATTTCTCCTCAACCTCGTTTTCCTCGTCCTCGGGAGTATATTTAATATCAAAGGTATACTTTTCACTTCCGCTTTGAACGGTGTAGCTGCTCAAATCGTAAATGCCCTCAAGGAACATCGTTTTATAGTAGAAATCCGTAGCCTTACTGTCAATATAGGAAAGGGATGCGGTGGTCACCTTGCGGATAAGGGGATCGTTATCGGCAATTACTGCCGAGTAAGTATCGTCCACCTTGGCAAACTTATAGATACGGGTCTGCTCACCAACGGTAATGGATACCGTGAGATAAGGGTCATCAAGACCGAATTCCTTAAGCTTTGCGGCGCTCTTATCAAAGGAGTAGGCGCCAACCGTTCCTATACCGCCGCCCACGGAGGACAGTATCTCAGATATATTATCTGCAGGGCGCCTTACGGGGGAGCTGATATAGTAATTTACGTACTGGGAAACAAGACTTCCGTCATCCAGCTTTTCAATGGTAACGCTTTGGGGATAATTTTTACCTGTCAGGGTTATTTTATCAAAGGCGCTTATGGCATCGTTGGTGAAGTAGGAGGAGATAGTCTCTTTGTTTTCAATACCGCCTAAGGTGGTATTTATGGCGTAGTAGAGTGCATCCTCATACAGGCAGGAAATTTCACTTTCTGCCACCAGATAAACCGCTTCCTTGCCTGAAATTTTAATATACACGCCGCTCTCATCGGGGGAGGTATCACCAATGGTGATGGTGTAATCAGCCACCTCACCTCTGCCCTCAATCTGGGCAGTAGCCTTGGGGGTATCAAAGCCGTAATCCGCATCGGCATTATCCATTTCACGCAGTGCGGCAATGGAGGCTAGGTCGGTTGCGGTCTGTGAAACCGTGACGGAGTCTATAAGGCTTGCATCATATCCCTCCAGCTTCCAGACGATGGTGGATTTATCCTCATCGGAGCTCGACGTACTCTCCTCCACAGCAGAGGAAAGCTTAAGGGTATTATTCTTATAATTTATAGTAACGGACTCAAGATCGTCACTTGTAAGCTGAACAGCCATAAGGGTACTTGATGAGGTGGAGGAGCCGTCATCCAAAACAGGGATAAGCTTTATAACGGCAATGGTACCGCCTGCAAGGATTGCAACGGCAAGAATTGCCGCCAGCACCTTTTTCCACATACCACCTTTTTTAACCTTGCGGTCATTATGCTCCTGCGGAGCGGCAAATATGGTGGAAATTTCCTCCTCGCTTGTATCTTCTTCTGTAGCCTGAGTCTCGGTTAGGCTTTCCATTTCCTGATTGTTTTCGGGAAACTGTTCCATTATCTGTTCTTCCTCCTGATAAATACAACCACGCACATAACAAGGCAAAGTACAGGAAGGGTTACCATAAATATGATATTTATGGCGTTAGTGCCTGCCTGTGTAACCTTGCTGGAGTAGTTTTCGCTCTCGATTACCTTTTGTATAAAGGTCATGCTGTGGTCGGTCATACCCGTAGCATAGTTTGCTGTTTCAATTACGGCGTTAAGGTTGCCGTAGCCTATTTTCGTCCAATCCTCTTTTATCATATCCACGCTGGAGAAAGCAACAACGTAGCTGCTTTCCTCCTCTTCACCAACGTAATCGGTATGGGTGGACATTAAAATTGAAGGATAGGGACCTACCTCTGCATCATCTGCAGGCTCCCAGTTATCGGGTGCATCAAGGGGAGCAACCACAGAGTAGGCACTTGTCTGGGCCAAAACGCTAAGGGTGCGAAGCTTGTCAATGGTATCAACCTGCTTAAAGGGAACGTTATTACCGCAGGCAAGATACTGGTTAAGATTAAACACCTCGTTTTCGGTGGGGGTAATTCTGAAGGTGGAAAGGTCTACCTGAGAAATAAGCATATTTACGTTGTATTCACGAAGTATACCCTTGTCTTGCTTAATTCCCCACTCCTGCAGGAATTCGTTAAGGTTGGGAAGTGCGGGGCTTTCGGTGCTGGCGAAATACATAAAGGAGCCACCCAGCTTACCGTCATTATCAAGGTACTCACTGATAACGTCCAGCTCACTGCCTAAGAAGTCGGACTTAGGAGCAACAACCATAACGCCGTCCACACCCTCGGGAATGGCATTAATAACACCTTCAACAGTAACTATTTCAAAATTGTTAAGCTCAAGGTTTTCCTTAAGGAAGGCAAAGGCATCCGCATTGGAATGGTCAGCAAGGAAGGCAATTTTCTTAACCTCCTCTGCAGTAACGGCGGCAATGGCACTGGTAAGTCTGCTTTCAAGACTTGAGCCGCTTACGCTGTAATAACCCATTCCGTAGGCCGCCATACCTGAGGTATCCTCAAGGGCGTAAATATCGGAGAAGCTTATTACCTTGTGGCGGTTTATATCACTGCCCGATTCAGCCTTAAAGGAGGACTCAACAAGAATGTCACCGTAAACAAGGGCGTCTCCGGGATATTTTGATTTAATGGAGCTTCCTTCGGGACTTTGAATATCAACGTAGGATATTTTAATGTTGTCGTTAAAGGCGGCATACTGCTCAATAAGGCGGATGGTCTGGTTATAGTACTCACCGTTCTGGTCCATAGCGGAATAGTAGGAAACGGCGTACTCGTTCATATATTCACTGTATCCGTCCTTAGTGGCAAGAAGGGTTATGGTAATAGGCTTGGTTACAGATTTAATATACTCAACGTTTTCTTCACTTATACTGTTATCCTTGTTAAAGGAAATATCCACCGAAAGATTAAAACGCTCAGACAAGGCACCCATTAAAACGTTTATAAGAATGGTTGCCGCTATGGCCACGGCGGTAATGGCAATGGCGTATCCGCCACGCTTAAACAGGGCCTTGTTGCGAATTACCTTTTTCTTTGGTGCCTGATTTTCAGCATCGGTGCTCTTTTTAAATAATTTCATAGTCACTTTCTCCTTCCGTCAGGCATTACGACCAGCGGCGCTTCTCAACAGAGCGCACCGACAGGAAGATAAACAGGGCTGCAATACTAAGGAAATAAATTATATCGGCGAAATTCAGCACCGTTACGGTAAAGTTGCTGAAACGGTCGATATAGGATATACCCTTTGCCACGGTGGTTATCCAATCAATACCAAAGCTTGAGGCAAAGCTGGTTACCATCATTACAACTATGTTGATAACAATGGTTAGAACGGCAGCTATTACCGAGCTTTCGGTAAGGGAGGAAATAAACATACCTATTGCTATCATAGTGCAGCCAAGGAGCAGCATTCCGATAAAGCAGTAGATAAACTTAAGCCAGTTTGCGGTGGCAAAGAAGGATACTATAATCTGGAAAAGAATGGTGGGTGCAAAGGCAATTGCAAATACTGCAAGGGCGGCAAAGAATTTACCCATTATAACTGCAGTTACCGAAACGGGTGCAGTAAGCAGTATCTGGTCCACCTTCTGGCGTTTATCGTCACTGAGCATCTTCATTGTTACGAAGGGGAGAACAAATATAACAACGGTGGACATAGATGATATAATAAGCGTTACGTCGGTACTACCCATTTGGTAAAGCATACCGAAGAACATACCCTCAAAAAACAGGAAGGCGGTTAAAACAATATAGCCGATAGGAGTAATAAAGTAGGCCTTTAATTCACGTTTAAATATTGCTAACATTACTGCTCATCCTCCTGTACTTCATCATTTTCTTCTGTGGCAACCTGTGTAACCACCACGTCGCCCTCATCATTTACCTCAATATGTGTTGCGGACTCTTCCTCGGTCTTTTCCTCAGCCACTGTAAGAACGGTGGGCTGGGTCTCATCGGTAAGACGCAGGAATATCTGCTCCAAGGTAAGCTCGTTGCTGGCAAGGGATAAAAGCTGTTTTTTACGCTCTGCAAGACGACCGCTTATGCCTGCACGGATATCCATACCCGCCTTAGGTTCAATAGCATAATCAAGACTGCCTTCCTCGTGCTTGCCGAGGCAAACAACACTTTCAACACCAAGAACGCTTTTAAGAACACCCATAACGTCCTTTTCCTCACCCACAACACGGGCGATAAGGGAGTGGTCCTTCGAGAGTGCCTTTGAAAGCATTTCGGGAGTATCGTCAGCAACGATATGGCCCTGATTTATGATTATTACGCGCTCACACACCGCCTGAATTTCCGACAGAATATGGGAGCTTAATATCACGGTATGATTTTTACCAAGGCGTGCAATAAGATTTCTTATTTCAATTATCTGCTTGGGGTCAAGACCAACGGTAGGCTCGTCAAGAATAAGCACGTCAGGATTTCCCACAAGGGCCTGAGCAATACCCACACGCTGACGGTAGCCCTTTGAAAGGTTCTTTATAAGGCGACCCTGCACGTGGTCTATCTTAACCAGCTTTAATATTTCGTTAATATGGGGCTTTTTAGGGAATTTAACCTTTTTAAGGTCATAAACGAAATTTAAGTACTCCAGCACCGTCATATCAAGATAAAGGGGCGGAAGCTCTGGCAGATAGCCTATACGGCGTTTTGCCTGCTCGGGACTTTCCATAATGTCAAATCCGTCAATCTCCACCTTACCCTGAGTCAGGGAAAGATAGCCTGTAAGGATGTTCATTATTGTGGATTTACCCGCACCATTGGGACCTAAGAAGCCGATAACCTCACCCTTAGCGATTTGAAAGCTAACGTCTTCAACCGCAAGGTGTGAACCGTACCGTTTGCTTAGTCCGGTTACTTTGATCATACTTATTCCTCCTATATTATCTGTATAGTTATCCATAAGAAATTTTAACAGACAAATTTATTTATTTTGTAAACAAACTATTAACTATATACATAGTCTTAGATATTATACATTATAGACAGGATTTATTCAAGTTTTTTCTTGCCGTAGAGGTGATAATATGTTATAATTTTCTTGTATTTTTTTAAGTTAAGGAGTTTTGCCGTGTTTTCCACTACAGTTGCCGCCGTATCCACCCCTGCAGGCAGCGGAGGAATTGGTGTTATCCGCATTTCGGGGGAGGATGCAATAAAGGTTGCAGACTCTGTTTTTAAAAGTATTTCAGAAAAGAAAATATCCGATATTAAGGGCTACAGTGCCCTTTACGGTGAGTTTTACGACGGGGAGGGCCGCATTGATAACGGCGTTGCCCTGCTTTTTCGTGGGCCCAAAAGCTATACCGGTGAAACGGTAGTGGAGCTTTCCTGTCACGGTGGCTCGCACATAGCTAAAAGACTGCTTCGTGCTTGTCTGGAGGCAGGAGCACGTGCGGCAGGCCCCGGTGAATTTACAAAGCGTGCCTTTTTAAACGGCAAGCTTGACCTTATTGAGGCCGAAAGCGTTATGGGGCTTATAAGTACCACCAACGACCAGCAGTTAAGGCTTATATCTGCGGCACACACGGGTAAAACAAGTAAAAAAATAGAGGAAATAAAGGCACGGCTAATTGGTATTGCTGCGGCTGTAAGCGTTAGCGCCGATTATCCTGACGAGGAGCTGCCCGAGCTGCAGTCAGACAGGCTTGAAGGTGACCTTACCTCTGCCCTCGCCACCCTTGAAAGGGCCCTTAAGGAATATGATGCAGGCAAGCTTTTAAGAGAGGGTATTGATACCGTTATTGTAGGCAAGCCCAACGTGGGAAAATCTACGCTTATGAATTTATTAAGCGGTACCAACCGCTCCATTGTTACCGATATTGCAGGCACCACGAGGGACGTTATTGAGGATACCGTTACCTTAGGCTCCCTTACCCTGCGCCTTGCTGATACCGCAGGTATACACGCCACAGGAGATACCGTTGAATCGGCAGGGGTTGAGCTGGCAAAGGCACGTCTTGATGCGGCTCAGCTTGTTCTCACAGTGCTTGATGCCTCCGCTCCCCTTGATGAGGACGACCGTGATATTTTAGCCGATATTAAGGACAAAAACAGCATTATAATACTTAACAAGACCGACAAAGAACAAAAAATAACTGAAACTGAGCTTGAAGGCTTTAACGTTGTTCCCTTTTCTGCTAAAAACGGGCAGGGCCTTGAGGCTTTGCAAAGCGAGATAGAGCGTATTGCCGATACCGCCTGCCTTGATGCAGGTGCGGCGGTGCTTATAAGCGAAAGGCAGCGAGAATGTGCTCTGCGTGCCAAACAGGCCGTTGAGGGCGCCCTTGAGGCGGTAAGGCAGGGCTTTACCGACGATGCGGTGGGCATTTGCATTGACGATGCCGTTGCTGCTTTACTTGAGCTCACAGGCCAGCGTGTAACCAACGAGGTTACCGATGAAATATTCAGAAGCTTTTGCGTAGGAAAATAAGAAGGTGTTTTTTTGAGTTATTTTGCAGGAAGCTGTGACGTTGCGGTTATAGGCGCAGGTCACGCAGGCATTGAGGCGGCGCTGAGTGCAGCTCGCCTTGGTGTTAGTACCGCTCTTTTTACAATAAATTTAGACCTTGTGGGAAATATGCCCTGTAACCCCTCCATAGGTGGTACTGCAAAGGGACACCTTGTAAGGGAGATTGACGCTTTGGGCGGTGAAATGGGCAAGGCGGCGGATGCCACCACCCTTCAAAGCCGTATGCTGAATCTGGGTAAGGGCCCTGCGGTACATTCCCTGAGGGCACAGATAGACCGCCGTGCCTACAGCACCTATATGAAGCACGCTGTGGAGCTGGAAAAAAATCTTACGGTAAAGCAGGCTGAGGTAGTTTCCCTTGAAAGGGATAATGAGGATTGGCTTATTGAAACCATGCTTGGGGCACAGTACCGCTGTAAAACGGTAATACTTTGCACAGGTACATATTTAAGGGGTAAAATTTACGTAGGTGAGGTAAGCTTTGAAAGCGGGCCTGACGGAACATTCCCTGCAAGTCGCTTAAGCGGGTCCCTTGAAAAGCTTAATCTGCCTCTGCGCCGCTTTAAAACAGGTACCCCCGCAAGGGTGCTTAGAAGCAGTATTGATTTTTCCAAGCTTGAGGAGCAACCGGGAGATGAAAATATTGTACCCTTCAGCTACCGAAGTGATTGTGAAATTAAAAACTCGGTAACCTGCCACATCTCCTACACAAACGATGCCACCAAGCAGATAATCCTTGACAACCTGCACCGCTCCCCCTTATATGCAGGAAAAATTGAGGGTGTGGGACCACGCTACTGTCCCAGCATAGAGGACAAGATAGTCCGCTTTGCCGACAAGCCCCGACACCAGCTGTTTATTGAGCCCTGCGGTGCCGATACGGAGGAAATGTATCTGCAGGGTATGTCCTCCTCCCTGCCGGAGGAGGTACAGATAGCCTTTTACAAGACCATACCCGGACTTGAAAAGGTTGAGGTAATGCGCAACGCCTACGCCATTGAGTATGACTGCATTGACCCTATTGCCCTGCGCCCCACCTTAGAGTTTAAGGAATATTCGGGTCTTTACGGTGCAGGACAGTTTAACGGCTCCTCCGGTTATGAGGAGGCCGCCGCACAGGGTCTTGTTGCGGGCATAAATGCCGCCCATAAAATTTTGGGGAAGGAGCCCTTTACCCTTTCCCGTGCATCCTCCTACGTGGGCACCCTTATTGACGACCTTGTTACCAAGGGCTGCTCCGACCCTTACAGAATGATGACCTCACGCTCAGAATACCGTTTGCTGCTCCGTCAGGACAACGCCGATGAACGGCTTATGCCCACAGGTCGCGCTTTAGGTCTTATTGACGATAAAACCTGGGCTGATTTTGAGGAGCGCCTACAGCAGAAAAGGGATGAAATAAAGCGCCTTGAAAAGACCGTTATTGCACCCTCAGGTGAGATAAACGCTCTCCTTGAAAGCGCCGGCACCGCACCCCTTGACACAGGCGTAAAGCTTGCCGATTTAATAAAAAGGCCACAGCTTGATTATTATATGCTTGCCCCCTTTGACAAGGGCAGACCCCTTCTCCCCCGTGAGGTTACCGATAAAGCACAAACCGAAATAAAATACGAGGGCTACATCACAAGACAGCAGGCACAGGTAAATGAAATGCTACGTCTTGAGGGTAAGAGGATTCCTGCCGATATTGACTATAACAGCGTTTACGGACTGCGCCTTGAAGCGGTGGAAAAGCTAAACAAGGTGCGCCCTGAAAATATAGGACAGGCCTCCCGTATTTCGGGTGTTAGCCCTGCAGATGTTTCGGTGCTTATAATTTATCTTGAAAAGGTGAAAAATAATGATTGATTTTCCCCTGCAGCTGCTTGACAACAGCGGTATAGAGCTTGACCAAAAAGCTAAGGAAAGACTTAATATATACGCTAATTTACTTGTGGAATGGAACGGGAAAATGAACCTTACCGCCATAACCGACCCTGAAGGTGTGGTGATAAAGCATTTTCTTGACAGTCTAACCTTTTTTAAATGTGTTCAGCCCGAGAAAAACGCCAAGCTTATTGACGTTGGTACAGGTGCAGGCTTTCCGGGTATGGTGCTGAAAATTGCCCGCCCCGACCTTGAGGTTACCCTGCTTGACGGGTTAAATAAGCGCCTTATTTTTCTTAACGAGGTTGCACAGCAAACAGGCCTTGAGCTGACCCTTCTCCACCTGCGTGCCGAGGAGGGCGGCAGAAAAAAAGAGCTTAGAGAATGCTTTGACTATGCCTGCGCAAGGGCGGTAGCCCCCCTTAACGTGCTTCTTGAATACTGTACCCCCTTTGTTAAAAAGGGCGGCAACTTTATTGCTATGAAGGGCCCTGCCGCAAAGGATGAAATAGAGGTCGCAAAAAATGCCGCAAGACTTCTTTCCTTAGATAAGCCCCTGCTGACCGCCGTTACCCTTACGGGAGACGAGGAAAGATACCTTATAAATTACAAAAAGATATCGCAAACTGCGGCAAATTATCCCAGAATATCCGCTAAAATACAAAAATCGCCCCTATAAAAGGGCGATTTTTTTGTTTTTAGCTGTTTTTTTGTCGACCTCTTTTGCTGGACAAGCCCTGTTTTTTATGAGATAATCCATACAGAACAAGGAGGCGGTAAAATGCTTGTAAGGCCAAATTCAAAAATTTTTATGTTAAGCCCTGCCGAGATAAAACCCGGCGCCGCTCAGCCAAGAAAAATTTTTGATGAGTACGAGCTTGCTACTCTGGCAGAAAGCATCCGTCAAAACGGAATAATACAGCCACTTATTGTTCGCAAGACCCGTGCAGGCGGCTATGAGCTTATTGCCGGGGAAAGGCGTTTACGCGCCGCGATGGCCGTGGGATTGCGACGTATCCCCTGCGTTGTTTACAATACCGATAGCTGTCAAAGCGCGTTTTTCGCCTTGATTGAAAATCTTCAGCGAAGCGACCTTACCTTTTTTGAGGAGGCAGAGAGCATCCGCCGCCTGATGGAGGAGCACGGCCTTGACCAAGGTACGGTGGCACAGCAACTTGGAATAGCCGCCTCCACCCTGTCCAACAAGCTAAGGCTTTTGAATTTAAGCGAGGAGCACCGCCTGCGTATAGTCAAGGCAGGGCTCACCCAGCGCCACGCAAGGGCTCTGCTACGCCTTGAGGGTGCCGCCCGTGAGGAAGCCCTTGACCGCATTATAGCCGAGGGTCTGACCCTTAAGCAAACCGAGGAATATATTGAAGGTGTTGTAAATCCTCCCATAATACAGGAGACACCCCCACCAAAGGAGCCACTAAGGAAAATGGCTATAGGCGATATACGCCTTTTTGCCAACAGCCTTAATAAGCTTGTGAACACAATGGTGGATTCGGGAATAAGTGCCTGTTCAAGGCGCAAGGAAAGCGAAAAATATATAGAATACACCATTAAAATAAGTAAGGCCTCCCTACGGGAGGAGCATACCGCCTGCCAGTTGCGTATATGCTAACCCCTCTTACTTCTTACCTAAACTTGCCCACCCATATTCATCCCCATATAGTCGAAGGCCGCAGAGTATTTTCTCTGCGGTCTTCGGCGTTTTAAGCAGTATGACCGATAAAAGCTATCTCCTTCCCTATTAAAACTTATTATATGACACCAAACCGGCAATCAGATTGCAAAAATGAAAACAAATTATGAACTTAAAGGGAAAAATATGTCAAAATTTGTTTACATTCCCGATTGACTTTTTCTATCATATATATTAAAATATTCGTATAATAAAACGTTAAATTCGGGAGGCGACTGCTGTGAAGGCTTTAGAGGATAAGATAATTCAAGAGGGCAGTGTGCTTCCCGGTCATATTTTAAAGGTAGGCTCCTTCCTGAACCACAGAATAGACGCTGAGTTTATGATGGAAATGGGTAAGGAAATAGCCCGCCTTTTCGGCGAGGACAAGCCCACACTTGTGCTTACCATCGAAACATCAGGCATTGCCATAGCAATGGGTGCTGCCGTGGCCTTAGGGCTGCCCATGGTTTTTGCCAAGAAAAACCGCTCGGGTAATTTATCGGGCGACCTTTATAAAACCGTTGTTCACTCCTACACACATGGAACCGATTACACCGTTGTGGTGGAAAAGAAATACATAAAGGACACCGACCGTGTTCTGATAATAGATGACTTCCTTGCAAACGGCAAGGCACTTATAGGACTTATTGATATTGCAAACCAGGCAGGAGCCCATACCGTTGGTGCCTGCTGTGCCATTGAAAAGGGCTTTCAAAAGGGTGGCGATAATCTACGTGCTGAGGGTATTAAGGTTGAATCCCTTGCCATTATCGACTCTATGGATGACTCGGGCAACATAGTTTTCCGCAAGCAATAAGCCCGTTTTTTATTTGTATGTAAAAAAATTTTACATAAAAAATTTTTTGGAGGAAAGAAAAATGAAAAAGATTCTCGCATTTCTCATGGCAGCAGTAATGCTTCTTGCTCTTACTGCCTGCGGCGGCGCCGGTACCGGCTCTGCAAACGGTATGAGTGATTCTCCTCTTGCAGCTCCTGAAATCAAGGCTGATTATGAAGTTCCCAGTGACTTCAAGGTTGGTTTCATCTGCTTACATGATGAGAAGTCCACTTATGACCTTAACTTCTTAAACGCTGTTGATACCGTTAAGAAGGCTCTTAACCTTACCGATGCTCAGGTTCTTGTTAAGAAGAACGTTCCTGAGACCAACGACTGCTATCAGGCAGCTAAGGACCTTGTAACAGAAGGCTGTAAGGTTATCTTCGCTAACTCCTTTGGTCATGAAGACTTTATGATCAAGGCAGCTAAGGAGTTCACCAACGTTCAGTTCTGCCATGCTACAGGTACAAAGGCTCACACCGAAGGCCTTGACAACTTCCACAATGCTTTTGCTTCTATCTACGAAGGTCGTTACCTCGCAGGTATCGTTGCAGGTCTTAAGCTTAACGAGATGATCGAATCCAAGAAGATCACTGCTGACCAGGCTAAGATCGGTTACGTTGGTGCTTACACCTACGCCGAAGTTATGTCCGGTTACACCTCCTTCTTCCTTGGTGCAAGATCCGTATGTCCTTCCGCTACTATGGAAGTTCAGTTCACCGGTTCTTGGTATGATCCCACAGGTGAGAAGAATGCTGCTGAAGCTCTTATAGCTAACAAGTGCGTTCTTATTTCTCAGCACGCTGACTCTATGGGCGCACCTTCCGCTTGTGAAGATGCAGGTATCCCCAACGTTTCCTATAACGGCAGCACCTATGAGTCCTGCCCCGAGACCTTCCTTGTTTCTTCAGCTATCAACTGGGCTCCTTACTACAACTACATGATTAAGTGCGTTGTTAAGGGCGAGAAGATTGCTGCTGACTGGTGCGGTGGTATTGCTGAAGGTTCCGTTGTTATTACCGGAATCAATCAGGATGCTGCTGCAGAAGGCACTGTAGATAAGGTTAAGACTGCTATTGAAGGTCTTAAGAACGGTACCGTAAAGGTATTCGACACTAAGAACTTCACCGTTAACGGCGCAGCTGTTTCCACCTACAAGGCTGACGTTGACACCGATGCTGCTTTCACAGCTGATACCGAAGTTATTGAGAACGGTATATTCAATGAATCCAAGTTCCGTTCTGCTCCTTACTTCGATCTTCGTATCGACGGTATTAAGCTCTTAAACGAGAAGTTCTAATTCAGAAAACTTAAATCTTATGATATAGGCGGAGGATAACCTTCGCCTATATCTTGATTTTAATCCCATAAGCACAAAGCGTATTTTTCTTTGTTTTTATGGGATTAAAGTCTATTTTTGGAGGTGCTTTAAATGGCTGAAAGGGTTGCCCTTGAATGCAAAAACATAACCAAAACCTTTGGTAAGGTTGTGGCAAACAAAAACTGCGACCTTGAAGTTCGCAAGGGCGAAATTCTTGCAATTCTTGGTGAAAACGGAAGCGGTAAAACCACACTTATGAATATGGTGGCGGGTATTTACTTCCCCGATTCAGGCAAGATTTATATTGACGGTGAGGAGGTTATTATTAAATCTCCTAAGGATGCCTTCCGTTACGGAATAGGTATGATTCACCAGCATTTTAAGCTTGTTGACGTTTTCTCTGCCACGGAGAACATTGCCCTTGGAATTAATGAAGGTAAATATAAGCTTTCCGAGGTTAAGCGAAAGGTTATTGAGATAACACAGCGTTACGGCTTTGTTATTGATCCAGATAAAAAAATCTACGATATGGCGGTTTCGGAAAAGCAGACCGTTGAAATTCTTAAGGTGCTTTATCGCGGTGCTGAAATTCTTATTCTTGATGAACCTACCGCAGTTTTGACCCCTCAGGAAACCGAAAAACTGTTCAGCGTTCTTCGGCGTATGCGTGAGGACGGTAAATCCATTGTTATAATCACCCACAAAATGCACGAGGTGCTTTCCATCTCCGACCGCGTTGCCATTTTGCGTAAGGGTGAGCATATTGCAACGGTTAACACCGCCGAGACCAATGAGTCTGAACTTACTGAAATGATGATGGGCAAGAAGGTTGACCTTAATATCAATCGCAGCGAGCCTAAGGACCCCGTAGACCGCCTTATTGTTAAGGGTGTTACCAGCGTAAACGCCGAGGGCAGAAAGGTTCTTGACGATATTTCCTTTACAGCCCGTTCCGGTGAGATACTTGGTATTGCAGGTATTGCAGGCTCCGGTCAAAGAGAGCTGCTTGAGTCCATTGCGGGACTTCACCATTTAGACAGCGGTGAAATAGTTTACATTGACCCTAAAACCGAAATTGAAGAAAATCTTCGTGATAAAACTCCTTTACAGATTCGCGATTTAGGTGTGCGCCTCTCCTTTGTTCCCGAGGACCGACTTGGTATGGGTCTTGTTGGAAATATGGATATTATTGATAATATGATGCTCCGCTCCTACCAAAAGGGACATTCGGCGTTTTTACAGCGTAAGGAGCCTAAGGACCTTGCCGACCACATAATCAAAGAGCTTGAGGTTGTGACCCCCGGTGCCACAACTCCCGTACGTCAGCTTTCCGGCGGTAACGTTCAAAAGGTTCTTGTTGGACGTGAAATTTCCTCCGCACCAAGTGTTCTTATGGCAGCCTACCCTGTAAGAGGACTTGACGTTAACGCCTCCTACACCATTTATAATCTTTTAAACGGACAAAAGGAAAACGGAGTTGCGGTTATTTTTGTTGGCGAAGACTTGGACGTTCTTCTTGAACTGTGTGACCGAATTCTTGTTATTAACTCAGGTAAGGTAACCGGTATTGTAGACGGCAGAACAACCAAGAAGGATGACGTTGGCTTCCTTATGACAAAATCCACAGAAAGCGAGGAGTGTTAACAATGGAAAAAACAGATAAGAAATTTCGCGCTCCCCTTTTACATATTGCCAAAAGAGAAGTAATGCCCTGGCATTTCGGCGTTATGGTCCGTGCCGTTGCCATTGTTTCCGCCCTTATTGTTGCCGGCGTTTTAGTGGCAATTCTAACGGGTAAAAATCCCATTCAGGTTTATGTCACAATGTTTCAGGGTGTTTTCGGAAACCCTGACAGAATTTGGGATATGGGTCAGCGTCTTGCTATTTTGCTTGGTATCTCCCTTGCGGTAACCCCCGCATTTAAAATGAAGTTCTGGAACTGCGGTGCTGAAGGACAGGTTATAATCGGCGGTCTTGCCACCATTTGTGTTATGCTGTTTTTAGGTGACAAGCTCTCCACCCCCGTACTTCTTATCACTATGGTTGCGGCAAGTGTTCTTGCAGGTATTATCTGGGCAGTTATTCCTGCTATATTCAAGGCACTTTTTAATACCAACGAAACGCTTTTCACCCTTATGATGAACTACGTTGGCATTCAGCTTGTTGCCTACTTCCTGAAATTAGTTGCTAAGGACGGTTCGGGTGTTTTATCTCCCCTGCCACAGTATGGACTTCCCGTAATAGGAAAATATCCCTTCCTTCTTAACATTATAATTGTTGCCGTTATAACCGTTGTTGTTTATATTTATTTAAAATCAAGCAAACAGGGTTATGAGATAAGCGTTGTTGGTGAAAGTGAAAACACCGCCAAATACATTGGAATAAACGTTAAAAAGGTTATTATTCGTACCCTTATTGTTTCGGGTGCAATCTGCGGTATTATGGGACTTTTAATTGTTGGTGGTACCGACCACACCATTAACACCGACGTTGTTGCAGGCCGTGGCTTTACCGCGATTATGGTTTCCTGGCTTGCAAAGTTTAATCCCATTTTTATGATACTCACTTCATTCCTTATTGTTTTTCTTGAAATGGGTTCGGGACAGCTTAATATGGTGTTCGGTATCTCCTCCTCAATTTCCGATATTATAACAGGTATTATTCTTTTCTTTATTATCGGTTGCGAATTTTTCCTTCGCTACAAAATTGTTGTCAGCAAAAGTACAAAGGAGGAAAAATAAATGTCTACTATAGTTAGCTTTCTTGTTAGTGCAATCGGTCTTGGTATGACCCTGCTATACGGCTCCACCGGTGAGACCCTCACCGAAAAATCGGGACATTTAAACCTTGGTATTCCCGGCGTTATGTGCGTTGGTGCATCTTGCGGTTGCTTTGCTGAATCGGTTTATTTTTCCATTGTTGGCGTTAAGGGCACCGTGCCCGTTCTTGCAGTTATAATTCCTATAATAGCCACCTTTGTTGGCGCCGCCTTAATGGGTCTTATTTTCAGCTTTCTTACCGTTACCCTTCGTGCAAATCAGAACGTTACGGGTCTTGCACTTACCACCTTTGGTATCGGCGTTTCCGAGTACATTATCGCACAAACCGATAAAATCGGCCGTTTTGTAAGAGGTAACAAATACTTTAAGGCCTCCCTTCCCTTTGCGGATGACCTTGGTTGGTTTGGTGAGATTTTCCTTTCCCACGGAATTCTAATTTATCTTTCCATTGTTATTGCTCTTGTGGTAACCTTTATTCTTAACCGCACAAGAATTGGTCTTAACCTTCGTGCAGTTGGTGAAAACCCTGCAACCGCTGATGCGGCAGGTATAAACGTTTCCCTTTACCGTTATATGGCAACCTGTATTGGTTGCGGTATTGCAGGCCTTGGCGGACTAACCTTTATTATGGACTATTTAAACGGCACCTGGGAATATATGATAGATGACCTTGGCTGGCTTGCCGTTGCCCTTGTTATCTTCACGGTTTGGAAGCCTAATCTGGGAATTTTCGGCTCCTTTGCCTTTGGCGCACTTTATATTGCCAGCGGCTTCTTTGCAAAATTCGGATTATCCCTTTCCGACCAGGAGCTGTTTAAAATGCTCCCCTACGTGGTAACTATTATTGTTCTTATAATAACAAGCGCTAAGAGCCGTAAGAAAAATCAGCCCCCTGCATCCCTTGGTCTCCCCTATTTCCGTGAGGAAAGATAAAAATAATAATTATAGTAATTTTTACCGTAAAAGGACAGAGAAACCTCTCTGTCCTTTTTGTATTTAGTACCGCTTTGTCGAAATTTGTTGACAATTATAATTATATATAATAATACTACTATGTATTGCTATAACTTTTTTTACGAGGTTTATTATATGAAACGATTACTTGCATCGTTATTATGTTTATCCCTTTTCTTTGGGTCTTTAACCCTTGGAGCAATTTCGGCCGCGCCTGAAGTGCAAAAGCACTATGCAGGAGTTGGGGACTATACCGTTTCCCTGCAGGCCGACCCTGTCACCAATATTATACCCTCTGATTAAGGAAACAATAATCGTAAAAAAGCTGTTTAAGCAATAAAAAAACTGTGCAGAGCTTTCTGCACAGTTTTTTATTGTATTTTTTTACATAAGAGAATTGTAAAGTGCTGTAATTTCCTCAACGCTTGTATCTCTTGGATTACCCGGGCGGCAGGCATCGTCAAAGGCGGACTGTGCAAGGAATGCAATGTCCTCAGCCTTTACAATTTCCTTAAGGTTGGCAGGAATGCCAACATCGATAGAAAGCTGACGAACTGCATCAATAGCGGCCTTTCTGTACTCCTCAACGCTCATAGCATCGGTACCTTTAACGCCCATAGCCTGAGCAATGTACTTATATTTATCACCTGTGGCAGGTGCGTTATATTCCATAACTGTGGGGAGAATAATTGCATTAGCTACGCCGTGGGGGGTATCGTAAAGAGCACCTAAGGGGTGAGCCATAGAGTGAACGATACCAAGACCTACATTGGAAAAGCCCATACCCGCAACATACTGACCGAGAGCCATACCCTCTCTGCCATCGGCTTCACCGTTAACGGCGGCACGAAGAGAGCGGGCAATAATCTCGATAGCCTTTAAATGGAACATATCGGAAAGCTCCCAGGCACCCTTGGTGATGTAGCCCTCAATAGCGTGGGTAAGAGCATCCATACCGGTAGCGGCGGTGAGACCCTTGGGCATAGTAGCCATCATATCAGGGTCAACAACGGCAACAACGGGGATATCGTGAACATCGACACAAACCATTTTGCGGTTATTCTGTACATCGGTAATAACGTAGTTAATGGTAACCTCTGCTGCGGTACCTGCAGTAGTGGGAACTGCAATTATGGGAACGCAGGGGTTCTTGGTGGGGGCAACGCCCTCTAAAGAACGAACATCAGCAAACTCGGGGTTGGTAATAATGATGCCAACCGCCTTAGCGGTATCCATAGAAGAACCGCCGCCGATAGCAACGATACAATCTGCACCGCAGGCTTTAAACTGCTCTACGCCTGCCTGAACGTTTTCAATGGTGGGATTAGGTTTGATTTCACTGAATACGGTATAATCAATGCCTGCATCCTCTAAAACCTTGGTAACTTTACCTGTAACACCGAATTTAATAAGGTCCGGATCAGATGCTAAAAACACCTTTTTAAAGCCGCGGGCCTTGATCTCATCAGGAATAGAGTTTATTGCTCCTGCTCCGTGATAAGAGGTTTCGTTAAGTACAAATCTGTTTGCCATAAATAATCACTCCTATTTATTTTTACGGGACATTCTCCCGCTACTTACTCCTGAGCCATAGGACGACACATGAGGACCTCTACACTGTCCTTCACGCTTCCGCCGTTATATAAAACGCTGTAGCACTGAGCCGTTATGGGCATTTCTATACCGTAGTTTTGTGCCAGAATAAAGGCCAGCTCGGTGGCATAGTAGCCCTCTACCGTACCTACACTTTCAAGGGCTGTTTTAACGTCAATCCCCTTTCCCACAAGCTCACCAAAGCGGTGATTACGACTATGGGTGGAGGTGCAGGTAACTATAAGGTCACCTATGCCTGCAAGGCCTGCAAAGGTATGCTCATTTGCACCCATACAAACTCCAAGCCTTGCTATTTCTGCCGCGCCCCTTGTTATAAGGGCGGCCTTAGAGTTATCCCCAAGACCCATACCGTCACAAAAGCCTGCAGCAACGGCAATAACGTTTTTAAGGGCACCGCCCAGCTCAACACCTGTAACGTCATCATTAGTATAAATACGCAGGTTATTGTTGCTAAGCACCTGCTGTACCACCTGAGCGGCAATACGGTCGGTAGATGCGGCAACAAGGGAGGTAGGAATACTTCTTGCAACCTCCTCCGCGTGGGAGGGACCTGAAAGCACTACAACACTTGAGTGGGGTAGTTCACGCTTTATTACCTGACTTAATCGCTGTAATGTGCCCCTTTCAAGGCCCTTTGCAACATTTACTATTATGCCGCCTTTATCTATTTCGGCAAGCCGCTTCGCGGTTTCGCACACCGCAAAGGAGGGTGTGGCAATTATGGTTATAAGAGCATCAATGCAGCAGGAGATATCACCTGTTATTTTAATTTCCTCAGGCAGGGTTATTCCTTTAAGCAGGCGCTCATTGCCCCTGTTCTTTATAAGCTGCCGGCGTTCCTCATCAAAGGGGGTCCAAAGAAAAACCTGATGTCCGCTACGGTGGGCTGAAAGGGCTAATGCCATTCCCCAGCCGCCTGAGCCTAAAACAACTATTTTCGCCATAGCCTTAACCCTTTTTAACGGTGAATTTCTTTTCCTCACCGTGGGCAAGACGGATAATATTTTCTTTATGCTTAATAAACACTATAAAGCCCATTGCAAGGGAGCAAATTATCTGTGGCCACATAACGGTACCCTGAGGGTCAATAACCGTAAACACAATGGCACCTGCAACCACAACAACGGTGGCCGAAAGGGAGCTTATTGACATTATCTTAACCGTAGCAAGGAGTATGCCGAAAACTATAAGACCGATTATTATGGCCCAATGTGAGCATACAGCAAATATGCCAACGCTTATTGCCACGCCCTTACCGCCTTTAAATTTAAAGAATATAGGGAAAACGTGACCCAGCATACAGGCAAGGCCGCATATAAAGGCACCGTAGGACGCCATATAAATGTTATTTCCCGTTTGCTCAAAAAGCCAACCGAACACCTCTTTACCGATAAAGCAGCCTGCAAAGCCCTTAAGGGCATCAAATATAAAGGTTAGTAGTCCGGGCAGAACACCCACGGCGCGCATAACGTTGGTCATACCGGCGTTACCGCTGCCAAGCTCTCTAACGTCCTTTTTAATGAATATTTTTGAAAAAATAACTGCAAAGTTTATACTTCCAAGCAGGTATGCGACAACAATCGTGCCTAAAGCATAGGTCAGGTACATAGCTATTTATCTCCTCTTTCTCTAATAACAAATCGTACCGGTGTACCTTCAAGTCCGAAGGTAGAGCGTATTTGGTTTTCAAGATAGCGCTGATACGAAAAATGAAACAGTTCAGCCTTATTACAAAAGCACACAAAGGTTGGTGGACTTGTGGAGGCCTGTGTCATATAGTATATCTTAAGGCGCTTACCCTTATCCGTTGGGGGCTGAACACGGGCGGTGGCATCTGCAAGAATATCATTAAGCATACCCGTTGAGATGCGCATTGTGTTCTGGGAATGAACATAGGTTATAAGCTCATAAAGTCTGTCTATCCTCTGTCCCGTTTTAGCCGATATAAATATTATGGGCGCATAAGGCATAAAGGAAAAATCCTTCATAAGCTTTTTGCGGTAGGAATCCATTGTGGTGCCGTCCTTTTCTACGGCATCCCACTTGTTAACGGCTATTATACAGGCCTTTCCCTGCTCCATAGCAAGTCCTGCGACCTTGGAGTCTTGCTCGGTAAAGCCCTCCACACCGTCTATCATAATAACGCACACGTCGGAGCGTTCAATTGCCATTTGGGCCCTTAAAATGCTGTACTTTTCAATTTTATCATCCACACGTGATTTACGGCGCAGGCCTGCGGTATCAATAAAATTGAATTTACCCTTTTCGTTTTCAACAAAGGTATCAATGGCATCTCTTGTTGTGCCTGCGATTTCGGAAACAATGGAACGCTCTTCACCCGAAATGCAGTTTATAAGGGAGGATTTTCCCGCATTGGGCTTGCCTATCACCGCAACCTGAATAACATCGTCCTCATCGGCCCCGTCATCCTCAAAGCTTAAATGCTCAAAAACGGCGTCAAGAAGGTCACCTGTGCTGTGACCGTGCACCGAGGACACAGCAACAGGGTCCCCAAGGCCTAAATTATAAAACTCATAAAACTCCAAGGGTATATCACCTATACCGTCACACTTGTTAACACAAAGCACCACGGGTTTGCCGCTTTTTTGAAGCATTGAGGCTATCTCACTGTCCGCCGCGGTAACACCCGATTTAACGTCGGTAACAAAGATAATTACCTGTGCGGTTTCAATGGCAAGCTGAGCCTGACTTCTCATACCCGAAAGAATAACATCATCGGTTTTAGGCTCAATCCCGCCTGTGTCCACAAGCATAACCTTGCGATTGTTCCATTCGGCATCGCCGTAGATACGGTCCCTTGTAACGCCGGGGGTATCATCCACAATGGAAAGACGTTTTCCTATTAACTTGTTAAACAGTGTGGATTTGCCCACGTTGGGGCGGCCCACAACTGCAACTATGGGTTTTGACATTATTTTTTACCTATCCTATATTTTTATGTCTAAAATGGTTTCTATAAGCTCATACCCGTCATTATTAACGGGGATTACAGGCACACCAAGCTCCTTTGACAGTGTATCAATATGCATATCGTCAAGAAAAAGGTCATTTTCGTGCCTTAGCATTGAGGAAGGAATAAGCAATGCATCGCCTAAATCCTTGTCCTTTAACTGCTCTAAAATATCGCCGCCTGTAACAAGGCCCGAAACGGTGATTTTTTCACCGAAAAAGTTGTTTTTTACAGCAAAAACCTCACCACTTAAATTATGGCATTTTTTGCACAATAAGTCAACAATTTCCTGCATTAATTTCGCAGCTGAAACACCCGTTGCTATACTTATTTTCCTTGTGGGTGTATCTACGGGAGCATCCTCTATAGCGCGGAGTGCCTCATCTCTCAGCAGTGCCCAGAGCCCAACGCCGTTTTCAAGCTGTAAAAAATCCTCGTAAAAGGCGCTGTTTGGAATCGGCCTCCCTGCCATAATATAAAATTCATCCGAGCCGAAAACCCTGCGAAAGCCGTTTTCCTTTAAGGTTTTTTCACCGTAAAATTCAAGTATATCAAGGGTGGTCTGAGCGGTTTGTTTATTATAAGGGGTCAAAGGCTCCAACCCATCACGGTATTTTGTAATACCCACGGGCACGGCGGCTATACAGCCTACGTTTTTAAGGGCGGTTAAATCCTCAAGGGTCTTTTTAAGGGCATCACCATCGTTAACTCCGGGACACAACACAAGCTGACAGTTCATTTTAATTCCTGCGGCGTCAAAACGGTCCATTATGCCAAGCACCTCACCCGCGTGCTTGTTTTTCATCATTTTAACCCTAAGCTCAGGGTCGGTGGTATGCACCGAAATATTCACGGGGCTTATATGCATTTTTATAATGCGCGCTATTTCGTGCTCGGTTAAATTGGTAAGGGTTATATAATTTCCAAAAAGAAAGGAAAGACGGGAATCGTCATCCTTAAAATAAAGGCTTTCTCTAAGTCCCTTTGGCAGCTGGTCGATAAAGCAGAAAATGCACTTGTTTTTGCAAGAATGCTGCTTGTCCATAAGATAGGTTTCAAAATCAAGACCAAGCTCACTATCCTCACCTTTACGGACGGTTTTTTTAACAAGCTTACCCTTGCCGTTTAAGAACTCAACCTTCAGCTTTTTATCATTCTGATAAAAGCGGTAATCAAGAACGTCCACTATCTCCTGAGAATTTATTTTAAGCAGAGTATCCCCTGCCCTTATTCCTGCTTTATAGGCAGGCGTGCCCTGCCCTACATCCTTAACAATTACCGACATTTCCCTTTCCCCCCTTTAAACTTAAAAAAAATAGAGAAGGATTCCTCCCCCTCTACCTCTTGTTTTGGTTTAAATTAAATACCAATTAAGCCTCGGTCTTAACAACCTCACGACCGTCATAATGGCCGCAGGCAGCGCAAAGACGATGAGGTCTCTTGTACTCGCCGCAATGATTGCACTTTACAAGTGCGGGAGCGGTAAGCTTCCAAACGTTGGAACGTCTCTTATCTCTTCTTGCTTTTGAAGTTTTTCTCTTCGGTACTGCCATTTTCAGCACCTCCTTAATAAAATACCTTTATTTGTTCTTTTTGTTAACTGTTTTTATGAACAGGAGCATTGCTCCTCGTTCAGGTTTTGGCCGCAGGAAAGGCAAATTCCCTTGCAATCCTCAGAGCATAAATGCTTCATAGGAATGTTCAGGATTACCTCATCACGGCAGAGCTCATCAAGATCAAGCTTATAGCCGGGTACGGTTAAAATACTGTCACTCTCCTCACCCTCTATACGGGTGGCAAGATTGCGGTCAAAGCTTACGCTGTAAGTGTTTGTGCAATCCTTTGTGCAACGGTCACACCCTGCGGTGTAACTGAAGGAGATATCCAGATGCAGCCTTACAAGACCTGCTTTGTTTTTAACCTCACCGCTGATGCTAACGGGTTGTTTGAGCGGAAATTCACCCGAAAACTCAATATCGGCAAGATCAAGTGAGTAAGAAATGGGAGTAGACATATTCTCGGTTATAAAAAGCTTTTTTAAATCAAGAATCATATCTTCTCCTCTTTTCGTCACACCAAATATTATATCTAATTGATTTTGCTTTGTCAAGGATTTTATTTTAAAATATTACCTGTTTAGACCCTTTATTTTTGGGAATTATGACTATTTATTTAAAAAACGTAGATAATCCTCCAAAATAATCACCGCGGCAACGGCGTCAACGGTTTGCTTGCGCTTTTTACCGCGCACATTATTTTCATTCAGCATATTATGTGCCGAGACGGTTGTACACCGCTCATCCCACATAACCGTTTCTATGCCTGAAAGCTGACCTATTTTTTCGGCAAGCTCACGGCATTTTACGGCGCGCTCCCCCTCGGACCCGTCCATATTACGGGGCAGACCCACAACTATGCGCCCTGCCTTTTCTTCCTGTGCAGCGGCGCAAACCTTTTCAATAAGGCGCTGCTCATTATATTCGGTTATTACGGTTTTGGGGAAGGCAAAGGTGGAGCCTGAATCCCCTGTGGCAAGCCCTGTACGGGCAAGACCTAAATCAACCGACATTATTTTCATTAGTTATCCTCCGTCCAGGCAGAAATACGGTTGCCTACAGGCAAAAGTTCCTCACCTAAATGCGAGGTGCAATTTTTATACCTGAAATTGGGCTTAAAATCATCATCAAACTCAACAAGGGCAACGGCAGTATTATCGCACCAAGGTACATCATTAAGCCTTTCAATATCGCCGTACATCAGATAACAAACAAGGTTTCTTATTGCACCGCCATGAGAAACAACAACTATATTTTTATCCTTATTTTTCCTTATAATCTCATCTACACAGGTGCTGACACGGGCATAAACACTACGCATACTCTCCCCGTTTTCAGGAAAGAAATCCTGTGGAGAATTATTCCAAGTATCCTCAATTTCTCTATGGTTTATGAATATATCGGAAAGGTGCTTTCCCTCAATAATTCCGCCGTGTATCTCGCGAAGATCGTTATGGGTAATTATTTCAAGGCCCTTAGGCTGTGCAATGGCGGCGGCGGTTTTTACTGCTCTTGGAAGGGGTGAGGAATAAATCACATCCACATCTACATTTTTAAATCGCTCCCCAAGGGCGGCTATCTGCTTTTCACCGATGGGCGATACCTCAAAATCGCTGTTTCCCTGAAAAACCTTAAGGTGATTACCCATTGTTTCACAGTGACGCACAATATAAAGCCTTGTCATTTTTTACACTTCCCCTATTTAAACACATAGAAATAAAGCAGAACTATTATTCCAAGAGCAATACGGTACCAGCCGAATACCTTGAAATCCTTTTTCTTTATATAGGCAAGCAGGAACTTGATTGCCAGAACAGATACGATAAAGGCAATAAGCATACCTGCCGCAAGAATTATAAGACGATAGCCCGAAAAGCCCATTCCACTTTCCTGAACAAAGTTTATATACTTAAGGGCCTTTAACGCACTTGCACCGAACATAACGGGAATGGCAAGATAAAAACTAAACTCTGCCGCAACCACACGGGAAGTACCAAGAAGCAGTGCACCTAAAATGGTGGAGCCTGAGCGGGAGGTACCGGGTATTAAGGACAGCACCTGAAAGCAACCTATAAATATTGCGGTTTTATAATCAAGGGCTTTAAGGGTGCCTATTTTAGGCTCACGGCTTTTAAATGCCGTTTCCATTATAATAAAGGCCACACCGTAAGCAATAAGGGCAATGGATACCACGGTGGGGTTATGGAGATGCTCATCCATCCAGTCATCAAGAGGCAGACCTATAATTGCCGCAGGCAGGCAGGCAAGAATTACCTTGCCCCAAAGGCTCAGGGTGCTTTTCTTTAGTGTGACCTTGTTTTCCTTTATGCCTACGGGCCATAGCTTGTTCCAGAACATTACCACAACTGCAAGAATGGCGCCAAGCTGAATAACCACATTGAACATCTCTGTAAATTCGGGAGATAATCCTTTAAGAGCAAAAAATTCCTCCGCCAAAATAAGGTGTCCCGTACTGCTTATGGGCAGCCACTCGGTAATGCCTTCAATAATACCTAAAATTATTGCGTTTATTATGTTAAGAAATTCCATTTACAATATCTCCTTTTTAGAAGGGATAAAAATACGGGAGGGCGCAAATACCCTCCCCTTAATATATCACAGTTAACGCTATTTGGCAAGTAATTCCTTATAAAGCTTAATGTAAGCGCCTGCCGAAACATTCCAGCTGTTATCACATTCCATTGCACGCTTTACAAGGGTATTCCAGCCATCCTTATCGCCATAACCTTCAAGAGCACGCCAAACGGTATTCTCCATATCGTGGGCGTTATAGGACTTAAAGGTAAAGCCGTTACCCTCGCCGTCACCGCTATCCTGAATGGTATCGTTAAGACCGCCTGTTTCTCTTACAATGGGAATGGTACCGTAGCGCAGCGCCACCATCTGGGCAAGGCCGCAGGGCTCACTCATAGAGGGCATAAGGAATATATCCGCACCTGCATAAATTTTACGTGCCATATCGGGCACAAAGCCCAGACGCAGGCCCACCTTATCGGGATATTTTACCCACATATCGTGGAAAAAGGTTTCGTAGGTCCAATCTCCCGAGCCTAAAATCGCAAACTGAACGTCAGCAGTAAGCAGCTCCTCAAAAACACATTTTACAAGGTCAAAGCCCTTATGCTCCACAAGGCGGGACACAATGCCGATAACGGGAACCTCTGCCCTGACCGGAAGTCCCAAAGCCTTTTGAAGCTCGGCCTTATTTATGGCCTTGCCTGCCATATTATCCATACTGTAATTTGCAAAGAGCATATTATCGGCGGCAGGGTCATACACCTCGGTATCAATACCGTTTATAATGCCTGTAAGCTTGCCCTCAAGCTCGTTAAGTATATGGTCAAGGCCGTGGGCATAGTATGGGTCCTTTATCTCCTTGGCGTAGGTGGGGGAAACGGTGGTTATTTTATCGCAGGTGATAAGGGCACCCTTCATAAGGTTAACGCAGTTATCGTAATCCACCACATCGGCACGATCCTCAGGCAGGCCCAGAACATCACTTATAAGTTCCTTACCGTATTTTCCCTGATATTGAATATTATGGATTGTAAATACTGTTTTTATATTGGAATATGCAGGGTCGTACTTATAAAACAGGTCAAGATATACCGGTACCATTGCGGTCTGCCAATCGTTACAATGGATTATGTCCGGCATAAAATCTATATAGGGCAGTATTTCCAGCACCGCACGGGAAAAGAAGGCAAAGCGCTCGGCATCATCATAATGACCGTAAATAGGCTGACGCTTAAAATAATATTGGTTATCTATAAGGTAATAAATAACTCCGTTTACTCGGGCCTCAAAGATACCGCAATACTGTCTGCGCCAGGAAACCGGTACGGTAATGCTGGTAATAAAGGTCATATTTTTGCGCATTTCCTCACTTACGCACTCATAAAGGGGCATTACCACACGGCAACCCACAAGACGGCGGCGCAAGGCCTTGGGCAGGGCACCTGCCACATCTGCAAGACCTCCCGACATAGCAAAGGGGTAGGCTTCGCTTGATGCAAATAATACTTTCATTTTCTTTCTTCCTCTCCCGGGGGATTTTTAAATGCTTTGTTCCTTTTCAAGAACTCGGTAGTTATTTTCCTCGCCGGATATTTCGGCACCGTCACCTATGGTAACCCGTTTATCCGCAAGAACATATTTAAGGCTGCAGTCCGTTCCTATTTTTGTGTCCTGCATAAGTATGCAGTTTTCCACCGTGCTGCCCTCCTCCACGTTAACGCCGCGGAAGATTATACAGTTTTTAACGGTACCCTTAATTATACAGCCATCGGCAATAAGGGAATTTGAAACCTTGGCGTTTATGCCGTAGCGTGTGGGCATATCGTCACGGGTCTTAGTGTAAACAGGATGCTCGGCGCAGAAAAGGTCACGCCTTACCTCGGCGTTTAAAAGCTGCATATTAGCCTCAATATAAGACTCCATACCGTCAATTACCCTTACAAAGCCGCAAGCACAGTAGCCGTATACCTTCATTTTATCAAGAGCAGGGGCGATAATCTCCTTGGTCATACCTGTATAACCCTTTTCCACTGCCTGCCCAACAAGCTCCATAAGCATATCCCTACGGATTATGGTAATATCAAGGCTGTAGCAAACCTCTTTGGCATTGCTTAAAAAGCTCATTTTGTTTACTCTGGAGTCCTCGTCCATATCCAACACGGCAATATCGTTATTATTTTTAGGCAGGTCGCCCTTAGTGTAAATGTAGGTTATGTCCGCGCCCGTTGACATATGCTGTGCCATTGCCTTTGTAAGGTCTATGTTGGCAATAACGTCGGCATCGCAAAGGATAACGTACTCCTCCTTACAGCGGCGAAGGAAGGTCATTGCACCCGAAAGTGCCTCAATATGGCTGGTATAAACACCTGCCGCAGAGTTATTGTATGGGGGCAGTAGCTTTATTCCGCCGCGCCTCCTGTCAAGGTCCCAATAACCCCCTGAGCCGATATGGTCCATAAGGGAGTGGTAATTGCTGTTGGTAATAAGACCTATTTTGCTTATACCTGCATTTACAAGATTGGAAAGGTGAAAATCCACAAGGCGGTAGCGACTGCCGTAGGGCACCGATGCCATTGAACGCTTCTTTGTAAGCAGGGGTATAAAATCATCGTGAACATTGGCGTATACAACGCCTACAACGTTATTGGTATTCATCTTTTTCCACCCTCCTCAACGTCTTCGGTTATCATAAGGCCTGCACCAAGCACGGCGTTTTTACCAACGGTAACGCCTGCGCCCACAACGGTAATGCCCCATTCCTGACCCTCCTGCTTTTTGGCAGGGTCAACACCTATTTCGGCATTTTCGTCCACAATTACGTTCTCTGCAATTATGCTGTAGCGAACCTTGGCGCCGCTTTTTATAACGCTTCCCGGCATTATAAGGGAATACTCAACGCTGGCGCCCGGCTCCACCGTAACGTTCTGGAAAAGTATGGAATAATCAAGATTTCCGTAAACGCTGCAGCCATCGGTAACAAGGGAATTTTCCACGTGGGACTCACCGGCTATATACTGGGGCGGCGGGCTGTTGGTCCTTGAGTAAATTCTCCACTCAGGGTCGGACAGATTAAGATTTATTTTGGGATTAAGCAGGTCAAGGTTGGCATCCCAAAGGGATTCAACGGTGCCTACGTCCTTCCAATAATCGTTAAAGCGGTAGGTGCAAAGCTTTTCCCCTGCGGCAAGCATGGCAGGGATAACGTCCTTACCGAAATCGTTGGAGGAGCCTTTTTTGGCCTCATCCTCGGTAAGATATTTTTTAAGCTTAGCCCAATCAAAGATATAAATACCCATTGAAGCAAGATTGCTCTTGGGCACCTTGGGTTTCTCCTCAAACTCGTAAACTGTGCCGTCGGGATTGGTATTCATTATACCAAAGCGTGTTGCCTCTTCAAGTGATACCTCAAGCACTGCAATGGTACAGGCTGCACCCTGCTTTTTGTGTTGTTTGAGCATAAGGGAGTAATCCATTTTATATATATGGTCGCCTGAAAGCACAAGAACGTACTCGGGGTCATACCGCTCAATAAACGGGATGTTCTGGTAAATGGCGTTGGCGGTACCCTTGTACCAATCCCCTCCCTTGCTTTTCTGGTAGGGAGAAAGGATGTGAACGCCGCCGTTTAAACGGTCAAGGTCCCAGGGCTTTCCCGAACCGATATAGTCGTTAAGCTCCAAGGGCTGATACTGGGTGAGAATACCCACCGTATCTATACCGGAGTTTATACAGTTGGAAAGTGGGAAATCTATTATTCTGTACTTTCCGCCGTAGGGCACCGCAGGCTTTGCTATATTCTTGGTAAGAACACCTAGTCTGCTACCCTGTCCTCCTGCTAAGAGCATTGCAACACATTCTGTCTTTTTCAAACTTCTCATCTCCGAAAAATATTTTTTACAAGGCAAGAAACCATTATATAATCCTATTCGGTTGTTGCTTTTTTTATTCGTCCCCTTTGCAGGTATATGCAGGAAAGGGGCGGAAGCTCCAGCTCCAAGGACTGCAAATTACCGTGCATGGGCTTGTTTTCACTTTTCAGACTTACTTCCTGCTCAGGGGTATTGCCGCCAAAGCGTGTCCAATCGGTATTAAGGAGCACCTTGTAACTGCCCTTCTTTGGAACGCCTATGCGGTACTTTCCCCGCTTTACCGGTACAAAATTACATACAACTATTATCTCCCTGCCTGTCAGGTCACGGCGAAGAAAGGCGATAACACTCTGGGCGGCGTCATCATTGGCTATCCAGCTAAAGCCCTCCCAGGAAAAATCTATCTGATAAAGGGGAGCGCTGTTACGGTAAAGAAAATTAAGGCACCGCACAAATTCCTTAAAGCTTTTGTGCTTTGGATAGTCAAGGAGCATCCAATCAAGGGGCTTTTTATAGTCCCACTCGCTAAACTGAGCAAACTCCTGTCCCATAAACAAAAGCTTTTTTCCCGGGTGCGCCGTCATATAAGCGTAAAATGCGCGAAGGGAGGCAAATTTATCATCATAAAAGCCGGGCATTTTATTTATCATAGAGCACTTTCCGTGTACCACCTCATCGTGGGAGATGGGCAATATAAAGTTCTCCGAAAAGGCATAGAAAAAGGAAAAGGTAAGTGCCGAATGATTTCCCTTGCGGTATATCGGGTCAAGGGACATATAGCGGAGCATATCGTTCATCCAGCCCATATTCCACTTAAAGTTAAAGCCCAGACCGCCGTCGTAAGGGGGCTTTGTAACCATAGGCCAAGCGGTGGATTCCTCTGCAATAAGCAATGCGCCCTCGGACTGCCGTGAAACCTCATCAGCCAGAATTTTGAAAAACTCCACGGCCTCAAGGTTTTCTTTTCCGCCGTAAACATTGGGCATCCACTCACCGTTATTACGGTTATAATCAAGGTATAGCATTGAGGCCACAGCGTCCACACGCAGGGCATCTATATGATATTCCTGAAGCCAGAATACCGCACTGGAAACAAGAAAGCTTATAACCTCTGTACGACCGTAATCAAAAACACAGGTGCCCCACTGCTTATGCTCACCCTTACGGGCATCGGCATATTCATAGCAGGGAGTTCCGTCAAACCGATATAGACCAAAGGCATCCTTAGGGAAATGGGCGGGCACCCAGTCAAGTATTACCCCTATTCCCTTTTGGTGCATTATATCAACAAAACATTTAAAATCCTCAGGAGTGCCAAAGCGGGAGGTTGGGGCAAAATATCCGCTTACCTGATACCCCCATGAGCCCTCAAACGGAAACTCGGTAACAGGCATAAGCTCAATATGGGTATAGCCCATATCCTTAACGTAACGGGAAAGCTGTTTTGCCAGCTGAACGTAGTTTAAAAATTCACCGTTTTCGGTCTTACACCAAGAGCCCAAATGCACCTCATATATATTAACGGGGGCGCTGTAAATATTGGTGTTATTCCTTTTTTGAAGCCACCTTCCGTCACCCCAGATATGCTCAGGTGCGCTATACACCTTTGAGGCATTTTGGGGTGCTGTTTCAAAATGGCGGGCGTAGGGGTCACTTTTAAGCACCGTTTCTCCCGAAGGCGAGGTAACGGCATATTTATAGCACTGAAAAGGCCTGACACCGCTAAGGGTGCACTCCCAAATGCCATTAGTTACCTTTTTCATGGGCGCGGCGGTACGGTTCCACCCGTTAAAATCGCCGACAACGTTTACAGACACGGCGTTTGGTGCCCAAACCCTGAACAGGGTGATTTCCTCACTGTAAAAGCTTCCCAGCACCTCTTGAGCGTGACAGGTGACGGCGCCGTGAAATGCATTTAGGTCACTTTCATAATTTTTCCAATTATATTGTAACAGAACTACCTCTCCTTTTCAAGTGGTTTTTGTTAAAATATCAGTAAATTATTTTGTGTGAAACATACAATTTTGTGGCGTTTGCACATATTTTGACATAAAAAGACAGACAACAATTTTGTTAATATTTTGTAAAAAATAGAAGTTGCCGTTGAAAGTACGTGTTAAATAAAATATAATTATACTATACTCAACACGGAGGATATTTTTTATGCCCGATAAACGAATTTTTCTTGTGGTTAATCCTTGCTCAGGCAGAGCAAAAATGAAAAATTATTTGCTGAACATTGTTCAGGTATTGTCCGACGGCGGTTATGAGGTAACCGTTTACCCCACCAAGGGCCGTGGCGATGCCTTTAAGACTGTCAGTGCCCTTGAAGGCGACTACGATATTGTTGTTTGCTGCGGCGGTGACGGTACCCTTAACGAAACGGTGAGCGGTCTTATTGCCTCAGGGAGAAGCTGCAAAGTGGGCTACATACCCAGCGGCACCCTTAACGAATGGTCCGGCAGCTTGCATATATCAAGAAATATAGGTCAGGCGGCAAAGGATATTTTAGAGGGTGAAACCCTTGCCCTTGACATAGGCCGCTTTGGTGACAGATTTTTCTGCTACACCGCATCCTTCGGTGCTTTTACCGAGGCCTCCTATTCTACCCAGCAGGACCTTAAAAACGTGTGGGGGCAGGTGGCGTATCTTTTTGAGGGGATAAAAAGCGTTTCCAACATAAAACCCATTCATTTAACCGTAACTGCAGGGGATAAAACGGTAACAGGAGATTTCCTTTTCGGTGCGGTCTCCAACTCACTTTCCCTTGGCGGTGTAATAAAGCTTGACAAGGAATCGGTAAATTTAAGCGATGGACTTTTTGAAGTAGTGCTTATAAAAAATCCTGCCAATATTTCAGAGTTTCAGACCATAGTTGATGCCATAATAAAAAAGGACCTGACCCGACCGGGTATAGAATATTTCCATGCCGAAAAAATTACCATTGAGAGTGACGGAACCCTTGACTGGACCCTTGACGGTGAGCATGCTCAAAGCAAAACAAAGGTACAAATAACCAATATGAAGGAAAAAATCAATTTTATTGTGCCCAAAAAATAATTTTTCTACTATACATTAAGAGAAAAATGTATTATAATATATAAGATTAAGACTTATTAAACATTTTTGAGGAGATAAAATATGTTTACAAGAGATATTGGTATTGACCTTGGAACAGCCAACACCCTTGTTTGTGTTAAGGGCAAGGGAATAATTATGCGTGAACCCTCGGTAGTGGCTTACGATATACGCTCCGATGCGGTGCGTGCCGTTGGAACCGAGGCTAAGGAAATGATAGGCCGTACGCCCGGCTCCATTGTGGCGGTACGCCCCTTAAAGGACGGTGTTATTGCCGACTTTGACGTTACTGCGGCTATGCTTAAAAGATTTATACGTCAGGCACTTCGCGGCTCGGTTTTCTCAAGGGTACGTGTGGTTATTACCATTCCCGCAGGTGTTACCGAAGTTGAAAGCCGTGCCGTTTACGATGCGGCAAAGCAGGCAGGCGCCGTTGATATTGACCTTGTGGAGGAGCCTATGGCCGCCGCTGTAGGCGCAGGGCTTCCCGTACAGGATGCGGCAGGTAATATGATAGTTGATATTGGCGGCGGTACAAGTGAGGTTGCCGTTATATCCCTTGGAGATATAGTTACCGCTCAAAGCGTACGTATTGCAGGTGACGACCTTGACGAGTCCATAATTAACTACGTGCGTAAAAAGCACAGCCTGCTTATAGGTGAGCGCACCGCCGAGCAGATAAAAATTGAAATAGGCTCCGCCCTGCCCTATGAGGATGAGACAAGCCTTGAAATAAAGGGACGAAATCTGGTTGACGGTCTGCCCAAGAATATAGTTATTACCTCTGCCGAGGTAAGGGATGCTATGGCCGATACCATTTCCCAGATAATAGATAATATTCGCCTTACCCTTGAAAAAACTCCTCCTGAGTTGGCGGCGGACATCATTGACAGAGGCATTACCCTGACAGGCGGCGGTGCTCTGCTTCGCGGACTTGCGGAGCTTATAAGCAGAGAAACAGGTATGCCTGTAAGCGTTGCCGCCAATCCTCTTGATTGCGTGGTAATGGGTACCGCTAAGCGCCTTGACGGCGGTGGTGGCTTTGATACCTACGTTTTCCGCAGAGGTAAAAGATTCAGATAAAAATCTAAAGCAAAAGTGAACGAGGACTAAATTATGCGTTTTTTCTTTCGCAGCAGACAGTTTAAAATTTTTATAACGGTAGTGGCAATTATTGTGTCGCTTTCCCTTGCTGCAGGCATAATAGGCGGTCTGCTCACCCCACAATCGGGCTTGCTTGCGGCGGTTACCGCCCCCTTTGAGGAGCTTGCTACCGATATTTCCGCTTTTTTTGAGGATACCGCAAAGCGTTTTGGAAGCAATGAAAAGGCCATTCTTGAGAACAACGAGCTAAAAAAAGAAATAGCCGAGCTTAAAGAACAGCTTGCAGATTATGAGGATTCAAAAAAAGAAAACGAATTTTTAAGGGACTATCTTGAGCTTAAAGGGGATAATCCCGAATTTCAGTTAACCGACGCCGACGTTATTGCCCGTGATAATGACGACCCCTTTGGCGGCTTTGTTATAAACAAGGGCAGCCTTGGAGGAATATCACAGTATGACCCCGTTATTACCGATGACGGGCTTGTAGGTTACGTTACCGAGGTTGGCCTTACCACCTGTAAGGTTACCACGGTGCTCAGCGCTCAGCTTCAGGCAGGCGCGCTTGACAGCCGTACGGGAGATTCAGGCGTGATTTCAGGTACGGTACAGTTGGCAGAAGAAGGTCTTTGCCGTATGAGCAATCTTGTTCGCACGGGAAAGGTTGCCGTTGGAGATTATATTATTACTTCAGGTGAGGGAATTTTTCCCGAAGGCCTGCTTATAGGAGAAATTGTTTCCATAAATAACGACGCTTATACAAACTCCCTTTATGCATCCGTAAAGCCCTTTGCCGACTACCAAAATATGCGCGGCGTAATGGTTATAACCTACTTCCCCGGTCAGGGGTCTGAGGTGGTGAGCATTGATGATTGATGCCGTTACCCGTAACCGACGTGCCGTTACCTTAACGTTACAGTCGGTTTGTCTTTTTTTGTTTGCAATTTTGCATTACAGTAATCTTGTACCCCTTAAAATTTTCAATGCGAACCCCATACCTGCAATACCCTTTATTGTGGTGGTAATGCTTTATTCGGGTATTTGGCGCGGGGTGGTTATGGCACTTTTATACGGTATGTTTATGGATACCGTGGCCGCAGGTACGATATGCTTTAACACCCTTGCTTTGCCGCTTTTGGTACTTGTTTGCGGACTGCTTATTACCTATTATTTTAACCGCAATATTTCGGCAACGCTGGTGCTGGGCGCAATATCCGCATTTGGATATTTTGTTCTTAAATGGTTGTTTTTATTTTTAATACCCGGTGTGCCCGGACAATCGTTTTATCTGTTTTCCTTTGCACTGCCCTCTGCCCTATACACCACGGCATTTATTATTCCTTTTTACTATATTGGTAAATTTCTTGAGAAACGCGGAGAGGCAAAACGTCCGTAAATTTATTAAATAATTTCCTTTGGAGGTGAGTTAAATGGCATTTACAAGAAAAAAGCAGACACGCCTTACCGTGCTTTCGGTTGTGGCCGCAATAATTGCTCTGCTTTACGTTGTGCGCATTTGCTCCCTTCAAATAGTTAACGCGGATACCTACACCGCTCAGGGTGAGGGTATATCCACCATAGTTTCAAAAATTAAAGCCCCACGCGGTGAAATACTTGACTGCTACGGCAGACAGATAGCCGTAAACCGTGACGGCTACAACGTTGTTTTTAACAGCGCAAATATACGCCGCTCGGAGCTTAACGATACTATTTTGCGCCTTATAAGCATCTTTCAGGATAAGGGTGCCAAATGGGAGGACAAGCTCCCCGTATCAGCAGGCGAGCCCTTTGCCTACACAGGGGACGAAACCGCAAAAAAACAGCTTATAAAGCTTCTTAATCTGGCAGATTATGCAACGGCGGAAAACTGCTTTGTGCAGATGGTAAAGCGCTATAGCCTTGAAAACTATTCACACTCCCAGCAGCGCCTTATTATGGGTGTTCGCTATTCAATGGAGGTAACCGATTTTTCGGTTACCAATCCTTATATTTTTGCTGAGGATATTTCTGCCGAGCTTATGCGCGTTGTAAGCGAATATAACTTTATTTTAAACGGTGTAACGGTGGATATAACTCCCTTCAGGGAATACGTTGACACCACCCTTGCCCCTAACATTATAGGTGAGCTTGGCCCCATATACGCTGAAGAATGGGAAGAGCTTAAAGAGAAGGGCTACTCCTATAATGATAAGGTAGGAAAAAGCGGTATTGAGGCCTATGCTGAAGAGGACCTTAGAGGAACCGACGGTGAGATAACCTATAAAATAGACTCCAAGGGTACTATACTTAAAACTCAGGTCACCAAGGAGCCTGTTTCGGGTAAAACCATTATGCTTACCCTTGATAAAACCATTCAGCGCACCGCACAGGATTCCCTTGCAAGCGTTGTAAAAAAAGCTCAGAGTACAAAAAATCAAAAAGGCAGCAGAATGGTTGGCGGTGCCGCCGTTGCCGTTAGAATTGATACTAACGAGGTTATAGTATCGGCCAACTACCCCTCCTTTGATATGTCCACCTATCACGAAATATACGATAAGCTGGCAAATGACCCTGCCAAGCCCCTTACCGACCGTGCCTTTAACGGCATATACCCTATAGGCTCCACCATTAAGCCTGCAGTTGCCATTGCAGCACTTGAAAACGGTCTTGTTACCAGCAGTGAAAGCATTTACTGCAAGCACACCTATACCTTTTTCTCCGATTACCGACCAAACTGTATGGGCTGGCACGGAAGTACAGCCCTTACCAAGGCTCTTTCCAGGTCCTGTAACTATTATTTCTTTGAGCTTGGCAAGCGCATAGGAATAATAAAGCTTACCGATTACTTCAAGCAATTTGGTCTTGGTGTTAACCCCGGTACCGAGGTTTCTGCCTCGGCGGGACTGCTTGTGGAGCCCACCACCGACAGTATGGGCGGTGACACCCTGCAAGCAGCTATAGGACAGATGAATGCATTTACCCCCCTACAGCTTGCAAGCTATACCGCCACCCTTGCAAACGGCGGAACAAGGCGTCAAGCTTCCCTAATATCCAAAACCGTTTCCTACGATTTAAGTGAAACCTATTTTGAAAACACCGGTAAAGTTCTGAATAAGATAAAAATATCCGATAAAAATCTTGCCGACGTTAAGGTTGGTATGCTTTCGGTTACCACCGACGGTACGGGAAGCGGCGTTTTCGGTAACTATCCCCTGAAGGTTGGCGGTAAAACCGGCACCTCACAGACCACCTCGGGTGCGGACCACTGCGTATTCATTGCCTTTGCCCCCTATGACAACCCCGAAATAGCCATTGCCGTTGTTCTGGAGCACGGTGAGGTAAGCTCCTACGCCGCAACCGTTGCTAAATCCATTATGGATGCATACTTTTTTGCTGATGAGACCGATAAAACCTATCAAAAGCCCTACGTTGTGTTAGAATAAATCTTGACTCAATTACAACTTTATGTTAAAATTCAGTTAGATATATAATAAATTAGGAGTAACGGTTTTATGGGTAAAATTTATACCGTAACCTCAGGCAAGGGCGGTGTTGGTAAATCCACCTTCAGCGCAGGTATCTCCTGTGCCTTTGCCGGAGAGGGTAAAAGCGTACTGCTTGTTGATATGGACGCAGGACTCAGGTGCCTTGACCTTATTCTTGGGGTAAGTGCCTCCCTTGTATTTGATATAAGCGACGTACTGCTTGGCAAGCCCCTTGAGGAGGCGGTTTGCCCCGTACCTGAGTTTAAAAAATTAGACCTTCTTGCCGCCCCCCAAAGGGAGGGTATGATAGATACCTTTTCCTTTGCAGGCTTTGCCGCGGAGGTTGCAGAAATTTATGACGTTGTTGTTTTTGATTTCCCTGCAGGAATTGATTTTGAGCTTTGCACTGCCTGTCCTAAGGATACCACCCACCTTGTGGTAGTAACACCCGACGTGGTATGCATCAGGGATGCGGCAGAGGTTTGCGAAAGACTCACTTCCTTTTCCGATAAGGTGCGAATGGTGCTTAACAGGTTTGATATTTCGTTTATTAAAAGCGGAATATACAAAAACGTGGATGAGGCTATTGACCGCACGGGAATTCAACTTATAGGTATTGTTCCCTACTCAAATGAGCTTATTATTGCCGCCGCAAAGGGTAAGCCTGCTAAAAGAGGAAGGGCTGTAAAGGCCTTTAAGCGCATTACAAAACGCTTGGCGGGAGAAAACGTTCGCCTGCCCAAACCTAAGAAAATATAGACCTTATTTAGGGTCTTGTTTAATTTTCCAAAAAGGATGATGAAAAAATGAACATTGCTTTAGTTGCAGATGATGCCAAAAAGGAGCTTATGGTGCAGTTTTGTATTGCATACTGCGGTATTTTAAGCAGACATACTCTGCTTGCCACAGGAACCACCGGCAAAACCGTTTCCGAAGCTACAGGGCTTAATATAATACGCTTTTTAGGCGGCTCACAGGGCGGCTCACAGCAGATAGCCGCCAGAATTGGTTGTGACGAGATTGATCTTGTGCTCTTTTTCCGCGATCCCATCAGCTCCAAGGAAGAGGCTGATGACCAGGTAATGCTACGCCTTTGCGATGTTCATAACATTCCCGTGGCAACCAACATTGCCACCGCCGAAATGCTTATTCACGGACTTGAGCGTGGAGACCTTGATTGGCGCGATATTGTTCGCAAGGGCTAATTTACTTAAGAAATAATACACCGTCCGACTCTTCTCGGGGAGTCGGACAGTTTTAGTGTAAAAAGACTTTAAGTTATGTTTTGGAGAGGATATTAAATGGCAGAGATAAACCGTGCCGTTAAGGGCACCTGCGACCTGTTACCTGAGGATAGCTACAGATGGCAGTTTGTTGAAAAATATATGCTGGACACCGCAAGGCTTTACGGCTTTAAGGAGATTCGCGTACCTGTTTTTGAGCATACTGAGGTTTTTAAACGTAGCGTAGGCGACACTACCGACGTTGTTCAAAAAGAAATGTACACCTTTGACGATAAGGGTGGCAGAAGCATAACCCTTCGTCCCGAGCTTACCGCAGGTGTTGTGCGCAGTGCCATTGAAAACGGTCTTGTAAACGGTGCTTTACCCCTTAAGGTCTGCTATATAGGCGGCTGTTACCGTTATGAAAAGCCTCAAGCAGGCAGACTTAGAGAATTCCACCAGTTTGGTATTGAGTGCTTTGGTGCGGCTGAGCCGGGTGCCGATGCCGAGGTTATTGCCCTCGGCAAAAGCGTGCTTGACGGTCTTGGTATTAAAAATCTTTCCCTGCAGATAAACTCCATAGGCTGTCCCACCTGCCGTGCTAAGTATCACGAGGCGTTAAAGGCATACTTTGCAGAGAGGAAGGACGAGCTTTGTGAGACCTGCAAGGACAGGCTTGAGCGCAATCCTATGAGAATTCTTGACTGCAAATCTCCCATATGCGGTGAAATTGCCAAGGATGCCCCTGTTATGATAGATTACCTCTGCGATGATTGCAATGAGCATTTTGAAGGAGTTAAAAAACACCTTAGTGCGATGGGTATTGAGTATAACGTAGACCCACATATTGTACGCGGTCTTGATTACTACACCAGAACGGTATTTGAATTTGTTTCCAATGATATTGGCGCTCAGGGCACAGTATGCGGCGGTGGCCGATACGACGGGCTTGTTTCCCAGATGGGCGGTCCCGTGCTTCCCGCTTTAGGCTTTGGTATGGGTATTGAACGCCTTATGCTTGTGCTTGAAAATCAGGGTGTGAACCTTCCCAAGCCCGAAAGCTGTGATTTATTTATTGCCGCAATGGGTGCCGATGCCGCGGTTCTGGCAAGCGGACTTTGTGCAAAACTGCGTGCAGAGGGCTTTGCCGCTCAGTGCGAGATAAGCGGCCGTGGCGTTAAGGCCCAGATGCGCTACGCCAACAAGCTTGGTGCCGCCTTTACAATGGTGCTTGGTGACGATGAGCTTAAAAACGGCAAGGCAACCCTTAAGAATATGGAAAGCGGAGAGGGCAAGGAAATTGACCTTGAAAAAATTGTTGATGAGCTTTACTCTGCCACACAGGAGCGAGCCGTTAACTCCCTTACGAATGCTATTACAGAATAGAGGTTTTAAATATGAAACTTGATAAAATGGGCGAGCTTCGCCGAAGCGCATATTGTGGTACCCTCCGCCGCGAGGATGAGGGTAAAACCGTTACCGTTGCAGGCTGGGTACAGCGTCAGCGTGACCTTGGCGCTCTTATATTCATTGATTTAAGGGACCGCACGGGTATTGTTCAGCTTGCCTTTGACGATGCCACCGACAGAGAGGTTTTTAATAAGGCCTTTGAAATCCGCAGTGAATTTGTGGTTATGGCAAAGGGTACCGTAAGGGTGCGCTCCTCCATAAACAAGGAGATACCCACAGGTGAAATTGAGATTGCCGTTGATACCCTTAACGTATTGGGCGTTAGTGCCACTCCTCCCTTTGAAATTCTTACCGACACAAACGCTAACGAGGAGCTTCGCCTTAAATACCGTTACCTTGACCTGCGCCGTGCAAATCTGCAGAACAATATTCTCACCCGTCACCGCATTGCCAAGGTTACCCGTGATTATTTTGACGAGAACGGCTTTATTGAAATAGAAACACCTACCCTTATAAAATCCACCCCCGAGGGCGCAAGAGACTATCTTGTTCCCTCCCGTGTGCATCCAGGTAACTTCTTTGCTCTGCCTCAGTCACCCCAGATGTATAAGCAGCTGCTTATGCTTTCAGGCTTTGACCGTTATATGCAGATTGCCCGTTGCTACCGTGACGAGGACCTGCGTGCCGACCGTCAGCCTGAATTTACTCAGGTAGACCTTGAGATGTCCTTTGTGGACGTTGAGGACGTGCTTGCCATTGGCGAGGGCTACGTTAAGCGCCTGTTTAAGGACGTGCTGGATATTGATATTCCCACTCCCCTGCCCCGTATGACCTATACCGAGGCTATGAACAGCTACGGCTCCGACAAGCCTGATACCCGCTTTGGTATGAAGATAACCGATATTTCGGATATTGTGGAAAATTGCGGTTTCTCGGTTTTTGCCGATACCGTTAAAAACGGCGGCACCGTAAGGGCTATAAATGCCGAAAATGCCGCAGGCGTTCTTACCCGTAAGGAGATAGACAAGCTTACCGAGCAGGTGCGCGGTATTGGTGCAAAGGGTCTTGCCTTTATCCGTTGGGCAGAGGAGGTACCTAACTGCTCCTTTGCCAAGTTTATGAGCGAGGACGAAATGAGCGCCATTCTTTCCCGTATGGGTGCAAAGCAGGGTGACGTTATTCTTATAATTGCCGACAAGGCAAAGGTTACCTTACCCGTGCTTGGCGCACTCCGCCTCACCGTTGCAAAGAAGCTGGATATTATTCCCAATACCTTTAATTTCCTTTGGATAACCGAGTTCCCCTTCTTTGAATACAATGATGAGACAGGAAACTGGGATGCCATGCATCACCCCTTCACCTCTCCTTTGGACGAATGTATTCAGTACCTTGACTCTAATCCCGAAAAGGTATTTGCCAAGGCCTACGACCTTGTACTTAACGGAATTGAGCTTTCTTCAGGCTCTATCCGTATTACCGACCCTGAGCTTCAGGGTAAGATGTTCAGCGCTTTAGGTCTCTCTGAAGAAGAGGCACACGAGAAGTTCGGATTCTTAACCGATGCCTTCCGTTTTGGCGCACCGCCCCACGGTGGTATGGGTATTGGCCTTGACCGAATTACAATGCTTATGTGCGGCTGTGATACCCTGCGTGACGTTATTGCCTTCCCCAAGGTATCAAATTCAGGCGAGCTTATGAGCGGTGCCCCCGGCCCCGTTGATACCGCCCAGCTTAACGACCTTTCCATTGCAATAATGAAAAAGGAAGATTAGTTTTAAGCACTCCTTTCGGAGTGCTTTTTTATTGACAGTAGGACCTTTTTTATGATAAAATTTTCTTGAGGTGATACCTATGAAAAAATTACTTGCCATTTTACTTTGTTTACTGCTTGTCTGCTCTGTTTTTGCAGGCTGTGATGCAGGAGGAAAGGGAAACCGCACAGGAACCGAAATCGCTAAGCTTATGCTTGCTAACTCCCGCCTTGACGAATCCCTGCTTACAGGCGGCTCGGATATTGATAGCTTTGCCGAAGTGAAGGCACAGCCCCTTAGCGCCTTTGTGCCACAAAGGGATTCCTTTACAACCCTTGCGGCCACAAAATCGGGTGACAAAATATCCTGGAGTGATTTTAGTGGCGAAGCCAACACCTACGAATTCTTTGAAAGCTATATTGCAAATATTGAAAGCATGGCCCAGCGCGGCGCAAGGCTCATTGAAAGCTTTAAAAAGGATTATAATATTACCGATTATTGGGTAAAAAACGGTGATGAAAAATACCTGTTTCAGGTAAATTCCAATGAGGAAATCCTTTACACGAAGTATGCTTACGGCTTTTTTATATGCAAGCGCTACACCAATGCAAATGCACAGGACGTTTACGAGATGTTTGTGCGTGAGGCGGCCTCCGATATTTCGGTTGACCATTACACCCGTATGCTGTATATTCCCGATGTTCGTTATGAGTATTCCTATGAACAGCCCGCTGTGAAGGATAACGTTTACATTGTTGCGGAGAAGCAGCGCGGCTACTGGAATATGTTCTACGTTACGGATATTGAAGGTGAGGGTGCAAACTTTTCAAACCTTGTTACCACAAGCGGTATAGCCTTTGACTACTCCAACAGGGTAAACGCCACGCCCACAGAAGGTCAGATTCCCCTTATCCGTTTCAGCACTGCCGATTTAAAAAATGATATTATAACCTTTTCGGAGGATACCATAACACTGCACTTAGCCGCCTTTAACGGTGTTTCTGCCGTTACCATTCCTGAGAGCAAAAGTGAGTTTATTGAGGGCAACGGCGGCGGTTACGTAGCTACTGTTGCTGAGGGTTCAATAGTTACCACCTCGGGCAAGACCATTGCTCCAAAGGATACCTTTGCGGGTGGCACTGTAACCTTTAGCGGAGCATTAGCCGATGAAAAAAGGCTGGAGGAGGAAGGAACAAAAACCTTTGCCTATGCTGATTTTAAGGTTCAAGGCGAAACCGTTACACAGCGTTTTGCCAACCTGAAAGCCGCCCTTAGCGAAATGGGGCTTTCAAGTAAATACAGCATTGACAACGTTGCCGCAAACGTCCCCTATGCCGAGGCTATAGGAAATCAGTTTACAAATTACTACGACTGGAACGGCTTTAACCTTTCCACCTATTCAAACGTTAGTTCCTCCATTGCTGTTGAGGACGGCAAGGCCGCAGCATTTGATGCAATGTTTGATAAGATAAAGGATAACAAATCGGTTGTTTCAACCCCTAAGGGTCTTAGGTTTGAAAATTACAGCTTTGCCGCACTTGACTCCTTTACTTCCGGTAACGTAAGCTTTGACGGTAATATTATTACGGTTAAGGATATGTCGGCAATAATTAACGACCTTACCCTTTTGGATGTGGGCAAGGAATACACCATAAATCTTGCACTTGCAAGAATAACGGGTACGGGAAATGAGACGCTGTCAAGCACCTATAAAAGCGGAAATATCACCCTTTCGGATATAACTCTTTTAAATGATACCGAGGCCGATTACGACCGTGCGGTTATTCTTGAAAAGGTAGGCGGCAGTGCGGTAAAATTTGTTGCGGATAACAGTTCCTTAAGCCTTAAGGAATCGGCCGAGTTTAAACTGCCAAGCTGTCAAGCCCCGGGTGACTATACTATAGTTGCCTACGCCGCCACTGCAGACAGCGGAATAAGAATAAGTAGTATGCTTCCCGTTGCCTTTACCTCTGCTCAGGAAACAAGCCTTAGCTCCCCCGGTATTGACGGTAGCTTTTCCCTTAACGGCGAAAAGGAGCTTGTAGCAAAATATTTGCGAAATCTTGATATATTCCTTGAAAAGAGCGGAAGCTTCACCTATGCTCAGGCTTTAGATGAGCTTAAAAAGGCCGCCTTTAACTACGGTATGCCCATAGAGGGTGCCGTAATGGAGGTTTATAACACCGCCACCAATTCAGGCTCTCCCGCACAAAGCGGAAAAAACTACAGCAGCTGTGTGCTAAGGCTTAAATACACCGCTACTGATAAAAGCGGAGCCACGAAACCAAGCTATATTTACCTGACAATTAAGTAACAAAAGGCACACTCCCGAACGGGAGTGTGCCTTTTGTTCTGTACTTGTTTTACCACTTTTTTAGCCTGTTATTCCGACTCTGTCTATTGATTTTACAAACTTACGCTGTAAAATAACGTACATAATAAGTACGGGGGTGATGAACAACAGACAGCAAGCCATAACCACCGAGCCGCTTATTGTGTTCATAAGAGAGCCGTTCAGGTTGCCGCCTAATGAGGATAGCAGGCTTGGCAGGTTTGCAAGGGCAACGGCCAAGGGCTGATTATCGGTCATATACATAGCGGCAAGATAATAATCGTTCCAATGCCATACTATAGAGAAAATGGTTACGGTGAGGAAAACAACACCTGAGGAGGGAACGGCTATACGCAGGAAGGTTTTTATGGGACCTGCACCGTCAATCCAGGCGGCCTCCTCCAGCTCCTTAGGAAGGCCCTTAAAGAACTGAATATATATGAATATCATAATACCGGAACGAAGGCCCACGCCGAATATTGAAGGCAGATAGAAGGAAAAGGGTGTATCTAATATACTGGGTCTGATATCGGTGCCCACCGCTTTTCCGATAAGTCCTAAAATTCCTGCAAAATCCAAATGGGCAAAGTTCATCATTGTGGGGATAACTATCATCTGTGAAGGCACAACAATGGTGAATATAAGCAGTACCATAAGCAGTTTTTTCAGCTTGAAATCAAAACGGGCAAGGCCGTATGCCACAACGGAACAGCTTACAATTTCTATTGCCGCACTAACTATCTCAACAAGGAGAGTGTTTTTAAGGCGTTCAAAATACCTTATTTTCTCAACGGCGGTTGCATAGTTTTCCCAGGCAAAGGTACGGGGTATCCAAACGATACTTGGGTCGGTATATGACTCTCTGTCACGAAGGGCAGTAACAATCATAAACAGTAGTGGATACAAAACTATGTAGCCTACCGCTACAAGTAGAACTATACGGAACAGTGAAAAAAGCAATGCCGCCGCTTTTTTCTTTGCCTTATATTTAATAAGGCGTGAGGGCTGATTGAAATTGAAGTTTAAAAGCTTTTTAATTTTTTCCATGCTCTTGCCCTCCTTATTCCCAGCGTCTGGCGCAGAACCTGTGATAAAGGAACACAAGTGCGCCCATTATTACGCCGATAATAATAAAGTATACCCAGAGCATTGCGGAGGCCTGACCATATTCCTGCTGCTGCATAAAATTATAGGATTGCTTCATAACCGCATCGGTTTTAGCCGTGATAAGCTCAACCATAGTAAATACCGCCACAAGTATGGTAACACGGGAAAGCATTGGGAAGGTTATAAACCAGAATTCCTCCCACTTGGTGGCTCCTTCAACCTTAGCAACCTCATAAAGAAGGTCGGGGATAGCCTGCATACCGGATATCCAGAGAACTATTTGTATACCACAGCTCCAAACAAGGTTCATTATTGCACTGATTACTTTATTGATATACTCACTTATGGTAGCGGGAAGCCCCAACCAATCAATAACGGTACCAACGCTTATCATACTGTCACGCACCGAGGTATCGGTACCTGCAGAGGAGATATCGGATGTGGTTGCTTTAAATATAAGTTCCATAACAACGCCTGAGGCGATGATAACAGGCAGGAAGTAAAGGGCACGGAAGAAAACACGTCCCTTAAACTCCTGATTAAGCAGGATACCAAGTATCAGCGACAGAATAAGGATAAGAGGAAAGGAGTAGGCAAAGTTTGAAAGGCTTTTACCAAGGTTATTGGTATAGCTACCCTCCTTGGTTAAAACGTAAATATAGTTTTCAAACCCTAAAAACTGTGTGTCAAGACCGCCTACCCTTAGCTCAACATCGGAAAAGGAATATATTATTGACTGAATAAGGGGCAACAGGAAGAACAGCACCACTCCGATAAGCCACGGAAGTGAGAACATAAAGCCGTAACGGGATTTAAGATGCTCTATACTGCGTTGTTTTTTAAGCTTACTCACTGCTGTTCACCTCCTGTAGTGTAGATGTAGGACATAGGCTCAACCGTACCTGCAGGTGTGGTTGCCGCCTTTGTGGAATAGTTTACGTATACCTTTACACCGTTGTCAAAGGTGGTTGCACGCAGTGTATCGGAAAGAATTTCGTGATTGGTTATTGCCGCACCGGAAATAGCGCTGTAGTAATCCTTATGTTGGGCAACCGTTTCGGTTATAAGGCCCTTAACAACCGAGTAGTTACTGCCGAAGTAGCGCACGTCGGAGCTGGAAATAACGTCGTTTGAATAGTTATAGGAAAGGGCAAAGGTAAGACCTACGCCTGCCTCTACGGAAGCCAGTATATCCTTTTGATCCTCACCCGAGGTGGTAAGCGTGGTGCTTGCCATGGGAACACTGCCCTTGAATACAATCTGATAGAAAGGAATATCCTCATCATAGAGATCATAGCGAGAGGAATCCAACGGAACGTCAAACACGTAATCGGCCTGTGCGGCGGCATAAGCGTTGGCGTCACTAACCATAATGCTCATTCCCTGCTCACGCAGACGCTTGAATTCTGCAGTAACCTGATTTGCCATTTGACCCTTAGCATAGTATTCCTGATGGTCGTGATCGGAATAGGCTATTTTGCCAAGGGTACTTAGTGATACGCCGCCAAGTCCCATAGCTTTGGCCGACTTAACGGTTTTATCAAGAATTTCAGGAATAAGGCTGCGACTAAGCATTGTAAAGGTACTTGAGTTATTCCAGCCCCTGCCGGAGGAGTCAAGTGTACCGGAGCGCATATGGTAATAATAAAGGGTTATGGCTCTGCCACTGGTAGCCTTGGCACTTTCCCTGCCCTTCTTAGCGGCGGAGGAATTTTTCTTAAACTGCAGGATATCGTAATCCATATAAAGTTGAACGCCGTTTTCCTCACAGTAGGCGGCAAGTGCCTTCATATCCTTCTTTTTTCCTATGGCTTTATTGAGCTTAAAGTTTCCTGCAACCTTGCCTATTTCAAGGCCGCTTTCACCAAAGCCTGAAAGCTGTACCGCGGCCTTTATACCTGTAGCCTTGGTAAGCTCCTCTATCATAAGCTGAGCCTGTTTTACGGTGGTGGTAGCAAAAACCTTATCATAGGGAACACCTAAAACCGACTGAGTAACATTGGTTCCGCCCAGCATCTGGAGGTTGAGCATACTCTCCTCCTTAACGCTTTCATAGGCGCCGTTTTTCTTAAGATACTCCCTGTATACCTTAGCCATACCAACGTAGTCGGCATCCTCATCGTAAATGGGATAGAAGCCTACGCTCATAGGATTGGAGGTATATTCCTCAGAGTAAAGAAGTCGAGTGCCCGTACCGTTGGCAAGGGGAAGCACGTCGTAGCTTCTAAGCTCAAAATCAGCACTAACAGAGGCGTAACCAATATTTACGTTACCGGATCTTACGTTTACAAGGGCCGCTTCGGCACCCTCCTCAATTATAGCGGTAATGCCTCGGTTACCACTCTTCATACCGTATACGGGAAGTCTTACCTTTCCTGTATACGTTTTAAAGGTATTGTTGTCGGGACGTCTTGCATCGGTACCGTACATTTCCTCGGTTATGGTTATAACGTCATCAGTAGCGGTGCCGCTATGAACAAGGGCACCCGAGCCTGAGGGTACAAAAAGATAACTATCCTCAGTTGCATTGGGAACGGAGCAGAAGAAGGGAGCAACCGATATGGAAATAAGCTTATAGGTATCGCCCTCGGTTATCTTCTTGGGGTCGATGGTCATAAGCAGGCTATCCTCACGCAGGGTGTAATCCACCGTGATGGAGAATTGCTCCTTCTCAAAATGATATGTGATGCTGAGACCGTTTTCTATCTTCTCAACCTCAAAATCATTTTTCTTAACACTTCCGTTATAGCCCAAAACCGAGTCGGTTACGAACTTAAGAGTATCACGGTAGGTAATAAAAATTGGGGAAAGTATCTGAGGGTGGTTATTTATCTCATAACCGTCCTCATCATACTTCTTTTCAAAGGACTGGTAGGGCTGATAACTCCAAGGAACATTCTTTTCTTTATCAAAAAGAACTACACGTCTTTCTTCTTTATCCCACTTCAATGTATACCTGTCGTTCTCGGCCGCGGTAAAACTTGCAGGGGATTTTTTGTCAAAATCCTCATTAAAGGGAGCGGGACCAACCGCCGCAGTGCCTGAGCAACCGCTAAGCAGAGAAAGTATAACAAGAACAGACAAGCATATAGATATTATTCTTTTTTTCATCTTATCTGTCCTTTCTATCTAAATATTATTTCGTTATACACAGTGCTTATAAATGCTAAGAACTGCTGAACAAGAATTATTATAAGCACACCTACGAATATAACTATTGCTATACCAAGGAAGGTAAGCAAAGCAGTAAACACAAATCTTCCAAAGGAGAAATCGTGAATAATTATGCTTCCCATAATTATCATAACAATGGAGTAAAGCTGGAGCACCGTCATAATAACCGACATAAATGCCGCTTCCTCGGGAACGAGAAAATGGGTAAGTATGGTGTAGGCAAAATTACCTACTATCATAGGCATAAGACTGTAGGTTACTACTGTAAATATCTCCTTAGCCTTACCTATACCACCAAACAACGAGCAGACTGCCCAGTTGGTTACGGTCCACAGCACTACAAGACCAACAGTACGGAGCAGCAGCAGAATTGAGTTAAAGGAGCCTGTGTTACCACTCACGAAAACAAAGCTTCCGAACATTTGCTGCGTTGCCGCCGAGATATAGAACAAAGCCAGTGCAACAAGCCCCCACTTTGTGCTGGTAAGTTTTTTCTGCTTAATATCGGTAAATACCGCCGCAGGATGGAAGGTGGCCTGAAGGAACAGCTTTGTTTTTTCACTCTTTACAAGTTTAACATCCTTCTTTTTAAGGTACCTGAGGCCAAGCCACATAAGAACTATTACCGCAATAGCCAGAACAAATATCCAGGTAAAGTTTTTACGAAGGAACTTTGTTCTTACCTGAGTAAAGGCCTGTGAGTAGGTTTTCCTGTCATAAGCGGTTTTGGCTATCTCCATAGCCTTTTCGTATTCGCCCTCGGTATAGGCGGCCTTTGCAAGGCCTATATATGCCAGCTGGTTGTTGGAGTCGGCAACGTTTACCTCCTCCCAGCCTGCCTTGGCGCCTAAATAGTCGCCGTCAAGGGTCTTTCGCTGAAGGGCTTTAAGGTTTTTACCGTAATCGTTACATTCAAATACGGTAATGGTGTTCTTTGAACCATCGGTAACTATAACGTCGTCACCCTTAAGGTCAATAGCGGTAATACGCTGGAAGCTACCCTCCTGACGGCCGTAGTCCCAGCCGCCGCCAAAGGCGCAAATCATATTACACTCGCTATCGTACAGATATATACGGCTGAAGGTAGTATCATAAACATAGATAAAACCGTAATCATCAACTGCAAGGCCGGCAATATCCTGTGTGCCGCCAAGCAGCGCCTTTTCACCAAAGGCTACACCATCGGAAGGCAGAATGTTGGAGCCGCCGGGGCTTAGCATTTTTACAACACCGTTTTGCAGCTTGTTTGCACCCGTTTTACCTGTTGCGGTGTAGATAAAGTTATCCTTATCCACATACATATCGGTGAACTGGTATGGTAGCTTGCTTATCTGTTGGGCACGCTTCTCATTTGTCATTGTAAGCTTTTCCCAAAGCTTTGCCAACGCAGCCGCAAGACCTGTTTCAACGGTATTTGCACCGTAGAAGCTTAAGAACTCACCCTCGGGAGAGTATAGAATTGCACCGTAATAGCTACCGTCACTCAGCACGTAAGTATAGCCTGTATTATCAACAGTAAGCTTTAAGGGAGCAAATATAAAATCATCGGGAATAAGGGGTGAATCGGGAAGGGTTAATATGTTAACAAGGGTTCCTTCCTTATCACATACAAGCACACGGGCATTTGAGGTATCAGCAATATATACGTTGCCGTTTTTAGCAACAAACAGACCCTTTGCACCTGTAAAGGTATATTCTCCAACAGAGGAGATTTCTTTATAAAGCTTATATTCATTATCCAGAACAATTACCCTTGAGGTCTCACCGTCAAGCGCAAAGGTAAAGCCTTCGTCGGATACGCTAACATCGGAAAGGGATTTAAAATCTGCTACCCCAAGAGATTTAGCGTCGAACACCTTAGGGGTTGAATAGAGGGGTTTGGTATAAACGGCCTCAAAATCGGAGCCGGTGTTCCAATAGGTATAGGTCTCATAAGGAATATTTCCGTGGTCGGAATAAACTGTAGAGGTTGCGGCGCTTGCGCTAAGTGTTCCGCACAGCATTATAAGGCTGAGTGCAAGACAGCAAGCAATTTTAAGCAGGGATTTTATTTTCATTTTCATCATAACTCCTCCCTACTCCTTAATACCGGCGCTGCTCATAGCCTCAATAACGTTGCTTTGGGAAATGAGGTATACAAGTATTGGCGGTATCATCATAATAACCGTAACAGCCATGGCGCTACCCTGACGGGCAATACCACCGGCCGTAATCTGCGACATAATGGTGGGCAGAGTTTTAAGTGACTCGTTAAATATTGTGTCGGTGGGAACGGCGGCCCAAACGTCACGGAAGCCGAACAGGGTAAGTGTTAACCATGAGGGCTTAACTATGGGCATTACTATCTGCCAGAATACGCGGAAGGGACCTGCGCCGTCAATCTCCGCTGCCTCCATAAGGGCATCAGGCAGAGCGCCCTCCATATACTGCTTCATAAGGAATACACCCATTGTGGTGGCTATGTAGGGCAGTATCATAACAACGTAGGTATCTATTATTCCAAGCCAGGAATAGATAAGGTACTGGGGTACGCCAAGGGTGGTACCGTTAAAGAGAAGTGCCAGCTGAACAACGGTGAAGAATACCTTTTTACCCTTTATCTTGGATTTTGAAAGGGTAAAGGCCGCCATTGCGGCTATTACAACGTACAGCACGGTTGAAACTATGGTTACAAACAGGCTGTTGAATATGTAACGGGAAAGGGGTATTCTCAGGTTTGAAAGCAGTCCCGGCAGAGCCATATAGTTCTCCACGGTAGGGCGAACTACGTAGAAGGGCGGCGGGAATATAAGCAGCTCCTCAAGGGGCTTGAAGGAGGTTATTATACTGTAATAAAGGGGCAGTACCGAGAAAGCGCCAAAGGCTACAAGAAACAGTATGTAAAAGAAGTTACCTGCCTTACTGCGGGTGAAGCGCCTTGTCTGGTTTACCTTGGAAACCTTAAGTCGGGCGAGCTTTCTTTTCTCTGCACGTTGCTGACGCTTATACTCAGCATCAGCGGTTTTTGCTATTGCCATTATCTTCTTCACCCTCCTTTACTTTCCGGTTGAATTAAGTAGTTTAACTATCAGCTTTCGTGTTAAGAACATAAGCAGGAACAGGAATACTGAAAGTGCTGATGCGTAACCCATTTCATATCTTACGGTACCAACGTCACCTATATGGGAAACAAGGGTATCCGCCGCGTGACCCGTACTTGGGTAGCCTGCAAGGGTTACCGCTACGCTGCTTATGGAAAAGGCCGAAGCTATCTGCATAACCGCACTGAACAGTAGCATATGTGACATACTGGGCAGGGTTATATACCAAAGCTCCTGCCAACGGTTTCTTACACCGTCTATGGCGCCGGCCTCAAACATATCCGAATTTATATTCTGCAGACCTGAGATGTTAGCTAAGAAGGAAACACCCATACTCTGCCAAAGCTGTACTATTATTACTATGGTGGGTATATATTTTGCTGTCTTAAGCCAGGCTATCGGCTCGGATATCATTCCCATAGACAGCAGAAGGCTGTTTACGTAGCCGTAACTATCTGCCGAGAAGGCAGTCTGCCATATAAACATACCGCCGCCCACAAGGGCAGGTGCATAGAACATAAAGGAAAGCACCGTTCTTACACCGGGGCGGAATTCGTTTATGAACCAAGCCAGCACAAAGGAAAGCAGGAAGCCTATTGGTCCTGTTACTATTGCAAACAGTATTGTGTTCTTTATTACCGTGCCGAAGGTATCGTCATCCACGAACATTCGCGCATAGTTTTCCACCCCGATAAACTCAGGTAAGCGGATCATATCAAAATCGAAAAAGCTGAGCACTATGGAGGACAGCACCGGCAGCACTGTAAAGGTAAAAAACATCAGTGCAAACGGAAACAGCAGCGCATAGTACGGCGCGTTCTTTTTTCTTAGCATCTTAGCACGCGCCTTTGCCCTTTCATCCTTTTTCATATTGTTACCTCCGGTCGTTTGTTTTTAAGTGGGGCGATGCGGGCACCGCCCATTTGAGTATTATGAATATTGCTTTATCTTACGGGCAATTTCGTTATTTGCTATATCTCCCCAGTAAATAAGGGCGTCCTTAGGATTCTTGGTACCCTCGTTTACCTGCCAGAAGGCCTGGTCAACAGAACGGGTGAGATAGTAGCTTCCGGGTATCTCGGGTACCTCTTCTATCTGGGCTCTCTGCTCAAGGAGTATATCCAGGTCGTCCTTCTCCCAGGACATACGCTCAAAGGCCTCTACCGTTGCGGTTGTGGTACGGGATATGGTGCCCAGAATGGATTCTACGTTATTGTTATAGGCAAGCTGGGTATCGGCAGAGGTCCACCATTTAAGAAATTCCCATGCTTCCTTTTTATGGTCACTCTTATTGATTATTCCACAGCCTGTACCCGAACCCGATACGGCACGGTTTATGGTACCGTCGGCCTGCTTTATACCGGGAACCAGAGCTATATCCCAGCAACCGTCAATTTCGGGGGCTGCTTCGGATATTTGAGTGTACTGTGTATATACGTCGATACCTAAGGGACAGGTACCTACCTTAAAGCGGTTATAGAAGTTTTGTGTGGTGGGTATCTTGTACTTTGTGTACATCTGTGTCCAGAAGGTAAATGCATTAAGTGCCGTGGGTGAATCCAGAGTACAGGCGGTTTTCTCATCGTTATATACCTTGCCGCCGTACTGCTGAAGTATTGATGCAAACAGGTTAAGGCCGCCCACGCCCGAATTAACGGTGGTAGTTGCGGTTATCTGTGTATAGGGCAGGGACACCGTCATATTGTTACGGTTAATGTGTGCCGCCGCCTCAAGGAACTCCTCCCAGGTATTTGGTACCTCAAGACCTAAGTCCTCGAATATATCGGTGCGGTAGAACATAAGATAAAAGTTCTGTGTATCCGGTAGAGCGTAAACCCCGTCCTTATACTGATAGGGTACCGTACCGCTATCTATAAATCTTTCTGTTACCTGCTCATAGTCGGGGAACTGTTTTAAATCGTAAAGCGCGCCGCGCATTGCATAGTTTACGGGATCGGCACGGTTCATATGAAGCATAAGGTCAGGCTGGGTGTTGGATAACATACCCTTTATAACCGATGCCGCCGTAAGCTCAAGATTTACGCTTATGCCTGTTTCGGCGGTGAAGGACTGCTGGATAAGGTTATTAAGCACCTGCGCCTGATCACGGCCCCAGTTTATCCATATCTTTAACTGCTTATCCTGATCCTCTACAACCGAAAGTCGGCTGTACTCATCCATAAAGGACACAAAGAAACGGGTTACGCCAAACCACAGCTTTGAGAACATATTTACCGAGTGGTCCTCAAACTCGCCCTCAGGTGCGGCAAGCTGTATCTGGTCAAGGCCCATAGGCATCTGCACCATTTCCGAGAGCCAGGAGCCAAGGGTTGTGTACTGTGTATAAAAGTCGCTTACGTAGGTTTGTGCGGTATAGGGGTTATCTATCATCTCCCCTATTACACGTGCCGCATTCTGGTAGGCGGCTATGTATTGGTTGCTTTCCTGTCCGCTGGTTTTCTGTGTATCTACGATAAGCTGTTCAAGACGTGTCTTTATGTCTCCTAATGTATCGTTAAAGCCGGGAATCTGCTTGAACAGGTCGTAGTCACGGTTAGAGTCAGGACTTTCGCCTGTTATCATTATAATATCCAGGTAAAGCTGACCTATATCGAATATTACATCCTTAAGAACGGTGTAGTGAGCGGCGCTTTCGCCCAGTGTAACGTCAATAGTCATTACGTGCTCACCCTTTTCAAGGTAAAGCTTATATGCGCCGTTATTATCTCCCCACTGCTCAAACTGCCAATTTATACCGTAGTCAAACTCAATATTCTTAGCCTCGGCAAAGGGGGTAACACCGTCTATCTTCATATTCCTGTAGGCGGTACCGTTTATTATCTCATTCTGTCTGAAGGAGAAGCCCACCTTATACCAGCCTGATTCATTAACGGTAAATTTCCAATTAAGCTCCGAGCCGGGGGTCTGCCAGGTAGAGCCGCCAATGTAATTCAGCTTACTTGCGGTGGCGCTGGCGGGATTTATTTCGGCCGCACCGTTATCCGCTTTAGCAACAAGGGAACGGTTTCCCTTAAGGAAGGCTTTCTCGCCCTCTATTTCAATGGGTGCGCCTGTATAGTCCTTTTTACCGCTATTTGCCTTCAAATACTCAGCATAGGTTATGGGGCGTTCGGGGGCTGATAACTTTATTTCGGATATTGCCATTCCCTGGGAAAGCATTTCAAGTGTAATTGTATGGGTACCTGCGGTAAGGGCAAACTCATAGGGGTCTACCACAACGCCGTTATAATCCGCAAGAGATTTGGTAACGAATTTACCGTACTCCACCTGGTCGGAGGAATACTCATTTCCCACACTGTCCACACGGGGCTCGCCCGAGTTTATCCACATTCTGCGAAGGTACATATTTTCGGCCCCTGCAAAGGGATACTTGCCGTCTATTTTAACTGCAAAGTTTATATCCAGACCGCTTCCCTTTAACGGAAGGTAGGTGAAATCCATACAGTACAGACCCGCCTTGGCCACTGCAACGGTATAGGTTACCGAGCCCTTTTCGCTATCCCACAGGATAACTCCCTTTTCGCCCTTATACTCAGCCTGAGCCTTTACCTCGGCTCCGCTTTGTGCGGTGAACTTTTCAGGGTCAATAACTATTTCGTCCTCACGGTTGGCCGCATTAAGACCGCTATCGGCCAAGTACTTGCCGTAGCTTCCTTCCTCCGCTTTAACCGTTACGGGAGCCTTTTCTCCGCCTTCGGTTTTTCCCTGAGCCAATGCTGCAGTTGGGGCCACTCCCATTACTGCTATTACCAGGGCCGCCATCAGGCTTACTTTTTTTTGCAGCTGTTTTTTCATACTGTACCTCGCTTGAGAAAAAGTTTTTGATATTCTTAACTATTTAACGGCTTATATATAAACTAGAAGCCGATTGTTTTCTAAATTAAAAAGTATAATTATTTGCTTTAAAACTATAAAAATGTGCAAAATTACCACTAAAAAATTGAATTTCTGCTTTTTTCGACATCAAAGTTTTGTATATTGGTTAATATGCACAACTTTATGAACTTATTATACAACGTTTTTTCTCTATAGAAAAGTAAAGAATTTTTTGATTTTAAGGCGCAAAAATCCAACGCGCACCTATTCAAATGCACGATATGCACAAACTAACCGTTAAAGAAGCCTCTTTTTTCTTGCCAAATCTCAAATAAATTGTCATTTTGCACAATTTATGAATTTTAATATAAAAATTTACGCCTTTCGGCGCAAGAAAAAATTGTTAGGCTTTTTAAACTATTTACGGGAGCGGAGCATATCTCTACTCCCGTAAATATACAGTTATATACTCAGTTTATTCCTCTGCATCGAAGCCGCCGTCGTCCTCGCCTTCGCCCTCATTTAAAATTGAACAAGTCCAGTAAAAACGGACAATAGAAAAACCACCCCCTTATGGTAGAATTAAAAAAGCTACCATAACGGGTGTGCACCATAGTAAGAAATTGCCCAAAAATGGCGCTTTTTCCGTAATAATGCGTTAAAAAGCCGCGGTACGGGCCAGCGTTCCCGTTGCTTTTTGCCTGTTCTTACAAAAATCATCCGTTTTTGGATGCGTTGCTGTTTTGTAGGGATAAATTTGCTTTCAAAGCGAAGATGAAAAACGCAGTAAT
>JAZSEH010000040.1:0-2423 GCA_045531585.1 Acutalibacteraceae bacterium
TGATGAATTAAAGAAATATATTCATTACTACAACAACGAAAGAATTTCCTTAAAACTAAAAGGAATGAGCCCAGTGCAATACCGAACTCATTTACAAGCAATTTAATATTTAATTTTGTCTAAACTTTGGGGTTCACTTCAGTTAACTTGCGAGCGTTTTATTATTATTCACAATACTCAGGTTTTCTTTTAGTAAACTCAAGGCAGGAATTAAAGGAATTATTTTCAAGGGTATTTTCCCTCTTTACTTCCACGCCTAAATATTTTTTCAAAATTATATCCTTAATAATGCTTTCGGTCCACCAAGGGTTTTTAACAAATACGGGGCCTAAGCAGTTGGTGAATATAAGATTTTTATAATAGGCGCCTTCGCTTCCATCGCCATTGTTGCCGTGGCCGTAAATGGTTGTGCCAAGGGGTGTGGCGGCAACACAGTCAACAGCATGGATTTGGGAACCAAATATTTCCTGTTTTGAATTATTTAAACGGAAATGAATATCATCACCGCGGATATATTTGCGCTCCTTTCCCGTAACGTCAAGAAGGCCAAGGCCTTCAAAAACTTCTCCGTTTTCACGCTGAACGGTCTTTGAAAAAAGCATACCCGTAGTGCCTATGGCAATTATATGCTTGCCTTTTTCTATATAGTCTTCAAGTACATCACATTGCTTTTCAAGGGCAGGCTTTATAAACTCCAGTTCCTTAAGCTCACCGGGGAGCAGCATAATAAGGTCAGCCTCATCAAAGGGAACGGCATCGTTATAATCATTAATTCGGCAAACGTTTACCTGCACGCCTAAGTTTTCCCCTGCACGAATAAAGGCCTGAACACTTCCCCGCTCTCCGTGAAGGTTGAGCAGGTCGGGATACAACCAAACAAGATTTAAAACAGGCTTTTCCATTAGTTGTTACCCCCTTGAGTAAAGTATTTTTTCAGTGCCTTATAGGGCTTCATACCGGTAAGGAAATAAACATTGTCGGTCTCGGTTTTATCAAGCTCGGCAAGAATTGTGGGTATATCCTCGGTATCAAGCACGGTGATGGTGTTTTCATCGGCCCCTGCATAGCGGATGCGGTTTGCAGTATCGTGGCACACGGTGGTGGAGAAAACTACGTAACGCTCCACATCACCCTTGGTAATGGGCTCAAAATCGCAATCAAAGAAATAGAAGGTATTGGAGTAATAGGGCAGAAAATCCTTAACCTCATACATACCCATAAATACCGCCTTACGGGACTTGTCCATTGCTATGGTATCAAGGGCGGACTGTAGGGTTTCGGGGTTTTCCTGCTTCATTCTGAGGTACTTTATATTCTTACCGTGATAGGTAAGCACCTCACGGCGCTCAGCAGGGTTTAAAAAGGTTTCAAAGCCGTGCATTATCTGCTCATCGGTAAGGCCGTGGTTGCGGCAGATGGCAATGCACATTGCGTAATTATAAATATAAAACGGATTATTATAGGTGATGTTCCACCTTTTGCCGTCACAGGCAAAGCTCTTGCCTTCAAAATCAACCTCATATGCCAGAACGTCAGGCACGGCCTTTGAGGCGTGGTCACAGCCTGTACAGGCAAAGGAGCCTATACTCGCAAGATTATACTTAGAATATTTTACGGGATGACCGCATTTGGGACAGGGTATTGTAACGTGAAAGAAATCGTCCTTAGTGTAGGTCATTGAGTTATCTGCTACGCCAAAATAATAGCTTTTGCCTGCTTTATCCTCAAGGGCTTTGCTGCGTGGCTCCTCATTATTGAGGTAAAGAGTCATATCCTCGCCAATGGCGCCTTCAAATTTTCTGTAGATAAAATCCGGGTCACCGTTACGCTGTACCTGATCCTTCTGAAGGTTGGTTATACCCATATGCCCTGCCTTTAGCACGTTGCGGATACCGGGAAGGCTGCGCTCATCAATTTCAAGCACCAAAAATTCCTTATTAAGTTTTCCGAACAAAGTAGAGTTTTTAACAAGGGTGGTGGCAACGCCGGGCATCATATTAGCGCCCTCAACGTTGGAGGCAACGGTTTTGCCTGCGCTTTTTAAGGTGTGCCCCACAAGGTTTGTGGTGGTGGATTTACCGTTGGTGCCTGTAATAAATATGGTTTTATTAAGGTCAATACCCTTAAAATGCTTTACAAAATCAGGCATAAGCCTTACTGCCAACTTGCCCGAATAATTGGTGCCGCGCTTTTTATCTATAATATTAACCGCAATTGCGGCAAGCTTAGCTATCCATAAGGTAATAATAAACTTCATTTTAAACCTTTACCCCTTTGGTAATTAATAATGAAAATAGGTTGGTGAAAAAGCGCAAATGCGCTTTTTCACGGACAAATTAACAATTGTCCGTGAAATTATATAAATAATTTCACCTAATTCATTGCAATGATGTCGGTGTAAATAATCAGAGATTATTTACATA
>JAZSEH010000014.1:0-13581 GCA_045531585.1 Acutalibacteraceae bacterium
CACTTAAACAGCTTCATTTTAAATCCTCCTTTTATGTACTTTAAAAGCCTTATTTCAAGCGGTTTTGTCAGCTGCTCCGCCATTGTCATTCCACTTTGTTTGCTGTGCTTCACCAAATCTTTGATAATGAACAATCTCACGTTCCCGTAGAAACTTAAGAACGTCACAAACGTCTGCATCATCAATAAGACGCAATAAATTATCATAGGTCGTGCGTGCTTTTTGTTCTGCGGCAAGATCCTCGTGCAGGTCAGTAAGAACGTCGCCTTTAACTCCAATATATGCGGCAGTCCAAGGAACACCGGCAGCGGAATTAGGATAAACACCGGCCGTGTGGTCGGTAAAATATGCATCAAAGCCTGATGCTAATATATCCTTAGTAGTCATATCTCGTGTGAGTTGCTGCATCATAGCCGATACTATTTCCATATGAGCAAGCTCTTCTGTACCTAAATAAGATTTTTATTGTGCATATTATGAAATAACAAGAAAGACCGTGCGATAATGCACAGTCTTTCTTGTTTGATACATATTATTCTGCTTTTGGCGCTTCGTATTGATTAGCGGAAAAATTGACATACATTGACTTCATTGTGTTAGATTCTTCAAAGTAGTCCGTTGGGGGACTGTGAAGATATACACAAGAGATTGGCACACCTTTATCATAAGCATCAATGCAAAGTTGATAGTCGGGGTTAGGGTATCTATTGTCTTTTTTACCCTTTTTCTCAAATACCATAATATTTACGTACTCGGAACTATTACTATCAAAAGATTTTAGTCCTATTGTTAAGTATCCCTCTTTTTCCTTTGTTGCAGGTTTAAACCATATATTTTGTATGTATCCACCTAAATGGAAGTTTTCTTCGCCATTTCTGATATTGGCATTTGTAATTGACTTAGCTTTCATTTAAATCAATCCTTTCTGTTATTATTGTTTTTTATTCAACCTAATAAGTTTTTTAAAGTGTTAGGGATATGCAAGTTAATTATCTCTTATCTAACCAAGAAACTACTTTTTACCCTGTTTAAGACAAATAGCTATTATCTTCATAATAGTATTAACGATTACTTAATAAAGCACACTAGTAATTACTTATTTAAGTGTATTATTAATTACTTACTAGAAGATAAGTATTTAAATAACTTATATAAGGTAATTATTAATTAACCTATAGCGGAAATCATGTCAAGAAAAAATGAGAACTTTTTTCAAGTCCTCATTTTTTACTATGCAAATAAACATCTTCGAGCGATTTTCTATCTTCGTTGTGGCCGAGCATCTTCATTGTTTTGCCTAAATCGTTGCCGTTACGAGCGTGATAATTCTCGGCGGCTAACTTTCTAATGCTATGCACACCCATTTTATATTGGCCCAATTCATTTTTTATGTTGCAGGCAATAGCCCTCCTACGTAAATAGGTGTTGATGCTGCCAGGGCGAACATTAAATAACTTGTCCTGTACTTGTTTCCCCTTGATTTGCTGACGGAGAAACTTTGCGGTGTCCTCGTTGAAATGTAGTGTGCGTGAGCGATTTCCCTTGTCTTTATAGACCAATAAACTATTATTTTGAAAGTTTATATGTCTGACCTCAATACGAGAAAGTGAGCCGACTCTGAGCCCTAAATCGTATGCCAGCCTTAATGCCGATAGACTTTCGCATTGACGAGGGGCAGAAAGTATTTTCTGCATTTCTTCATTGGTAAACGAGTATTGTTTAATAGTCTCAATTTTCTCAATCTTGCTTTCGTCTATTGAAACGGAAAAATCAAGTTTGGGAATATGAAAAGCCGTTGAAGCACATTTCTGCAATTTTAAAAGGTTGGACTGATAACATTTTATTGTTTTTAGTGAGCAGGTGTCATATTTTGATTTTATGTAATTTTCGCACATTTGCGGTGTTATATCCTTAATAAGCTTCACGGAATACTCTTGCTTTATGTATGCCGCAAAATCGTGTGCAAAGTCCTTTAAATTGCTTTTAGCAGATAGTGATTTAATAATATGACTGTTATCTGTTTCGTGATTTTTCTTATCGCTATGCTTGTCAAAATGCAAACGGAAACAAAAATCCAGACCGCTATTGAATTGGTAAAAAAGGGATTTTGACATTATTTGTCGCTCCTTTCGTGATATTTGTCGCCCATTAACACAGCGATCATAAATGTCGCTGTGTTAATGGCGACATAATTTATGTAATTTTTAAGTGCCGCCCCAATGACCGACACTCAAAAAATAGTATATGTATCGTTTAACTGTTCAGATGAAAGATAACGGTGCCGTCGCTCCGTTTTCCCAAAACAGCGATATATCGTATCGCCGATAAACCGACCTTATCGTGTCGGTTGGGGTGTTCAACCAAAATCGCCCGATACAACGATTTTAAGATTGAACGTCGCGGGGGTGTGCCTTTGAGTTTCTTATACAGTTAGACGGTGGCACACAACACACGACTTGTTGGTTTTAATGTGTGTGTTTTCTTGTGTGTGATTTTCAAAGATATAAATATTCCTCCTTCTTGTTGTTCTCTAATATTGCTCCTACATAATAAAATTGAATGTAAATATAGCATGACAAAGCTTTAAATAAAAATCAAGAAAAGGTATAAAATTGGCCGGGACCCAAAAGGGTCCCGTCATCATAAACAAAAACACCCTATGACCATAGTCATAAGGTGTTAGTATATTTATTAAACTGACCGACAAATTGGAATTTGATTAAAAGAAAAACAAGTCTTCAAATTTTTTGTCCAACGCCACACACAAAACAAATGCGAGTTTTGCAGTAGGGTTAAATTGCCCTGTTTCAATAGAACTGATTGTATTTCTCGAAACGCCCACCATTTCTGCAAGTTGTGCTTGTGAAAAACCTGCCTGTGTACGGTATTCCTTCAAATTGTTTTTTAGTACTAATTTATCCTCTTTCATTGTTGTAACCCCAAATAATCATTCAAACAAAGTAAGAAATCCTCTTATATCAACATCCTAAATTTTCACGAATATAAAGATATACCATTGCCACTAACACAATACCCATAAATATAGATAATCCTACAAGCCATTTCTTTTTAGAAAGAATTGCACCAGACAAGGCTGTGGTAAATTCGATAGCAGCATATATTACCCAAATACCCGTAGCACTTCTTTGAAATAGCATCTCCTCTATCGTAGCCATAATAATGCACACAAGAGTTGCAACACCAGCACTGATAGAATAGGATTTTTCTCTATTCTTAAAATCACGTTCGTCACCATTTTTGTTTTCGTTGCGGCTCTTTGCTAAAATTTCATCTTTATTCATAATTAAACCTCCTTGAATGCTTGCCAAGTTTTATTGTCTTTATTATAACTATACCAAGTTTACTTGTCAATAGTTTTTTGCAAAGTTTTCTTGGAAAATTTTAAAGCAAAAAGGAAGCAAAGATTTCTCTTTGCTTCCTTTTGAGGAAAGTTGTTAATTTTGTTATTCGCAATTGCTATGCTCTTATCTGTTCGTCAAATTCAAGTTTATCAAACTGATTATATTATAATATATTCTGATAAAAAAATCAATGGATATCAAATAGACTGTGCGACTTCGTTTTTAGGTGCTTTTTCAAGCAGTTCTGCAAACTGTTCTTTTGATAGGATAGTGAACTCTGCCGTGTAATCGTTACCTCTGCCCGATGTCTTATATTGCATATAAATAGGCATTGGAATAAATGATAAACGGAACTCCAACAGATTAAGGGGATATACAAATATCTGTTTTGTAACCCTTTCGTAAAATGCTTCGTTCAAGTCATTTTCGGAAAGAGAGAGTACAGACTCAAGCTGTTCAATATACTCGGTATATGTTTGTATCTCTGCATTCGCAGAATTGCCTTGTTCTTGCAGTTTACGGAGTTGTGCTTGTAAATCTTCATATTGCTTGTTAAGAGTTCCTATGCTTGAATAATAGGCAATATCAGGCACCGAGCCACCCGACCAACCCAAAGTGAGTTTAGAGATTTCGCTTTGTTTCTTTTCAAGTGCCGTTTGTAGTTTTTCAATCTGCTTGGTGTTGTCTTTTGGTTTTGACAGTTCAGCAATTTCCTTTTTCATTTCATTGAGCAAGGTTTCTCTATACGGGATGATATATGCCGTAATAATGTCGTGAACTGCCGTTTTTAATACTCTATCATTAACTCGCAGAGCATTACAACCTACAAGGGCAGTTTCGCCCGTATCGAGTGTTATTTGCTTGTAATTGCCCCGTTGATGATTTTCAAAGCACACCCAAGCGCGATAAGGCACATTCTTTTGTTTCTTTACATAACTAACATATCTCCCACCACAAAGACCACAATATACTTTACCGCTTGTCCAATATCGGTTTGAGTGCTTTGCCTTGATTTCTTCGCTCGGTGCCTTTTCCTCTAAAATCTTTTGCACCTTGTTCCACAAATCACGGTCAATAATCGCACTTTCGGGGTGGTGGTCTGTTATATAAAAACGATAGGATTGCCCCGTGTTGTATTTCTTTTTGTGGGTGAGTGGGTCAGGGGTGTAGGTCTTACCTTGTGCCAAGTCGCCCACATATTTCTCGTTCCGTAATATGCGAAGAATAACAGTATTGCTCCACCCGTTTTTATATCGTTTGGTAGTGATACCTTGTTTCTCTAATCGTCTGCCGATTCGGTGAGTGCCCTCGCCACTTGCAAACCACTCAAAAATCTTTTTAATGACCTCGGCTTCTTCGGGTATGATTTCAAAGTGTTGTATGCCGTTGTCGTCCTTGACAATATTATACCCATACATTTCTTTACGACCAAAAACGACACCGAGTTGCATTTGTTGTTGCTGCCCCCACCGAACACGGCGAGACGTTCTTAAACTTTCTTGCTCGGCATTGGTTGCTATCTGTGTCAATTTCTCTCGATAGTCATTTTTCTCGGTGTTTATGTCGTCAGACAAAAACCAAATATAAACACCCTTGTTCCGTAATTCTTCAACGATATTCAACAAATGTTGCACATTACGGGAAAAACGGGAAACTTCCTTTGTGAGTATGATGTCAATATTGCCGTGCCTTGCTTCAAATAACATTCGGTTGAAATCGTCTCTTTTTTCAAGAGAGGTTCCCGAAAGTCCTTCGTCTGCAAATATACCAACATTGGTCCAATTAGAGTGAAGATTAAAATACCTTGCGAAAAATTGCTTTTGTGTTTCAAGAGAGTTCTTTTGGTCGGTATCGTCTGTTGAAACACGGCAGTATGCACAGACCCTATGCGGTTTATTATCGTCGGTTTTGAGGATTGTTTTATTCGGCTCTATTATCTGTATCTGTGCCATTTTCAACATCCTCTCTCTTGATACCAATTACGTCCATTATGTAGTCTTTGATTTCCTTAATGAACTTTTCTTCTGCTTCGGGGTTTTTAAACAAAGCATCTAAATTGGTTATCACACATAAATACTCCCTGCCAACACTTACTTTATATTCATTGTATGCTTGGCACAAACGGGAAAATAACTCTTCGTTATCAACAAATAATATGAATAAACTTCGCGCTTGTTCTTCCGTGAGGTTGTTGCGACAGAACGCTTTTAATCGGTTTCTTATGTTTCTGTTATAATTGTAATAACTCATAGTAACCCCTCCTTGTGTTACTATTATATCATAAACAATTTTATTCTTCAATACCAATATCGGTAAGAAGTCCCTTAAGCTCTGCGTAGGGCATACTGTAGCGCTGTGATAAATAGCGCATTGAGGCACCAAGTTCTCCATCAGGACCGCCAAATTGACTTGCAATTATTTTTGCAAATTTAGGATTTGGATTTTTAATTTTTACAGGGTACTGTAATTTCTTTTGATATTGCCACATAACGGTTATTCCTCCTTACCTGTGAAAGTATATTCCCAAGGCCAGGGATCTTTAATCCATGTCCAGGAATCGCCTTTAACCTGTGTGTCCTTAACAATATACGGTCCATATTTATTTTCATAAGCCTCTACAAGTGCTTTTCTTTCTTTTTGAAGACTCTGTCTGCGTTTTAAAGCCTTTGTATCATAAGGGTGTGTGTTAAGATACATACCGAATTCAAGTATGGCAAAATCATATGCGTCGATTTTTCGACGTAAAATTGCCTTGTTGTTTACGCTCTTTACCATTTCATATCACCTGCGGTAAAAGGTTTTTTAAGCTCAGGAAAAATAGTTCCCATTTCAAATCCTTCATCAGGAGAATAATCCTGTGTATAGAATTGCATAGGAACGTAAGCCATAGTTTCAACCATATTTTCAGGCAATCTTGAAGGTCTGCCTGTTTCATCGTTTAACTTATTGTGCACTATTTTAGTTATTGCGGAATATAATGCAGGATCAGTTATACCGTGATATAGTTTACTATCTTTTGAATATTGTTCGCTGTTCAATGCTTTGCACTCCTTTTTATAAGATAGGGGAGGTCCCTTAACATTTTATGAGCATGTACAGCTTAGTGTCACCAATATAAAAAACATCCCTATTTAGGATGTTTTTTATATTGCTTTTTCAAGTTGTTTTTTTAGTTTTTGAATAATTCTTTTTTCAAGTCTTGATATGTATGATTGTGAAATTCCAAGATAATCAGCAACCTCTTTTTGGGTATACTCTTCGTTTCCTGCCATACCAAATCTCATTTCCATTATTTGTCTTTCCCGTTTGCTTAATCCGCTTATCATTTTATTTAACATAGTTTTTTCATCTTCTTGTTCAATTCCCCTTCCAACCTCGTCACCGTCGCTGCCCAAAACATCTGATAACAATAATTCGTTCCCGTCCCAATCTATGTTTAGCGGTTCATCAATGGAAATTTCGTGCTTTTGGGATGCAGTTTTTCTAAGATACATAAGTATTTCGTTTTCTATACACCTTGAAGCATAGGTTGCAAGCTTTATATTTTTTTCCGGACAAAATGTATTTACTGCCTTAATTAAGCCTATTGTTCCTATAGAAATCAGATCCTCAATAGTTGCTCCTGCAGTATCATATTTTCTTGCAATATAAACTACAAGGCGCAAATTATGCGTAATAAGTTGGTTTTTAACGTATTCTCTATTTGTGTTATATTTTAAAAGAAGCTCTGCTTCCTCCTCGGCCTTTAAAGGCTCAGGCAAGGTCTCGGGTCCATTTATATAAAAAACGCTTTTTAAGGGCGAAATTTTAATTATTAAAGCATAAAATATTTCTTTTATTGATTTTACGATTTGCATTGTTATTCTCCTAACATTTTTCTATTAAAGCAGGACTGATTATTGCTGAATGATCCTCTCCGAATTCGGATTTTGCAACCGCAACAATGGGAGAATTAATTTTATATACGCTATTTTCATATGAAATTTCGGCGAGGTCACATCTTATGGCAGAAAGTGTTCCGCTTAAATTTACTGTATTGCAAGGAATTATGCGAAATCTTTTTTGGTATTCCTCACTCAAAGCCAATGGGTCAATTTTCCCAAATAATGATAAACCTTTACTTTGACTTATAAAAATTATATCCTTATCGCTTAAAAGGTCGGTAATATTATGACCCGAATCAACAAGTGCAACGGTTTGTAAAACGTTATTTTTACAAACAATTTTTATGTTACACAATCTTTTTTCGCTTGTTTTTTTTATAAAAAAACGTTGTACGAACAAAATAAAAAAATAAAAAACAAACGACAAAAGTATAAGCAGAAGGGGAGAGAGGTTAAAGTATACTACAGAGTTGTGTATTACCATTCCTCCGGGTTTAAATATTAACCAAATGCCAAGCATTACACCTGCAAAAACAAAGCTTACTGTAAAAAAAATAATCAAATTCCTTAAATATGCTCGCAGACCTTTAAATCCAAAGCAAACTACCGTAATTAGCGCCGCGCAAATCAATCTTACTGCTATTTCGGTAAAAATATTTTGATTAGGTAAAAATATGTATAAAGAAAATAATGCTCCTATAAAAGCACCGCAGACAAGTCGAAAAAGCTTTTCCTCGTTTCTGCCTAATTTTTTTGTTAACAATAAAAGATAAAAGTTAATTATAGTGTTTAAAAAAATAAGCACGTCAGCATAAACAATCATTTATATTCACCGATTAGATTATAATACTTATTCTTTGAAATATTTGTCGCAAAAAAGATACGCTTAAAAATTTTTATAAAAAAATAAGCTATGGCGTTACTTAGCCATAGCTTATACTTTTTAATCACCAAAGGGGAAGGAAAATTCAGGACCAGAGCCCGAAGAACTGCTTGAAGAATTATTAGATTGTGCCTGCGTTGTATAGCTTGAGCTTCCCGGGTCAACAAGAAGAGACGCTGTTATAGTTTTTTTGCTTCCTGATTTGGTTAAAATTGTAAAAGTTAAAACGTCTCCGGGTTTGCTTGAATCAATAATATCCAGAACAACGGTATCATCCTTTATATCGTTTCCGTTTACCTGAATAATCATATCTTCACCGGCAGTAACCTTTCCATACAGATCACTATCTTCTGTAACAGACTGTATAAGCAGACCTGTTGATGAAAGATTATTCATTTTAGCCGTAAGTGAGTCAACAGCAGTATAAGATATGCCAAGCCTCGCCCTGTCAGCAACCTTACCGGTTTTAATAAGGGATTCAACGACGCGCTTTACCGTGGTGGTGGGAATTGCAAAGCCGACCCTGTCAATATCCTCGCTTGAAGCCTTTGAAGAAGTAATTCCTATAACCTGACCGTACATATTAAGTAATGCACCGCCCGAGCTTCCGGGATTTATTGCTGCATCGGTTTGAATGAATTTAGAGGAATAACTGCTTGTGATCGAAATTCTTCTCTCGGTTAAGGAAACTGTACCTGTTGTAATGCTGGATTCATATTGTGCAGTGCTGGGTCTACCTACCGCTGCAACAGATTCACCTATTACAATTTCCTCTGAATTACCAAAGGTTGCGGGATAAAAACCGTTTGAGTTTATCTTTAAAACTGCAAGGTCACTTCTGGTATCACCTGCAACGTATTTTGCATCATATTCCTTACCGTCAAAGGTATAAATTCTAAATTGAGGAGCAGGAATATTACTATATATATGGTCATTTGTGATTATATATCCATCCTCAGAATAAACAACGCCGCTTGCCGTTGCAGATTTACCTGCAGCATTATAAACCACTATTCCAACAACCGATTTATTTATTATAGCATAAACCTGAGAGGGGGTGTATTCCCCAGAATCCTTTGGTTTAGATTCAAGCTCCAAATCGACTATAGGTCTATTACTAACACGGCTTTTGCCTATAAAATAACCACCAAGACAGCTTGATGCCAAAGCAACGACAATTGCAAGTATAAGTGCAAAAAGCTGTAATCCTTTATTTTTGCTCTTTACGGGGGTAGGAGCGGGCGTATTAAATATAATAGGCTCCGGTATTATCTGTTCTTCTGTTGCATCTAATACAATGTTTTCTTCAATTTGTTCTTGTTCAGGCGCAGAAGTAGCATCACTTGTTGTATTTTGATTATTAAGAGTCATTTCGTTTTCTTGTAGAGTATTTTCAGAATGTTCCGCTACCGGTTCATTCATTTCGATATCACTAAAGAAATCCTTATCGTTGTTTTCCATATTAAGTTTAGCGCTCCTTTGGAAATAATTTATTTAATTGAGGGAAGGGAAACCGTGAAGGTTGTACCGCTTTCCTCCGAACTGCTTACTGAAACAGAGCCACGATGCAAACTAATAATAGTTTTAACTATATACAGTCCCAAGCCCGTGCTGTCTTTTTTAGCTGATCTTGACTTATCGCTTTTATAAAATCTTTCAAAAACATGGGGGAGATCTGCATCGGCAATAATATCACCCGTGTTGTTTATGCTGAAAATAACAATATTATCTTTTGTTTCAAGAGAAAATGAAATACGACCTGATTTATTTGTAAATTTTATTGCATTATCTATAAGATTATATATTACCTGATAAATTAAATCCTTATCAGCAATAATCTGTGTTGATTGAATTTCGTCAAGACCAATAATATCAATATCCTTGTTATTTATACGTTGTTCCTGACTTATTACAATATCACATAAGGTTTCATATACATCAAACTTAACCGGATTCATTTTGAATTCGCCCGACTCCAGCTTTGAAAGACTAAGCATCGACTGGACAAGTCTTGATAATCGTTTAACCTCTGCAGATACAATATTAAGGTAATATTCCTGCTTTTCCGGCTCAATTGTTCCATCAATTATTCCGTCAATAAAACCGCCAATAGTTGTCATTGGAGTTTTTAATTCGTGAGAAACGTTAGCAATAAAACTCCTGCGCATACCCTCAAGCTGAACAAGAGAATTGGTCATTTGATTAAAGGCAATGGAAAGCTCTCCGATTTCATCATCACTCATAATGGGTATACGTTTTGAAAAATCGCCTTTAGCCATACTTCTTGCCGCGGAGGACATCATCTTTAGCGGTTTAGACCAACGGTACGTTGTTGCATAAATGGCAAAAAACATAAATACAAGAGGGAATATGGCCGAAAGAGCATAAAGCTGAAATAGAACAGATAAAAGTGCTTTTAAGGAAGAAGTGGTAGATGCAGCAATTACAGTACCAAGAACGGTGCCGTCTGCACTGAGCATAGGTTTACCTACGGTATAACAGATCTCGTCAAACAAACCGCCTAAATTACTTACCTGTTTAAATTCACCCGATAAAATTTCTCTTGAAATATTTTTTGGAATTGCAGCATTTGTATGCTTACATACACCTGTTTCGCTCCAATCAGGGCAGGTACAAATTGTTATGTTGCATTGTTCGTCGGTTATATAAATTTGCAGGTCTGAAACACTTCCAAGAACTCTGACAATGTTATATAGGTTTCTTTCATAGGCCGCAGAATTATAATCCGCCGCCGCTATAGTAGACACAGAGCGACAGTTTTCTTCCAAGAGCTTATACTTATCCTTAGCAAGATAATTGCTGATTACAACGCTGAGTATAAGCAACATAAAGGTAAGGCAAAAAACTATAATTACTGCTGTTGTTAAAAAATAACGCTTAAATAATTTAGATTTCATATATTCTTACTTTGTTTCAAATTTATATCCAACGCCCCATACGGTTTTCAGAGACCATTCATCAGAGGTGCCTTCAAGCTTTTCACGTAAACGCTTAACGTGAACATCTACTGTGCGGGAATCGCCATAGTAATCAAAGCCCCAAACCTCATCAAGAAGCTGGTCTCTGGTATAAACGCGATTAGGATTGCTCGCAAGATGATATATAAGCTCAAGTTCCTTGGGGGGAGTATCAACCTGAACACCATTAACAATCAGCTCATAATTGGTTAAATTTATGGTTAACTTATCATATTTAACCTTTTGTTCATTATTATTGTTCTTTTTATCGCTTCTGCGCAGAACTGCTTTAATTCTGGCAATAACTTCCTTTGTATCAAAGGGCTTGGAAACGTAATCATCTGCACCCAGCTCAAGACCCAGAATTTTATCAAAGGTTTCACCTTTGGCTGTAAGCATAATTATAGGTACTTCTGAATTTTTACGTATTTCACGACAAACCTGCCAACCGTCAAGTTTTGGAAGCATAATATCAAGAAGTATAAGGTCAGGTGATTGTTTTTCATTACATATTACAGCCTGTTCGCCATCATTGGCAACAATGGTTGAAAATCCGTCCTTTTCAAGATATAATCGCAAAAGTTCACATATGTTTTCATCATCATCAACAATAAGAATTTTAATTTTGTCCATTTTTACGACCTCCAAATCTTGTTATTATAATAAAATAAAAATAAGGTAATTGTATTAAGAAAATGTTAATTTATACATAATTATAACTTAAAAGGCCAATATTTGCAACTTTTATCATAATAAATTGTTGCTTGTCATATGTTTTTATAGAAAAGGTTTCAAGTATGGAGGATATATATTTATGAGCAATGCAAATATTTATCAAGATATAGCAACAAGAACGGGCGGTGACATCTATCTGGGAATAGTTGGTCCCGTAAGAACAGGAAAATCAACCTTTATAAAGAAATTTATGGATGAGCTTGTTATTCCTAATATTTCCGAAGAATTTGAAAAGGAGAGAGCAACTGACGAATTACCGCAATCTTCCTCAGGCAGAACTATTATGACAACCGAGCCAAAGTTCATACCTGAGAATGCCGTTACCATAAATATTGACAAAAATTCATCTTTTAACGTACGTCTAATTGATTGCGTAGGTTATATAGTACCAAGCTCACTGGGATATATTGAGGATGACCAGCCAAGAATGGTTATGACACCTTGGTTTGAGCAACCGGTACCATTTAATATGGCGGCAGAAATAGGCACAAAAAAGGTAATTACAGAGCATTCAACCATTGGACTTGTAATAACAACAGATGGAAGCATCAGCGATATTCCCAGAGAGGAATATGAACAAGCAGAAGAGCGTGTAATTGATGAGTTAAAACAAATAAATAAACCGTTTGTTATATTACTTAACTGTATGTATCCCGATTCTGAAGAATCTAAAGAACTTGCTGACGTTCTTAGTAAAAAATATTCTGTACCAGTGATGCCTGTTAACTGCCTTGAGTTGACTAACAATGATATAAAAGCAATTTTAGGACAGATTTTATACCAATTTCCTGTTAAAGAAATTGTTTTTGATATGCCAAAATGGATAAATGCGTTATCTTTAGAGCATTGGCTTAGAAAAGATATAGTTTCGTCAATTAAAAGAGGTATAGATAGAATTAAACTGATTAGAGATATACATCTTATCAATGATGAAATTGCAAACAATAAGTATATTGAGCAGCTTAATATAGCAAAAATTGACCTTGGAAAGGGAAGAGCAGAGCTTAAACTGTTTATTTCTCCGGATTTGTTTTATAAAATACTTGAAGAACAAACCGGTATTGTTATAAATGACGAAATGGAACTTTTACAAAACATAACCGAGCTTTCAAAAATGAAAAAAGATTATATGCGGGTTAAGGACGCTCTTGATGAGGTTGAGGCTACAGGGTACGGAATTGTTATGCCTTCCATTGAGGAACTGACCCTTGAAGAACCGGAAATAATGAAGCAGGGGGGACGTTATGGTGTAAGACTTCGTGCATCAGCTCCATCAATTCATTTAATGAAAGCAAATATAAACACAGAGGTCAGTCCCATAGTTGGCAGTGAAAAACAAAGTGAAGATTTGGTTATGTATTTACTAAGTGAATTTGAAGAGGACCCGGTAAAAATTTGGGATTCAAATATTTTTGGTAAATCCTTGCACGAGCTTGTAAATGAAGGACTGCATACAAAGCTTTCAAGAATGCCAAGTGATGCACGTATGAGAATACAGGAAACTATCGAAAGAGTAATAAACGAAGGCTGCAACGGGTTAGTTTGCATTATTTTATAATTTTAAAAAGGCTAAATGGATAGAATTAGTATTCATTTAGCCTTTACTTTTAAAAAACAACTAAAAAAGGGGAAGGGCTCAAAACTTATATCTCTTGGATAAATGTAGGTTTTTCAAAATGATATTGACTTTTTTCTCGGTATAGGGTATAATAAACCTATAATATAAGGTTTTTCATTTT
>JAZSEH010000007.1:0-8261 GCA_045531585.1 Acutalibacteraceae bacterium
TGATGAATTAAAGAAATATATTCATTACTACAACAACGAAAGAATTTCCTTAAAACTAAAAGGAATGAGCCCAGTGCAATACCGAACTCATTTACAAGCAATTTAATATTTAATTTTGTCTAAACTTTGGGGTTCACTTCAAAATTTTCTGCGGAGCTTTAAGCTTTTTAACCGATATATCTTGTTTTAATTTCCTCCATAAGCTTTGCGGTAAAGTCCTCAACACTCATGGTGCCAAGGTCACCGTCCTCACCGCGGCGGCGAACCGAGAGGGTGCCCTCCTCAACCTCCTTATCGCCGATAATGGGCATATAAGGAATTTTCTGAAGTCGGGCTTCTCTTATCTTGTAACCGATTTTCTCGTTTCTTGTATCAATTTCAACCAGCATACCCTCAGCCTCAAGACGCTCCTTAACCTGCTGTGCATAGTCAAAGTGGCGGTCGGCAATGGGTAAAAGCCTTACCTGAACGGGGGCCAGCCACATGGGGAAGGCGCCTGCATACTTTTCAATAAGCAGAGCAAGGGTACGCTCATAGCAACCAATGGAGGTGCGGTGGATAATATAGGGGTTTTTCTTGGTGCCGTCAGAATCGGTGTACTCCATACCAAACTTTTCGGCCAGCATCTGGTCAATCTGAATAGTAATAAGGGTATCCTCCTTGCCGTGAACATTCTTAATCTGAATGTCAAGCTTAGGTCCGTAGAAGGCGGCCTCACCAATCCCAACCTTATAGTCAATACCAAGGCTGTCAAGGATATTTGCCATAATGCCCTGTGCCTCGTCCCACTGCTCAGCGGTGCCTATATACTTGCTGCTGTCCTCAGGGTCCCACTGACTAAAGCGGTAGGAAACGTCCTCATAAAGGCCAAGAGTTTTAAGCATAAAGTTTGTAAGCTCAAGACAGCTGCGGAACTCCTGCTCCAATTGGTCAGGACGGCACATAAGGTGTCCCTCGGAAATGGTGAACTGACGAACACGGATAAGGCCGTGCATTTCGCCCGAATCCTCGTTGCGGAAAAGGGTAGAGGTCTCACCGTAGCGAAGGGGCAGGTCACGGTAGGAGCGGGGACGGTTTAAATATGCCTGATACTGGAAGGGGCAGGTCATGGGGCGGAGTGCAAAGCATTCCTTGCTTTCATCCTCGGCGTCACCCATAACAAACATACCGTCACGGTAGTGGTCCCAGTGTCCCGAAATTTTGTAAAGGTCACTCTTTGCCATAAGGGGAGTTTTGGTGCGAAGCCAACCGCGCTTTGCCTCCTCATCCTCAACAAAGCGCTGCAGAGTCTGAATAATATGAGTGCCCTTAGGCAGCATAATGGGAAGTCCCTGACCTATAACGTCACAGGTGGTGAAAAGCTCAAGCTCGCGGCCAAGCTTATTGTGGTCACGCTTCTTTGCCTCCTCCACACGCTCAAGGTGTGCGGTAAGCTCACTTGCCTTGGGGTAAGCGGTACCGTATATACGCTGAAGCATTTTTCTGCTTGAGTCACCGCGCCAATAGGCACCCGTTGCACTGGTAAGCTTAAATGCCTTTACAAGACCTGTGGACATAAGGTGGGCACCTGCACAAAGGTCAACAAACTCACCCTGACGGTAGAAGGAGATTTCCTCGCCCTCGGGTAAATCCTCAATAAGCTCAACCTTGTAGGGCTCATCCTTTTCCTTAAAGAAGGCTATAGCCTCAGCTCTTGACATAGTAAAGCGCTCAAGAGCGAGGTCCTCCTTAACTATTTTTTTCATCTCCTCCTCAATTTTCACAAGGTCATCGGGGGAGAACATATTAGGTGTATCAAGGTCGTAATAAAAACCGTCGTCAACGGCAGGGCCAATGGCAAGCTTAACCTGAGGATAAAGGCGCTTAACCGCCTGCGCTAAAATATGGGAAGCGGTATGACGGAAGGTCCATTTGCCGTAATCATCCTCAAAGGTTAAAATATTAACCTCACAGTCGTCCTCAAGCACTGTGCGAAGGTCGGCATTCTTGCCGTTTACCGTTGCGGCGCAGGCATTTTTTGCAAAGCCGCCGCCAAGACTTTTAACAGCCTCATAAATGGTAAGGGGAGCCTCAAACTCTCTTTCTTTACCGTTTAAAATAATCTTCATTTTCTCATTCCTCCAAAAAAATAAGCCCCGTACGGTAAATAAATACCGTACGGGACGAAGAGTTACAAAATTCTCCGCGGTTCCACCCGCTTTGCAGTTTTTACTGCCTCTTTTCTGCCCTTAACGCGGGCCAAACGGCGCGATTTATTTCACCGCACACTCAAAGGTGGTCTTCACTTAAAATTCCTTGGGGCGACTTGCACCACTAACGGCCGCCTTCTCTATCAAAGAAAATAAAAGCTACTTTCCTTCTCAACGCTTTAACAAATTAAATATACTCTTAAAATAACCTTTTGTCAAGCATAATTTCCTTGACGGTTATCAGGAATATGTTGTATAATTTAATAAATATATACTTTAGGGGGAAATATTATGAAAAAGTTCACAGCACTACTTTTAAGTTTAATTTTACTATGCGGTATTTTTACGGTGAGCGCAAGCGCCGCCACCAACTACTGCGAGGAATTCGATAAAGAAATATATGATCTTGAAGTATGTATGGGAGAAGACAATGCTGTGTCGGAGAACGAGTCTTTTCCGGCAGAAGTTATTGTCGAATATGTTAGAGGAAAGACAAGTAATAAATCAGAATATGGAATAGATTTTGATGAAAAAACAGAGGAATATAGAAACGAAGCAATTCCTGCAGAGATTTTTGAGACAAAAGCAAAAGAGAAATTTTCACATGTTGATATTAATGCTTTGCGAAGCACTCAGGTGGAAGTATATGACAATAACAATAAAAAAACATACAGGCAATGTTACAATTCTGAGTTAAATGCATATGTGTTTGCTACAACAAGTTGGATGATACGTCTTCAAAATCCATATAAAATTTTTGGATATACAGTTGCGGGAGATAAATATATGGTATATAGCGCAAGTCGAGGCAGTCAGATATATGATATCGACGAAAGCATGATTGAGGGAAAGGATTACATAACTGTAAATGAAAAAAATTATCATATTGAAAAAAGGCTAAAAACAATTGTTTCTATTAACAACGGAAAAGTAAGATTTCATTCTTGGCAGACAGTAGATACATTCCCACTTAAGGGACTGACAAGGCCGATAGGAGCAAATAAAGAAGAGGCAACCTCTTCACAGGTGACCTCTTCTGACATCTCCTCTGTGGTAAGCGACACTTCCTCTGCCACCTCAAGCGAAAGCAATATAACAAGTAACGTTATAACGGGCAATGCTCCCGTTACCAACATTACACAGATAATTTATGTGAATGTTGAAAATGTAACGGTGGAAAGCGTTACCAATGTTTTCCCCGAGGGCACCGTTGTAAACGTTGTTATGGTTACCGATGAGGCTCAGCTTCAGGTGGTTAAAACCGCCCTTAAGGAGCTTACACAGAAGTTTGTTGCCTATGATATAACCGCTAAAAGTGATAACGTTACCGTTCAGCCCGACGGCACCGTTAAGGCCACCTTTGCCATTCCTGAGGGCTATGACCACAGCAAGGTAGGGGTTATCTACGTGTCGGATGACGGTAAAACCGAGACCGTCCCTTCGGTTGTAAACAAGGAAACGGGAAAGGTAGTGGCTCAGCTTTCACACTTCAGCACCTATGCCGTTGTAGAGCTTAATGAGGCTCCCGTTACAGATGAAGCAAAGGCAGGAATGCCTGCGTTTGCATGGGTGCTTATATTCGTAGGCATTATCCTTGTTTTAGGCGGTGGCGGCACAGCCCTTTACTTTCTGTATTTTAAAAAGAAGGGCATCATTAAATAGAATTTCCTATAAAAGCCTCCCTCTAAGAGGGAGGGGGACCAACCCAAAAGTTGGTGGAAGGAGTAACTCCCTCAGAGAGGGAGCCTTAAATAAGAAAAGGCTAAATTTCCTCAATATCCTCCTGTCAGCATACGCTGACATCCCCCTTTAGGCAAGGGGGACAACACGGGAGCCTTAAATATGCAAAGGAATATAATTTATGTTTTTTAAGAAAAAAGAAACGGGAAGCGCATACTCCCTTATGCTGGTGGGTCTTGGAAATCCCGGCAGGGAATATGAAAAAACCCGCCACAACGCAGGCTTTAATGCCCTTGATTTGGTTGCCCAAAAATACGGCGCCACACCCTTTAAGACAAAAAACAAGGCCCTTATTGCCGAGTGTAAAATCGGGGCTGACAGGGTACTGCTTGTAAAGCCTCAGACCTATATGAATTTATCGGGTGAGGCGGTGGCACCCCTTGCAAGGTTTTATAAAATACCGCTGGAAAGCATCTTTGTTATGTTTGACGACATTTCCCTGCCCGTTGGAAATATCCGTATTCGCAAAAAGGGCTCCGCAGGGGGGCATAACGGGGTTAAAAGCCTTATTCAGCACCTTTCCAGTCAGGATTTTGCACGCCTTAAAATAGGCGTTGGCGCAAAGCCTGACCCTGATGCAGACCTTAAGGACTGGGTGCTGGGCGGTATCCCAAAGGAGCAGCAAAAGGAATACGGTGATGCCCTTGAAAGATCGGTATGCGCCATTGAGGAGCTGCTTAAAAACGGCATTGACAGTGCTATGAATAAATACAATTCATAAGAGAGTTTAGATAGAAAATATGAAATTTTTAAACTCAATACTAAATGAGGATGCAGGCTTTCGCCGCATCCTTTCCGCGGCACAAAAGGGGGACCTTCCTGCCGCGGTGAGCGGCGTATCAAGAATACACGCCGCGGCGGTCATTAGTGCCCTAAGGGAAAAGCTTAAGGGCACGCCCGTTATCATAACCGCCGATGAGGCGGCGGCAACGGGACTTTACGATGACCTTGTTTCCCTTAAGGAGGAGCCGCTGATATTTGAGCCGAGGGATTTTGCCTTTGGCGATATAATGAGCACCTCAAGGGAGTACGAACAAAAAAGAATACACACCCTATCAAGGCTTCTTGATGGGGCTTTTAGTCTGCTTATTTGTCCTGTGGAGGCGGCGATACAGCGTACCATACCCCCTATGGCCCTAAGGGAAAACAGCTTTACTCTGAAGAGCGGCGATACGTTGGATTTAAAGGAGCTTGCAGATAAACTTATCGGCGCAGGATATACGCGGTGCGATATGGTTGACGGTACGGGACAGTTTTCGGTTCGTGGGGGCATAGTGGATATTTTTGCCGCCAATTCCTCGGAGCCCTTCCGTATTGAGCTTTGGGGAGATGAAATTGACAGCATTTCCACCTTTGATACCGCTACTCAGCGCCGTGGCGAGGGGGTAACTTCAGTTACCGTAACCCCTGCCTGTGAGGTGCTTTGCGATACCGAAACCCTTATAGGACTGCTCATAAATCACCGTGACACGGTAAAGGGTATTACCGATAATTTCAGACACAGGCTGAATCGTGACATTGATCTACTTAAAAGCGGCGCTCAGGTTAATATTGACCGCTACGCACCCATTATTTACGGGGATACCTGCACCGTGCTTGATTACCTGCAAAATCCCATTGTTTTTCTTATGGAAAGCGGAAATATTGAGGAGAGACTTGAGCGGCTTCGCATACTTGAAAACGAGGATATTAAAAATGCCTTTGAGGAGGGACTCCTGGGCAAGGGTTGTGATACCTTTACCCTTACCTCACAGCAGCTTTTTGACCGTACCTTCAAGGGTATTATTTTAGATAGCTTTGCAAGGGGCAAGTATCCTCTTACCCCCAAAAGCCTTATTGACCTTAACTGGAAACGCTCCTCCCTTTGGAGCGGGGACGTTTCGGTGCTTATGGAGGACATAGGATATATCCTTGAAAGGGGCGGCAGTGCGGTTGTTCTTGCAGGTGAGCTTAAGGCCGCCAAGGTGCTGTGCAGTGAATTAAACGACAGGGGAATAAACGCCCGTATTGAGCCTGAGCCCTGGGAGGTAACAAAGGGAGTTACCGTTGCGGTTGGCGGCCTTTCCGGCGGTATTGAGCTGCCCGATGAAAAATTCCTGCTTATAACCCACCGCCATATAGCAGGGGAAAAGAAAAAGGCAAGAAAGGTACCTAAAAACGCCAAGGAAATAGGCTCTATTGAGGAGCTTAAAAGGGGCGATTACGTTGTTCACACTGCCCACGGTATAGGCGTTTTTGACGGTATTCACCGTATAACGGGCGGCGGCGTTACCAAGGATTATATAAAAATAAATTATGCCAAGGGTGACGTGCTTTACGTGCCCGTTACCCAGCTTGACCTTGTAAGCAAATATATAGGCTCCACCGAAAACGGGGAAATAAAGGTGCACAAGCTTGGTGGTACCGAGTGGCAGAGAACACGCACAAGAGTCCGTGCCGCAGTAAAGGATATGGCAAAGCAGCTTACCGCCCTTTATGCCAAGCGTATGAGTGCAAAGGGCTACGCCTTTTCTCCCGATACTGACCTGCAAAGCGATTTTGAGCGGCGCTTTCCCTATGAGGAAACCGAGGACCAGCTCAGGTGCATAAACGAAATAAAGGCCGATATGGAGCGAGAGGTACCGATGGACCGCCTCCTGTGCGGTGACGTGGGCTTCGGCAAAACCGAGGTTGCCCTGCGTGCCGCCTTTAAATGCGTAAGCGAGGGTAAACAGTGCGCCTTTCTTGTGCCCACCACCATTCTTGCCTGGCAGCACTACAATACCGTTTTACAGCGGTTTGGGGAGCTGCCGCTAAACGTTGAAATGCTATCCCGCTTTGTTACCAAAACAAAGCAGGAGAAAACGGTGCGAGGTCTTAAAAACGGTACCGTTGATATGGTTATAGGTACCCACAGAATGATTTCAAACGACGTTACCTTCAGGGATTTAGGCCTTGTTATAATTGACGAGGAGCAACGCTTCGGCGTAGCCCAAAAGGAAAGGCTTAAGGAAAAATACCCTCAGGTGGATGTGCTCACCCTTTCCGCAACTCCTATTCCAAGAACGCTAAATATGGCAATGTCGGGACTTCGGGATATGTCGGCTATAGATGAGGCACCGGGGGACAGACACCCTGTGCAGACCTACGTTTTGGAGCACAACGCAGGCCTTCTTGCCGATGCAATAAATAAGGAGCTTCGCCGTGGGGGACAGGTGTACTATCTCCATAACCGTGTGGAGACCATTGTGCGCTGTGCCGCAAGGCTTCAGTCACAGTTGCCCGAAGGTACCAGAATAGCCATTGCCCACGGCAAAATGAGCGAGGATGAATTAAGCGACGTCTGGCGCAGACTTATGGAGCACGAAATAGACGTGCTTGTTTGCACCACCATTATTGAAACGGGCGTGGACGTTGCCAATGTTAATACCTTGATAATTGAGGACGCCGACCGTATGGGACTTGCTCAGCTTCATCAGCTAAGGGGCAGGGTGGGACGCTCCCCAAGGCGTGCCTATGCCTATTTTTGCTTCAGGGGCGGCAGGGAGCTTAGCGAAATTGCAACCAAGCGTCTTGAGGCAATCAGAGAATATACCGAATTTGGCTCAGGCTTTAAAATTGCCATGCGTGACCTGGAGATAAGGGGCGCCGGCAGTATTTTAGGCGGAGAACAACATGGAAATATGGAGGCGGTGGGCTACGATATGTATCTAAAGCTCCTTGCCGATGCGGTAAATGAGGAAAAGGGAATCGAGGTAAAGGAGGAGCCCCCTTGTACGGTGGACCTTAATATCTCGGCCCACATTCCCCCCGAATATATAACCTCCCTGCCGGCAAGGCTGGGAATATACCGCCGCATTGCCGACGTTAAGGATGAGGAGGATGCCTCCGATGTGCTGGATGAGCTTATTGATCGCTTTGGCGAGCCGCCACCCTCGGTTATGGGGCTTATAAATATTTCTCTGCTCAGAAGAAGTGCCGCCGCAACGGGTATTTACGAGATAAACGGCGGTGCCGACGGTATTCACCTGAACGTCTCCGAAATAAACCCTGTACTGCTTAGCAATTTAACCGCTCATTTAGGTAACAGGGTATACCTTAAGGGCACCGCCGAAAAGCCCTATTATTTAATCAAAATGAAGGCGGGACAGACGGCGCCAAGGCTGATTTCCGAGCTTATCCCTATTCTTGAACAAACCGTAAAAAATTTATAAATGTAGGTTTACAATAGATGTGTTACAGTAAGGAATAAAAAATAAGTGACGAATGGAAAATCCTGTGTTACAGTTAAGTTGCTGAGACAAAACAGACAGGAGGATTAACCATTCGTCATGAAAACTGTAACACAAATAA
>JAZSEH010000029.1:0-35067 GCA_045531585.1 Acutalibacteraceae bacterium
CATTGTTTGTGTTACAGTTTTCATGACGAATGGTTTATCCTCCTGTACGTTTTGATTCAGCAACTTAACTGTAACACAGGATTTTCCATTCGTCACTCTTTTTTTACTCCTTACTGTAACACATCTATTGTAAACCTACACGTATATCATATCGCGTCAGCGATATATCATTGAAAAGTGTGTTAATTTGTGATATAATCAATTGCAAAGGAGGTGGCATTTTGAAAGAGACAATGTCAATGCGTTTCTTCTCTCCAATATGGAAATGTGAAGAAATTGAGTCCAAACTGGAACAACTGGAGAAAGACGGGTGGAGATTAGATAAAATCTCCGGATTCAGAAAATTTAGATTTATTCGGTCACAAAATAAGGAAGTTAAATATTTCTTTACTTGTTCTTTTGTCAAGGAAAGTGGAATGATAATAACCGAGCAAGCATTAAAAAGTCAACTCAAAGCCACCGAAATAGGCGGTAGTTTTATTGAACTGCTTAAAACCACCTCTGTTTATCGTATAACGAAAACAGAAGATTTGCTGCAAAGAAAGTTTTACAGAAATATCTATTTAAGACATTTGGTAATGCAATATGTTCTGATTGGACTTCTTTTTACAGCGATAGCTGTTGCAGGTATAACCTTATCGTGCGTTGTTAATAAGAATCCACTTTTAGACATTAGGCATCTGTTTTTAGCCATCGTTGGTTTTGTTGGATTAACGATTGCACTTCGACATTTGTTCGGTTGGTTTCATTTACGAAAACAATATGTTAAGTTTTTTAATTGAACAAAAATACTACTTCTGGCAAATAACCTAGCATTTCACGCACCTTTTCGCTTTTCTTACCTACATTTACGCACCTTTTTACTGCTCTTTCGCAAAAAAGAAGTAACTTTTGTCTACCAAAAGTTACTTCTTTTTTTATCCAAGCCGCTTATCTTAGAATATCAACATGGCAAAAAATTGAAGCAACACTTTTAAAATGATGCTTCAATTTTTTCTATATTTTCGTCAGAGTATTCTATTTCCGAGGAATACATTCTGCAAATTTCAAAAATATCCTTTTTGTCGCCTTTTGTGTTTTCGAAAATAGTTGAAATTATTGCGACTGCGTGCAGGCAAAATATAAGATGTTCTCTAAAAAGCCCATCATCAATGGCCGAAGCTAAATGGCGAAAAACAAAGTAAACACTAAGCTGTTCATACAGTATATCTAATTCGCCATTATAAGAGTATGTATTTGCGGATTTTAAATAATTCAGATACCCGTCCCATTCGTTATCCAGCCTTTCAAGACGGGAGTAAACATCAAACCAATATACAGGGGAGTGTGGAAGAGCTTTTATTCCATACTCCTTTAATATTTTTTGCACCCTCTCAGTGTATGGCATATTCCTGTTTTGCAATATTTTTATTATATAATCTCTTTTAATAAAAAAATCTTTTTCTTTTGCAGTTAATGAGCTTGTGCGATCATCCTCCAAAGGGATAAGTGTAACTTTTTTTGTGTTTTCAAGTATTATTTTGCAGGCCTCCTCACAGGAAAGACCTAAGCCTATTTCGGAACGGTCTGAGAAGAAATTCCTGAACCTGGGATGATAGTGACAAATATCGCAAAGCGCTCCCTCGCCAAGCCTTGTAATTATGTCACAAAGCCCGTTTTCATTCAGGAAAAAACAACGCTCATCCTTATCAAGCTTAAAGCAGGGTGTGTCAGAGTGGTTAATTCCGTTTTTTAAACGTTGACCCATTTCTCCGCCAATACCGCAATAAAGGGAGTAGGTATCCTCGTCAATGTCTATTTCCCAGCCAATGCAACAGTTATGACGGCATTTCTCAGCTATGCAATGAAATTTTTCATAATAATCAGGAACAACAATTTTCATTAAATCACCAAAATTATTTTAACATAATTTTCTTGCAAATTCAATGTAGTATGATATACTTAAAGCAAGGAGTGATTTTTTTGGAGTTTCTAAAATTCTTACAAGGTATTCGCACCCCGTTTTTTGATAATATTTTTTCTGTGATAACAATGCTTGGTGAGGAAACGGTATTTATACTTATCGGTCTTATATTTTTTTGGTGTATAAATAAAAAGCAGGGTTATTATCTTTTAACCATTGGCTTTCTGGGAACGGTGCTTAATCAATTTTTAAAGCTGCTTTTCCGTATTCCAAGGCCATGGGTGCAGGACCCAACCTTTCAAATAGTTGAAAGCGCAAGGGAGCAGGCTTCGGGCTATTCTTTCCCAAGCGGTCACACGCAAACAGCCGTTGGTATATTTGGAGGAATTGGTCGCAGCACAAAAAATACCGTTATAAGAATAGTGTGTGTTGCAGTTTGCCTGCTGGTTCCTTTTTCGCGAATGTATTTAGGAGTACATACACCTCTTGATGTTGGAGTTTCCTTTGTTCTTGCCACTGCTATGGTATTTGGATTATATCCGCTTATTTACAAAGCCTGTGACAGCAGAAAGGGTATGCGTATTTTTCTGTTTTCAATGATTTTGTTATCTGTGGCATATTTGCTTTTTGTGGAGCTTTTTTCATTCCCTGCAGATATTGATGCAAAAAACTATGCAAGCGGCGTAAAGAATGCATATAAGATTCTTGGGTGCATATCAGGGTTGTGGCTTGCTTATGAGCTTGATGGGTATAAAATTCATTTTGATACAAAGGCCGTATGGTGGGCGCAGATATTAAAATTCGTGCTGGGCCTTATTCCTGTTATTATTATAAAAAGTGTATTAAAAGCACCAATAAACGCATTATTCGGCGGAGCCGTTTTTGCTGATGCCGTTAGGTATTTTCTTTTAACCTTTGTTGCCGCAGGCATCTGGCCTATAACCTTTAAATTTTTTGCACGACTTGGAAAAAATAAATAATTTAAGGCCTAAAAACCATATTGGTTTTTAGGCCTTGTTTTTTAATAATTCAGATAAATGCGACTTTATATATTAGAATTTCGTAATTAGTCAAGAACTACCTCGTGACCGGTTTTAGCCGACTCATAAACAGCGTCAAGTATTCTCATCATTTCATAACCATCAACACCGGGGGAACGGCATACGGTGTTGCCCAAAAGACAATCTACATAGTGGTCTATTTCTTTTTGGAATAATCCGTCAAAGGAAAGTGCCGTTTTTGCTTTAAGGGATACATCGGTCATATATCCGTTGGCTGTGCTGAAAAGTTTTAATTCAGGATTGATTTTTGCGCCGCCTTTTTCACCAAAGAGTTCAATCTCTCCACGATCATTGTCTACATTAAGGCTAAAGCTTGCCTCAACGTTAAGTACAGCGCCGTTATCAAAGCGAATCAGTGCTGTTGCCAAGTCCTCAACGTCACAGATTTCATCCGTCTTATGATCAGAAGAATAATAAAGCTTAGGAGTTTTTAAATCTCTGCGGTCGCCAAGCTTTTTAAAGGTTGCACCGTAAACAGAAACAGGTTTTGGATTGCCCAAAGCATAGCGAACAAAATCAATAATGTGAACACCAAGGTCTATAAGGGGACCGCCGCCTGAACGTGAGGAATCGGCAAACCAACCGCCGGGACATCCGTTGCGGCGAAGGTATACGGCCTTTGAATAATAAAAATCTCCAAAGAAATCGGATTTGATAAAATCCTGAAGAACGTCCATATCATTTCCATAACGACGAACAAAGCCTACCATAAGCAGCTTGCCTGATTTTTCGGAAGCATCAAGCATATCCTTTGCCTCTTTTGCGTTCATACACATAGGCTTTTCACACAGAACGTTAAGTCCTGCATTAAGGGCCGCAATGGTGCATTTTGCATGCGCGCAGTTCCATGTACATACGCTTACAGCATCAAGACCTTCAAGCTTAACCATCTCGTTAACGTCGGTATAAAGATGCTTAACTCCGTATCTTTCACCTTTTGTCTTAAGGCGTTCCTCGTTTATATCACAAAAAGCATAAAGCTCAACGTTGGGATTTTTAAGGTAGGCACCAATATGACTTTCAGCAATACCTCCAACGCCGATAACACCAATTTTTAACTTTGACATTTTTTAGCCCTCCATAATAATTTTATTAAGGAAATTAGCGGCAGTTCCAATATCCTTTGAAGGATCCTCTCCAACCTCGCGCTCAATGGTAAGATAGCCTTTATAGCCAATATCATCAAGTGCCTTAAGATAAGCAGGGAAGGGTACCTCGCCAAGGCCCAAGGGAACCTCTTTAAAATGTGTTATATTCTTTACGTCCTCAGGTTTTTCAATAACACCGTAAATATATTCAGGATTACAGCGCTGAAGCATTACGCCGTCCTTAGCGTGGGTATGTACAATATAATCCTTTAGATTATACACAGCCTTAGCAGGATCGTCGCCTGTAACCATAACAAGGTTTGCAGGGTCAAGATTTACGGCAACACCCGTTGAGTTAAGACTGTCAAGAAATTCCTTTAAAACAGCACTGGTCTCAGGTCCTGTTTCAATGGCAAAATGCGAGCCTATGCTGTCTGCATAGCGGCTAAGCTCGAAGCAAGCCTCTTGCATTATTTTATACCGTTCACATTCCTTATCCTCAGGAACAACACCGATGTGGGTGGTAACAATATCGGTCTCAAGCTCCTTAGCTAGGTCAAGAATACGTTTTGAACGTTCAATAAGCTCAGGATTTTTATCCTTACGCCAGAAGCCCATACCAAGGTCACCACATAATGCGGAGAACACAAGGCCCTTATCCTTTACCTTTTTAAGAAGTTCTCTGCGTTTTTCTGAGGTCAAGGCCTCGGGAGTATGGTCACCATTCACGGCATACATCTGCAGTCCCTTTGCACCAAGCTTCGCTGCAGCATCAAGTGCCTCATCAAAGGGAAGACGGAAGGATTCAACCATAACACCAATGGGGAATTTGTACATATAATACACCTCGTTTAAAAAAAGACTTGCCATATGGCTACTTGCATTATATAATAACTTTGTATAAGGAGCAATAACTAATTTTGCGGTATTATTTGTCTTATTTTGCCATTTGGATGTGATTATATGGAAAAGATAGTTTATGAAAGACATACACATAAGCATTATAAAGATAAAACTATTCCTTTTATTTTTCATCGCGACCATTTGATGAGCTACATTTCTTATGATTCAGGACTTCATTGGCATGAGAATTTGGAGTTTCTTTGTTGCATTTCAGGAAAAGGAGAAGTTATAACTGAGGCGAATAGGCTTCCCTTTGAGATGGGAGACGTTATTTCAATAAATACAAATTCACCCCATAGCTTTTCCGCTTTTGCCGGTGGTAACTTGGATTATTATTGTATTATTGTGGATACGGGCTTTTGCAGGGAAAATGGAATAAATATAGAACAGCTGCAGTTTTCTCCACGTACGGTTGATGAAACTGCACGCAGTCTTTATACGGATGCCTTTGAGGCCTGTGAAGCCTCAGGTGATTTCCACGGGCTTGCGGCACGTACTAAGGTGCTGGATTTCTTGCTTTATATGTGCCAGAATCATCTTGAAAAAAAGGAAAATACCGTGGTTCTTTCAAGTATGGAGGAAATTAAAAAGGTCGTAAGTTTTGTTCGAAATAACTATTATGAGACCATCTCACTTGAAGATGCTGCAGGGATTGCAGGCTTTAGTGTTTATTATTTCTCCCGTGAGTTCAAAAAAGTAACCGGACAAACCTTTGTTACATTTCTCAATACCGTCAGGTGTGAAAAGGCTGCACGTATGTTAAGAGAAGGAGCATCGGTTACTCAGACCTGCTACGCCTGTGGATTTAAAGAGTTAAGCTATTTTTCCAGAACCTTTAGTCGCATAATCGGAATGGCACCTTCAAGAATAACTAAGGATGAATAAACCTTTCTCCCTTTGCCTAAACTATCGGGTGAAGGGAGTTGTTTTTTTTGTTACAGGTAAAATGTTATATTGGCAAGCGTGAATTTAAAAGAGAAGAACTTAAAGAAATAACCATTAACGATAAGGTGATAAACAATATTATTGCTCAGGTAAACGGTCGTTCCGCTGAGCAGGAACAAAACAATGGATAAAATAACGGCTTTATACAGCCGTGTTTCAACTAACCGTCAGGCAGAGGAAGGCTACAGTATTGAGGAACAGGAGGAGTCTCTTGTATTTCAGTGCAAAAGCCGTGGCATAACAAACTATAAGCTTTATACCGATGCAGGCTTTTCCGGAGGAAGCCTTAACCGTCCACAGATGCAGTGCTTGATAGAGGATATAAAAAACGGAAAAATTGAAAAGGTTATGGTCAAAAAATTAGACCGCCTCTCCCGTTCACAAAAGGATACTTTATATCTTCTTGAGGATGTTTTTAAGGCGAATGGGGTGACCCTTATAAGCATAAACGACGGACTTGATACAGGTGTTAAAAACGGCCTCGGTGACCTGCTTATAGGCATACTTTCCTCCTTTGCACAATATGAGCGAGAAACAATTAAGGACCGTACCAGAACGGGTATGCGAAAGCGCGTGGAAAGCGGCCTTTGGATGGGTGGTGGTCGGACACCGCTGGGTTATGATTATGATGCTAAAAAAGGAATTATAGTTCCTAATGAGGATGCTCAGCGTGTGCGGAAAGCTTACCAAATGTATCTTGATGGTTTTTCCCCTGCAAAAATAGCAACCGTTCTCAGATTTTCAGGAGAACGTGTGGTAACACAGCTTCTTAAACGTAAATCAAACTGCGGATATATAGTTTATAACGGAAAAGAGTATATGGGCAACCATGAGCCTATAGTCAGCGAGGAGACATATAATAAGGCTATGGAGCTGATGAGTAGTAAAAGCATTGACCGTTCAGGCTCTGTTTTTTTACTTACCGGAATAATTTATTGCGGTGTATGCGGAGCAAAAATGCGTTATCAAAAATGGGGAAAAAGTGGATACAGAATATATTGCTATTCTCAGCAGAAAAGTAAGCGCTCACTAATAAAAGACCCTTTCTGCAATAATGACCGTTATATTGCTGACGAGGTGGAACAGGCTGTATTAAAGGAAATATTCAGTTTATCATATAGTGATGTTAAAGCATCAAAGGAAAAGAAAAAAATATCTGTTACAGATACACTTAACAAGCAATATACCGCAGTTTCTGCAGAGCTTAAAGCATTATATCGGTTATACGCAAAGGATGAAAATGAAATCCTTCTTGAAAGTATAAGTGAATTAAAAAAAGAGGCCGAAAAAATAAGTCGTGAGATTTTTTTGGAGCAGGAAAAAAACGCAGTAACCGAAAAGATAAAAAATGCAAAAAAACTACTTAAAAGTCTGCCTGAGGCCTGGAAGTATATGACTGAGAAAGAAAAGCAAACCGCAGTACGGCGCCTTGTTGACCGTGTTGTGCTTACTCACGGCAGCGTTCTTGTTTATTTTAAGCTTGAGGAGTATTTATCATAGTAAAATTTCGCCTAACTATTATCGTGCCGATGATAATAGGTGAAATCAGGCGTTATTTAAGGGATAATAATTCTATACGGGTCAGTCGTTCAATAAAGGATACAGCCTATCGTGCAATGCAGGTAAAGGAAAAGCTTATAAATAAAAATCAGCGTGAGCCAACGGTAAAGGAAATTGCACAAGAGCTTGGCATAGATACAAGAGACGTTGTAATTGCCCTTGAAAGTATTACCGAACCCATCTCACTTTATGAACCGGTATATTCCGGTGGTGGCGATACAATATACGTGCTTGACCAGATAGGTGATGATAACGACGACGAAAATTGGCTTGGCGAAATATCACTCAAGGAGGCAATAAAGGGACTGAGTGATAGGGAAAAAAAGATACTCACCCTTCGCTTTATGCAGGGTAAGACCCAAATGGAGGTTTCAAGCGAGATAGGTATTTCTCAGGCACAGGTATCCCGTCTTGAAAAATGTGCACTTGATAAAATAAGAGGTTAACTATAATATTTTGCAGCATATAATGTAGCGAGGTGATATTATGTGCTGCAAAATTGCCGATCTAAAAAACAAACAGGTAGTCTGTGTTAGTGACGGGTGTGTGCTGGGCTTTGTTGGAGACGTGGAGTTTGATATTGAAAACGGCTCCCTTACCGCGATTATAATTTACGGTAAACCTAAGCTTTTCGGTTTGCTTGGCAGGGAGGACGATATTAAAATATTGTGGAAGGATATAAGTGTAATAGGCAACGAGACCGTGCTTGTAAACTGTGCAGAAATATTTAAAGAAAAAAACGGCGGTATATTTAAAATGAATCAGTAAATTATACATACGGGGCGTTTGCTCCGTATTTTTTTTGGAATTTTTTAAATAAAATGCGTCTATTTACCACGGTTTAAAACTGTAAAAATACATAAATTAAAGGGGAGAAAGGAAGTGATGAAAATTAAGTTTTTTAAAGGGCTTTTTAAAGGCTTGTCTGTTGCTTTGTCAATTATATGCGCAGTTATTTTTGGTATGCTTTTTTACTTGAATACAACAGTTTCGCAAAACTATAAGGTACATTCAGGTGAAAAACTGAAGCTTGATACCAATATTCCCGTAAAAGCCGTATATAATACCGCGGCATTTTCCCAAACAAACCTTAATAAAAAAATAGGCTCCACTTTTAGCGTGGACCTGAAAATGCTTGGAATTATTCCCGTATCCACCGTACAGGTTCAGGTGGTTGACAATATGCACGTTGCCGTACTTGGAAGTCTTTTCGGTATACGCATATATACCGAAGGCGTTATGGTTGTGGATATAACCGACGTTGATGCTCCGTCAGGGAATTATTCTCCTGCAAAGGCCGCGGGAATTAAAAAAGGTGACGTTATAATATCAATAGACGGACAAAAGGTAACGTCTAATGAAGAGGTAGGCAAAATTATTGAAAATTCAAACGGCCGTAAGCTTACCTTCAAAGTATCTCGTAACTCCAAACAGTTCAGCACTAATCTTTGTCCCGAAAGATCTGTAGAAACGGGACAGTACCGTGCAGGTCTTTGGGTGAGGGACAGCAGTGCAGGCATTGGCACCCTTACCTTCTACAGCCCTTCAAACGGAATAATCTGCGGTCTGGGTCACGGAATATGCGATTCCGACACAGGCGTGCTGCTACCCTTGAGCTCAGGTCAGCTTGTGGGCGCGCGGCTAATCTCCCTTGAAAAGGGGAAGGCAGGCGTACCGGGAGAACTTAAAGGAAGGTTCACATCGGATCTTATAGCATCACTGGACACAAACTGCAATGTGGGCGTATATGGCTCCCTTTTATGCGAGATAAATGTGTCTGACCTGACTCAAATTGCTTTAAAACAGGAGGTAAAGGACGGCGAAGCACAAATATTGTGCACCGTAGGCGAAGGCGGCCCAACTGCCTATTCCTGTACCGTAAAGCGCAAAAGTAACCTAACCGCAGGGGATACTCAACACCTTATTGTAAAGGTTACAGATCCCCGTCTGCTTGAAACCACCGGAGGAATCATACAAGGAATGAGCGGCTCCCCAATCATACAAAACGGAAAATTGATTGGCTCAGTAACGCACGTCCTGATCGATGATCCCACAACAGGCTACGGTGTTTATGCAGAAAGTATGCTGGAAACGGCACAAAGCGTGGCAGAAGAAAATTTAAAAGAAGCATCGTAAAAAACCTCCCTTGCCCTAAAGGGAGGGGGACCAACCGACAGGTTGGTGGAGGGATATAAATATTTAGAAAGAATCCCCTCGCCACGCTGATGCGCGGCCCTCTCCTCTCTAGGCGAGGGGCGTTCTTTACATCTTGCAATTTTCAAAACCATGTGGTAAACTAAGGTTACCAAACTAACTGAATAATGTGTGAAATTGTGTATGTTCTTTTTATAGGGATAATTACGTTTAATTTGGTTATATCTATATTGCATATGAATTTGATAAAAACGCAAATTCCAGCAATGTAGGTATGTGCGTTTGCACCCATTTCACATTTGTTAGTTTGGCGACTATCGAAGTTTGCGTTTTTTGTGCGGTTACTTCGGTAGCCGCACTTTTTATTTTTGTTTTGCTATTTATTGCATAAAACAAAGGTTTGTGTTATTATGTTACAAATTCTAGGGGTGTTTTTATGGAAAGAGATTTGTTTTATGATTTTAAGTTGAAATTATTTGATTGGTTAGATGAGGCATTAAAAAATGGTTCGCCTGATAATGTCGTTGCGCTTTGTTTTAAGATATATGAATGTGAAAATTGCAACTGGCGTTTGGAACTAATAGCAGCTGATAATTATGACAAAAATAATGATGATTGGGCTTGTAATGCAGTGTGCGATTTCGGTACGCGTGATAAGCCTTTTATTTGGGGTGAACCGCCTCGTTCAAAATGGGAATTTGTTAAAAATAAAATTGTGTTGGCGTTGAATGAATATCTTAAAAATGGTAAATATGCTGACATTTTGGAGTCTAAAAAATGTGTGTGCGTTGGGTTTGTTGAAGGTGATTTAACGGTTATACATACTAAAAAGCGACAAAAATTATATATTCCTAAGCATTTTATTTTTGCCGTAATTACGATAGCAGCTGCAGTTGGAGTGTATTTACTTGATGTTTTTGTTTTTAATAATTCATATCAAGAAAACATCTTTAGATTTATTTTATTATGTGCTTCAATAATAGTATGTTACGTTAAAATCGCAATAAGTAAAAATAATGAATTTGCTGCGATTGAAAAGGAATTTTCTTATGAAATCGGCCTAGCATTTAAGTATGATAAATGCACAAGAATTCAACTTTTAAAAGCAATTAAATTTTATTGCAAAGAAAATTATTTGAAATGTATTAATACGCTCAAAAAAGTCTATGATAAAGTAGAAAATTCGCATGATAACCAGGCAATCCAACTGATTTTAGCTATGGCATGTGAGAAAATTGACAGTGTTGACCAAGCGATACAGACCTATAATTTTGTTTTGCAAGAAAATCCATTAAATCTTACTGCACTTCATAATATGGCGGCAATTTATGCTGGTAAGGAAGATTATGAAGGTGCAATTAACTATGCTACCACTGCGGTTAATGCATGGCGCGACCCTTATGCCTATGTGACATTAGCATCAGCATATTTGAAAACGTTTAACTTAGAAAAGGCAAAATTAAATGCTCACACCGCATTTAAACTTATGCCTGATATGGTTCAATGTGTCAATGTATTAGCCATTGCATATGCCTTAGAAAATAATCCAAAATCGGATGAGTATTTAAACCTTTCAATTAAATTGGGTGGCGAAAAAGAGAGACTTGTTTCTGCAATACAATTTTATAAAGATAGCTATGAAGAACACCAAAAACAAAGGGAAAGAATTGCCTCACTTTTAAACAAGTGGCGAGAATTTACCTTAAAGCAAACAATTGCGGTAATGCTTTCTGATGAGAAGAGTAAAAGTATTATCGGTGGTAATATAAATGAAGAACCACCCTTATCTAAAAGCGGGGAAGATATGAGATTGTTAGCAGCGATATTTTGTTCGGAATTACCGCAAAACACTATTATGCCTCAAAAAGGGGTTTTAAGATTTTATATTACACAAGACGAATATTACGGCGCTGATTTTGATAATATGAATTTAAATAAACAAAACAATTTTAGGGTTTTATTTGATGAAAATGAAGAAAATTATATAACAACACTTTCAAATGAAATTGACGCTAATTTCCCAATTCTTCGCAGCAGGTATTTATCCTTTGCCGAAGTTTATGAGGGTATGACGTTATCTGATTATAGGTTTGAAAAAAACTTTGAAAAATTGCTCGAAAATTTGGATATTAAAGTTGCGGAAGAAGATTTAGCTATATTTGAAGAAGAAATTAATTCGTTTGAGCACAAAATTTTGGGCTATCCTTCCTTCACACAGGATGACCCACGTTTTGAAGAATTTGAAAAGTATGATACCTTGCTCTTCCAGCTTGCGAGTGAAAGTGTTGACGGCGATGATGAGATAATGTTTGGTGATTCGGGTGTGATGCAATTCTTTATACCTGCTGATAAGCTTAAAAAACATGATTTTTCGGATGTGCTTTATACGTGGGATTGTTATTAATTTATGAGTCCTATATTGACACACTAATTAAGCGTTTTTCCCTTTTGTACGACTTTTACTTTATTTCTTTAGCCGTTAAGCAAACTGATGTATAGACAATAGTCAAATAAAGCATTGATTTTCGTGATATTTTAAGTTATACTGATTTTATGAAATTTCAGGAGTTGATTTTATGAAAAAAATAAGTGTTGCTATTGATGGCGGCTTTAGGGGCTTAAAATTAGAAGAATCTCTTGAACTTGTTAAAAGAAGCGGCTTTGATGCGGTAGATATTGGTTTAGAGTCCTTTTCTTTGGACGGTCCGATTTACGGCGGCTCTCAAGATGAAATGGAAACTTTCTTTTACGGAATAAAGAAAAAGTGTGAGGATTTAGAGCTTACTATCGGCCAGACCCACGGCAGATGCGAAACCTATTATCCTAATGATGAGCCACGAAAAGAATGGGTACATAAAATCTGTGAAAAGGATTTTAATGCAACTGCACTTCTCGGCGCTCCTGCTTGTGTTGTTCACTTTATAAATTCTACTAAATGGGGTCAGGCTCCTGCACACTATATGCGTTACGTTTCTAATGAAATGTTTAAGGCAATAATCCCTTCTGCCGAAAAGCATAAGGTTAAAATTGCGCTTGAAACCTTCGGCGCTGCAAGGGTTCACGGTGCAAGAATTAGAGATTTCTTTGCTGACCCTAATGAGTACCTGTGGCAGTATAACCAGATGGATACAGAGTATAAGACAATGTGTGTGGATACAGGCCATACACATGAGGCAGGTTCCTTCTGGGTGCCTCCCGCAGATGAAATGATTAGAGTTTTGGGTAAAGACGTAACTCTGCTCCACCTGCACGATAACTCAGGACATTGGGATGATCATATGCTTCCCGGTATGGGTAATATAAATTGGCCCAAGGTATTTGATGCTCTTGACGATATAGGTTATAAAGGCACATATAACCACGAATTAACTCTTCATTTCTGCGGTACTATGCTGGAGGATTATTTAACCTTCTGTGCTAAGTATTTAAGGAAGTTTATTGATAATCACGGCAATATGCATAAATAAAAAGCAAGTGGCGAGAGCCACTTGCTTTTGCATATATTTTGCGTGATGACCGTAAAATATAGACATAGCGTGAAGTTTGTTATTACCGCCATAATGCTGTTGATAAAAATTTTTTATTGTCGAATAGTGCGACAGTATGAATGAAATTATTTCCATTTTTTATTAATTTTACCAAATTGTATGATTAAATCTGTTGAAGCGATAAAAAGTGTGTGCTATTATTAGCGCATACTTTTTGATTTGGAGGAAAAAACAGTGGAAATGAAACTTAATGTAATTATTGCGGATGATACTACGGAGCTGGGACAAAACTGTGCAAATGCCCTTAAAGGCTATGGTATGGAGGTTAAGCTTTGCCCTAAAAACGGTCTTACACTTGTTGAAAAAATAAAGAGCATAAAGCCTGACGTTGTTATCGCAGACGTATTTATGCCCAATCTTGACATAATCGGTGTGTTGGAGGCTTTAAAAAATTTAAATTTACATACAAAGCCTTTGGTTATGGTTATGTCGAGCTTTGATAATCCCGTGCTTGAAAAAGAGGCTCTTGAAGCAGGCGCTACATATTACTTCTTAAAACCCTTTGATATAAATACAATGGCAGAACGTATAATCAAGCTTGCAGGACGAAAAAATGATACAAGGCCTATTGTTATTTCAGATAATACAGTAACTGACCCGCAGCTTGAGGTTATGGTAACCGATATAATTCATCAAATAGGCGTACCGGCACATATTAAAGGTTATCACTATTTACGTGAGGCAATAATACTCACACTTAAAGACGGTGAAACTATGAACAGCGTTACCAAGGTGCTTTATCCAACCGTTGCAAAAAGACATTCCACCACCGCCTCCCGTGTAGAGCGTGCTATTCGCCACGCTATAGAGGTTGCCTGGGATAGAGGCGATATAGACGTACTTAATTCTTACTTTGGATACACTATTCAAAATCAACGCGGAAAGCCTACTAACAGTGAATTTATTGCAATGATTGCCGATAAGCTTCGTTTGCGCTTAAAAATAGCATAAAATGGTAAAAAATGTTTGTAAAAAGCTATGAGTTGTGGTAAAATAAAAATATAAACGCAGAGCTTCGTTTATCTACATTTTCAAGAGGTGATACAATGGGTAATTTAGTAATAACTATTGGCCGACAGTTTGGTAGCGGCGGAAGTGATGTTGGAAAGCTTGTTGCTGAGCGTATGGGAATCAAGCTTTATGATAAGGAGCTTATAAACCTTGCCGCAAAACAAAGTGGTCTTAGCGAACATATTCTTGAAGATTATGACGAACGCCCTACAAACAGTTTTCTTTACTCCTTGTCCCTTGGCGCATATTCTTTTGATTCTGCACTTGCCGGGGTTCCCAATATGCCTATAGTTGATAAGGTTTTTATGGTTCAGTCTCAAATAATTAAGGATATTGCTGCAAAGGAATCCTGTGTAATTATAGGTCGTTGTGCCGAAAGTGTTTTAAAGGAACATGATTCCTTGCTTTCAGTTTTTATTCATTCGGATATTGAAAGAAGAATTGACCGTGTTTGCCAAAAAGAGGGTATTTCAAGGTCTGCCGCTTCTGACCTTATTAAGAAAACCGATAAAAAGCGTGCAAGCTACCATAACTATTTTTCCGAGGGACGCTGGGGTGACGCCGCTTCATATGATATATGTCTTGACAGTAAGATGGGAATTGATCATATGGCAAGAATAATTCAGTATTGCGCTGAAAACAAATTATTTTAACTAAAAAACACCTTTTTCCGTAAGATATAGTAATACGGAATGAGGTGTTTTTTTGGTAACGGCAAAGCAAAGAAAAATACGAAGAATTAAACTGCTGATTATATGCTTGGTATCATTCGCCTTAATATTTTTGTTTATTCTTATAACAGATAGAAGTTTAAGAAAAATTATAACCGAATATTCGCAAAGCAAAGCCGAAATTATTCTTACACAAACAACTGATGAAGCAGTAAATAAACTTTTAAAGGAGCAAGGGATAAATTATGAAAGTATTGTTTGCCTTAGCAGAGACGAGGAGGGAGGAATACGCTCCCTTGAAATTGATGCCGTAAAAATAAATTCACTTAAAAGCGGTATAACCTCAGCAGTTACAAAGCTTTTAAGTGAAAGTGAAGATTTTATATTATCCGTACCCATAGGAACTATTATTGGCAATGAATATACCGTGGGGCGCGGACCCGAATTAAAATTTAAGATGAAGCTTTCTGCATCGGTTAAAACAAGCTTTAAAAGCAACTTTAAGGGAGAGGGAATTAACCAGGTGCTTCACCAGATAATTATAAACGTGGACTATAACGGTTATATTTTAATTCCTTGGTATAAATCAACCTTTAGCCAAAGTACTAATTATATAGCAGCGCAAACAGTAATAGTAGGTACGGTGCCTGATGCATTTACAAACGTTATAGAAAGCGATCCTGCACAGATTACAGGCGACATATTTGATTTTTCTGCAGATATTTCCTGATTATCAGGAATGCATTTTCCTATACTCTGCAGGAGAAATTTCAAATCTGGCTTTAAATACCTTTGAGAAGTAGTTTTGGTCTGAAAAACCACACTCTTTGCATATTTGTTTAATTGGTTTTATTGTTTTTTCAAGCAGAAGGGCACTTTGCTTTAATCTTGTTTCGTTAAGATAGGCAATAACCGTAGTGCCGTAATGCTTCTTAAAGGTGTTCATAAGGGTAGCACGACTACATCCCAAATGATTACATATGTTATCTATGGAGATGTTTTTGTGATAATTCTGGTTGATATACTTTTTTGCTATCATAGCCATATCTTCATTATGAGGCTTTAGTGTATTGGTAAGGGTAAGATAGCTTGCGCATACAGTCATTATACTGATGTAGGAAGAAATCATTTGCTTTTGTATGCGTGGTATTGAGCTTATGGCGCTGTATAATCGACCGGCATCATTGGCATAGGGGAGAGATGCACCTTTAATACGGTCAATGGTTTCAGGAAGATCGTCAATTATTTGTCCCATCATAAGATAACCCGAAAGAACTCCAAAATTATAAAGCGGAGCAACAGCCTCATAAAGACCAAAACGGCATCGGTACAGGTACACGTCTTCATTTTGTTTTACCTGACGAAAAGCTTCTCTGTCCTGATTGATACAGCACTGCTTAACTTCATTATTCTTTTGAACTAATGCACAGAATTCAGAAATATTCTCAGGGTATGCAATTATTTCATTAAATTCCGTGTCATATAGACTTATTCTAAATCCCGAAACAGTGTGTAACTCTTTTAAAATTGATTTTACATCTAATTCCATAATTGCTCCTTTGGTAATATTATAAAATTTATACTTTTATACTATCAATAATACTATTTTCTATAAAAAAATCAAGAGGTAAAATGATATAATTACCTTGAAAAAAGTATAAATTTATTGTATAATATAGAAAAACGGCGGAATAAAACCGCAGTTTAGAAAATAGGAGGAAAATTTTATGAAATTTATTACAGTTGATACATACGAACAATTAAGCCGTATGGGCGCAAATATCGTCGCCGCTCAGGTTACGTTGAAGCCCGATTGCGTCTTAGGTCTTGCAACAGGTTCTTCTCCTGTTGGAATTTATAAGAATCTTATTGAAAAGAATGTAAACGGTGATATTGATTTCTCTAAAGTAACCTCAATAAACCTTGATGAATATCTTGGACTTGATGGTGATAACGACCAAAGTTACCGTTATTTTATGAATAATAATCTTTTCGATCACGTTAATATCTGTAAGGATAATACCTTTGTTCCAAGCGGAATTGCCGAAGATACCGATGCTGAGTGCAAGCAATATGACGAAAGAATATGCAAGCTTGGCATTGACCTTCAAATTCTTGGTATAGGTCTGGACGGACATATTGGATTTAATGAGCCGGATGATCATTTTGAAAAAGCAACGCATATTGTTACCCTTGATGAATCAACCATTGTTGCCAATTCAAGATTTTTTGATAGTATAGATGATGTTCCCACTAAAGCCATAACAATGGGTATGGGCGGCATTATGCAGGCTAAAAAGATACTTCTTATTGCATCCGGTGATGCAAAAAAAGAAATTCTTGAAAAGGCATTTTTCGGTCCTATTACACCTCAGGTTCCTGCATCAATTTTACAGCTTCATCCTGACGTTACCGTTATCTTCAGTAAAAAGTAAAATTTATCCTCGACCTTCGGGTGCACACCCGTTTGTCGGGGATTTTTTTATTTAATTATTGATATTAAGGCGGATTTATATTATAATTAATTATTATATGGAAAGAAGGTGATACAGGTGGTTAAAAGAAAAAGTCATGCTAAAATGCCCGAATCCTTTGAGAAAATAATAACTGAAAAGGGTTTACTTACAGGCAAGCCGCTTGTATTCGCCTTTGCCGATATGGACATTTCCTGCGATTTTCGTGAACACGCCGTGCTTTTGTGTGATGACGGTATTATTCATGCACAGGCTGCAGAAATTACTTTCGAGAGGGAAGTGAACCGAAAAAATCAGAATAAAAAAGATTATTCTGATTTTATTTTTGAAAAAATACAACTTACATCAATACATAATGTTTTTATTCAAGAACTGGTTGTAGGTGGAATTTTCTGTATTGATATTGATGGTATAGAACAAAAAATTTGTGGATTTACCAATGGATATAAGCGTAAATTTAACGTTCTTTGCGATATAACTGGTGCCCTTATTAAGGGCGAAGAATTAAAGGAAGAAAAGCTATACGAGGAAATCAGGGAAGAAAACTGTCCTATATGCGGCAGGCCTTATCCTGATAAGGGCAGAAAGGTATGCCCTAAATGTATGGATAAGCGCAAGGTCTTTTTCCGTCTTGCTTCCTACTTTAAACCCCATAGCGGACTCATTGCAGTTATTTGTATTATTTGCATTTTAGGTGCATTGTTTACGTCGCTGTGGCCGTATTTAAGCGGAAGTATTCTTTATGATGAGGTTTTAACAGGCAATATATCCTCACCTTATTTAAAGGCGCTTAAAATTGACGAGCTTCCGCTGCTGCTACTTATTCTGGCATTAACAATGGCAGGAGTTAAAATTTTGCAACAGCTGTTTGGAATTATACAGGGACGTCTTGTTTCAAAAATAGTTCCTGACGTTGTATGTAAAATTAAAAACAGAGTTTTTTCATCAATTCAGTTGCTTTCTGTTTCTTTTTTTACAGGAAAACAAACCGGTGGCTTGATGACAAGAATCACAAGTGATGCTGAGCAGGTTTCAAATATTTTTATAGACGGAATACCTCATATTATTCCTAACCTTTTTACAATTATTTTTTCCTGCATTGTAATGTTAAAATCAAATTGGGTTTTAACCCTGGCTGCTGTTTTTGCATTACCTCCACTTTTGCTTCTTACCCTGAAAATTGAACCAATTCTTTGGCACTTCAACAGTAAACAACATCAGACAATGCGAAATCTCCGTGCTAAACTTAACGATAACCTTACAGGTGCCAGGGTTGTTAAGGCCTTTGGTCGCGAAGAAAGTGAAACGAACAGGCTAAGTGCTGCCAATACTGACGTTTATAATGCACAGCTTGGTGCTATGACCTTTGATACGAAATTTTCACTTGCATGGCACTTGGCAAAAACTCTTTCATCCGTTTTTGTGTGGGGTCTTGGCGCTTGTTTTGTTATAGGATTATTTAAGCCTTCTCTTACATATGGAACGCTAATTACGTTTACAGGGTATGTGTCCCTGCTTTCGGGACCGATTGATTTCTTTTCAAATCTGTTTCGTTGGTGGTCGGGTTCTATGAACTCTGCTCAAAGAATTTTTGAAATAATTGATGCCAAAGCAGAGGTTACCGAAAAAATAGATCCCATAGTACCTGATACAATAAAAGGCGGTATTCGTCTTGAAAACGTTTCCTTTGGATATGAGGAAAACCGTGAGGTCTTAAAAGATATAAACATTGATGTAAAGCCTGGTCAAATGTTAGGCATTGTTGGAAAGTCCGGTGCAGGAAAATCCACACTTGCTAACCTTATAACTCGACTTTATGATCCTACCTCCGGTAATATTTATCTCGACAACATAAACGTTCGTGATATGGCTTTTGATAAGCTTCGTAAAACTATTGCGCTTGTTAGTCAGGAAACGTATATTTTTAAAGGTAGCATTTTTGACAATATTGCCTACGCTAATCCAAGCGCTGACCGTAAGGCTGTGCTTGATGCGGCTGTTGCATCAAGTGCGCATGATTTTATTTGCAGACTGCCTGACGGTTATGATACCATTGTAGGCACGGGAGGTAGAAGCCTTTCGGGCGGCGAAAAGCAGCGTATATCCATTGCCAGAGCCATACTTGCCGACCCCAAAATACTTATTCTTGATGAGGCTACTGCAGCAGTGGACACCGAAACTGAAAAAAGAATTCAGATGTCGCTGCAAAGTCTTATAAAGAATCGCACCACACTTTCCATTGCGCACAGACTTTCAACCCTTAGGGACGCAGATTTCCTGATAGTGTTGGAGGATGGAAAAATAGTTGAGCAGGGTACTCACGAAGAACTTATAAATATGAAGGGTGCCTATTTTAAACTGTTACAGATTCAAAGCAAAGCGCTTGCTATGAGGTCTATAGGTGATTGAGAATGAATAGTGAAAAAGATATTTTGGTTCTTGAAAATGAACGCTTGCAAAGATTGCTTACAATAAATCTTCTTACTCCCGATAATGCTTTCTTTTCATTGACAGAGGGTGGATTTATTTCACTAAAAACTAAAGATTCTGAATATAAAAGAGTTAATGTTATAAGAACCTTTCCCTTTACCGCCGCTAACGAATACTTATCTGTTCGAGAGGTTGACGGGAAACAGGACGAGATAGGTATTATTGAAAACCTTGATATTTTTGATGAGGATACCAAGAACATTATAAACAAACAGCTTGAAATCAGATATTTTATGCCTAAGATTCTCCATATATATTCTATTAAGGAGCAATATGGTCATACTCATTGGTATGTTTTAACCGATAAGGGAAAATGTCGGTTTTCAAGTGCTTCAGGCTCGGGAGAATCTGTTATTCAACTTGGCAACAGGGTAATAATTAAGGATTCTGTGGAAAATCGTTATGAGATAGAGGATATAGAAAAATTAAATCCGAAAGAGCTTAAAAAGCTCGATCTGTATCTGTAAGGAGAATAAAATGGAGCTTAATATTAAGCTACCCGAACTTTATTTGCAAAAGCTTAATGAGGATACGATATACTGTATAAAGACTGATATTGATCTTAACGGCAAGTTTACCGATGATTTCTATATTGCGGTAACCGATAAGAATTTGCTTATACTAAAGGACAATACCGTTAATTTATATGCGCTGTGTGATATAGAAGAAGCAAAATGTCTTAATCAGGTAAACGGTGCTGTATTCAGTATTACCGTTATGGGAGAGGAGAAACTCCTTGCTCGTTGCAGTATGAAATGTGCCTCTGCGGTAGCCTGTGTTGCACGGGGTATCAATTTGCTTTTGATGGGTAATTATGAAAAGAGAATAGTTAATAATGAAAAGCAAAGATATTGTCCGAAATGCGGTAGCTTTTTACCCGGAACAAAAAAATGCCCTAAGTGCGATAAGGACAACCGTAACGTTAAAAGACTTTTGGATATTTGCAAACCCCATATAGTTAGTCTTATTATTGTTGGTGCGTTAATGCTTTTCAGCAGCGTACTTGAGCTTGGCGTACAATTTGTTCTGCGTTATTTTGTGGATGAGCATTTTATACCGCAAAAAGGTAGTGCACTTGATATTATTACATTCTTTGCTGCCTATGCGGGCGTTATGCTTGCAGGTAACGTTGTGTATCTTCTTCGCACCTATCTTTGCGGAAAAATGGGTATTAAGATATCTTTTTTTCTCCGTGAAAGGATAAACAGCCATCTGCAAAAGCTTTCCCTTTCCTTTATGAACAGAAGAAGCGAAGGAGAACTGCTTGGCCGTGTTACGTGGGATACAAATCACGTTAAAATGTTTATTACAGATTGTTTTTGTAATATGTTTACTCAAGTGATACTGCTTATATCCCTGGCTGTTCTTATGCTTATAATGAATTGGAAGCTTGCCCTTGCCGCTTTTATTTTTGCACCTTTTATCGTTATATTCGCCCGTACCTTTTGGCCCCGTGTTCGCCGTATGTACCACCGTCACGGACGTAAGAATGACCGAACACAAAATAAACTTCAGGATGTTCTTTCGGGTATAAGAATAGTAAAGACCTATGGAAAAGAAAAGGCTGAAATAGAGCAGTTTTCAAAGATGAACGAGGAGCTTGCGTCTATTCAGCGCAGTAACGAAAAATTCTTTGCAACCTTCTTTCCGTTTTTGTCCCTCATAATGTCCTTTGGTTCATATCTCGTTGTATATCTTGGCGGTCTTGACGTTCTTAAAGGTGCTATGACACCGGGTGAGCTTATGCAGTTTGTGGCATACGCGGGTATGCTTTTAGGCCCTCTAAGCTGGATGTCGTTTTTGCCAAGAAGAATAATAATGATGACAACAAGCCTTGAGCGTATATATGATATTCTTGATGAGGAGCCTGAGATTGCTTCATTACCCGATGCAAAGAAATTTGATATAAAGGGTAATATTAAGTTTGATAACGTGGTGTTCGGTTACCGTTCCTACGAGCCTGTACTAAATGGAATATCTCTTGATGTAAAACCGGGCGAAATGATAGGCCTTGTTGGGGCGTCAGGCTGTGGTAAATCAACCCTAATAAACCTTGTAATGCGCTTGTATGACGTGGATGACGGTACAATTACTGTTGATGGTACAGACATTAGAGAAATTGACGTTGCCGATTATCATCGACAAATAGGCGTTGTATTACAGGAGACCTTTCTTTTTGCAGGCACCGTTCTTGATAATATTCGTTTTGCAAAGCCTGATGCCACCCTGTCCGAAATTATCTCTGCGGCCAAGAGTGCTAATGCACATGAATTTATTTGCCATCTGCCTGATGGGTATAATACGTATATAGGTGAAAAAGGACATATGCTTTCCGGCGGTGAAAAGCAACGTATAGCCATTGCCCGTGCAATTCTTAATGATCCGAAAATACTTATTCTTGATGAGGCTACAAGTGCCCTTGATACCGAAAGTGAGTATCAGGTTCAACAAGCCCTTGAAAGGCTTAGAACAAACCGTACAACCTTTGCGATAGCCCATAGACTGTCTACTCTTCGTTGTGCCGACAGAATAGTAGTTATTAACGATCATAAAATTGCTGAAATTGGTACACATAACGAGCTATTAAAGAAAAAGGGAATATACTATTCTCTTGTAATGGCTCAGCTTCAAATGAACAAAACGACAAAAGCTTTATAAAAAAGACCGAATGTAAACGTAAAGGCTTACATTCGGTCTTAATTTTATTTAAAGTTTTTTAATAAATAAATCAATAGAAGCATCATCGCGTTCATCAAAATCACAGGGCTTATCATGTAATGACCAGGATTCAATATGTATACTTGATTCCCCCTGTAAAACGGTTTTAAGTTCACCCAAGGTCTCAACCTCGGTAAAGTCCTTACAGGTGTAGGTTTCAAAGGAAACACCGCCATCGGGATATTTGCAGTGCAGGTGGTCGGGAGCGTAGTTCTTACAGAAAACAGTATCACCCGTTACATAATATGCAGTTCCCGAATTGTTATCAAAACCAAGCTTCATAGCTCGGTCAATATTTTTTTGTTGTATGGTAACGTAGCGGTTGCCCCAAAAAACTCGTTCATCATTCATATTATTATAAGGCCAAACAGCAATGATTTTGTTGTTAAGATAACCGGTATCATTAGTGTTAAGGGGAATTATTTCAATACCGTTTCTTGCACATACCGTAATAGCCCAAGGTGCATATTCCATAGGCTTATTGCTGATGTTTTTAACAGCGTGTATAACCTGCATATTAGCATCGTCAGGGTCCATTTTAAGTTCAATTGTTAATGCTACTCCGTTAGATATTTGAGGTACCTGAGAAAAAATAGCTCCTGTTTCGGTTATTTCGTATTTAACGGGATCGTTTGCAGGGAAGTAGGTTTGTGGGTAATACTCAGGGGAAACCCAAAGTCTGTGACCGCCATAGTTGTTCCAAACGGCACCTTTGTAATAGTGCTTTTCAAACTCGGCGTCGGTTTTAGGAGCAAAGGTGTTTTTTTCGTCAAAGCATACGTTGCAGCGGTCAATAAAACCAAAACGAACAATTCTTGGACCTATATCCAAGGTTGCATACGCTTCTATTACGCCGTTGGTGATAACAAGGCATTTTCCGTATCCTTTATAATCTTTAATTTCATAAGTTTTAACCATAATCATTCTCCTTTGATTATTTTTTGTGTATATTCAGTGCCGCAGGGCAGAGGATTTTTAAGAGCTAAAGCATATAAATCCGTAGCAACGGTTTCAGCATTGAAAATCTTTTTAGCTCGGTCATCAAGCTTATCAATATCTCCTGCACGCATAACAAGTGGGATTTGGGTTTTGTTTTTTAGTTCTTTGATGATTTCTTCACCTTTTTTTGAAAAGCCCAGTACACGTGCGTAAGGAACAGGGGAAAGAGTATACTCCGCTTTAAGGTCGAGGTAGGCAGATAAAACAAGACGCCTAACGCGGGACATAGTATATCTTTTTGTTTTTATAAGAGAATATATTTCATCAAGACTAACGGCGCTTCTTGCGGCACCCATTAGACGATTTTCAATACCCTCACTAATATCGGGCAGTTCCTTATAGCATTTAGCAGACGTTCTCCTAAGCTTGCCTAAAATATCTGTTTCAATTCTTGAAAGGACTGCTAAATTTGAATCTTTTAAAATACTAAAACAGTTTTCAGGCATAAAGGGAACCAATGCATCAAAATTTTCCTCAGCAACTTTTTTACGTATCTGTGACGCAGAAAGAAAGCTGCCTTCGGGGGAAAGACTATCGTGATCAACTCCCTGACGTTTTATACATACAGGTTCAATTAAACTATTTTCACGGCTTAAAGCGGAAATATATTCAATACCTAAAATATCGTTGGGACTATTAAGTATTCGCGCAGTATCGGGGTTAATACGTTCGGCCACGGTCTGTCTTGCTGCTGCAAAGGTGGCTCCGTTTTTAAGCTGTGAGGTTATTGTATCAATAAAATTTTTATCTGTTGTCAAGGCGGAGGCTTTTTTTAACAGTTCGATATCCGCGCTTTCACTGCCGAAATAAATTTTATCAACTATATTTAAGCGATGTAAAATGTTAACAGCTCCGCCGGCAAAGGTTTGTGCCGTTGCCATTGCCCAAGGAGTAGGTAACTCTACACATAGATCAATCCCTGAATTTATAGCCATTTTGGCACGGTCAAATTTTGAAACAACGGCAATATCACCACGCTGAACGAAATTACCACTCATAACGCAGATAATACCGTCATTTTCCTCTTTTACCCGTTCGATTAAATGTTTATGACCGTTGTGTAGTGGGTTAAATTCAGCAATAATGCCGCTAATATTCAAAAAAACACCTCTTTTTTGCGAAAAGACTTGAAAAAGAAATAAAAATAAAGTATTATTATTTAGTATTGCAGTATTAGTTTATCATAATTTTTTATTTGATTCAATACTGTATTTAATTTTTTTTACAAGGGGAAAGTGAAATGAAGATTTTTGTTGTTAATGCAGGCAGTTCATCACTTAAATATCAGCTTATTGATATGGAAGATGAAAGCGTTCTTGCCAAGGGACTTTGTGAGCGTATTGGTGTAACAGGTGCCATCACCCATAAAGCGGCTGACGGTCGCGTTTATACTGCTGAGACTCCTATGCCTACCCATAGTGAGGCATTTGAAAGCGTTGTTTACGCAATGACCAAGAGTGAGGCTAAGGTTATTGATTCTTTTGATGAGATTTCTGCTATCGGTCACCGTATAGTTCAGGGTGGTAGCATATTCTCAAAATCAGAAATAATTACTCCTGAGGTTCTTGAGCAGATTGATGAGCTTGGTGAGCTTGCACCGCTTCATAACCCTGCACACGTTTTAGCTATTCGTGCATGTATTAAAACCTTTGGTACCCAGATTCCTCAGGTTGCTGTTTTTGATACCTCTTTCCATCAGACAATGGAGCCCAAGGTTTATATGTACGCTTTACCTTATGAGTATTATGAGAAATATAAGGTTCGTAAATACGGTGCACACGGTACCTCACATCAGTTTGTAGGTCAGCGTGTTCTTGCAATTGAGGGTAGTGAGAATAAAAAAGTTATTACCTGCCACCTTGGTAACGGTTGCTCTATTACCGCTATTAAAGACGGCAAGTGCTTTGATACCTCTATGGGCTTTACTCCTCTTGACGGATTTATGATGGGTACCCGCAGTGGAACACTTGATCCCTCTGCACTTACCTTCATTGCCAATAAAGAAAAGCTTTCCCCCGATGATATTTCTAATATTTGTAATAAGAAATCAGGTATGCTTGGCGTTTCCGGCGTTTCCAATGATAACCGTGATATAGCCGCTGCAGCTGCCGCAGGTAATGAGCGCGCAAAGCTTGCTACCGATATGCAGCGTTATCAGATACTTAAGGTTGTTGGCTCCTACATTGCCGCTATGGGCGGTGTTGATGCCATTGCCTTTACCGGTGGTATTGGTGAGAACGACCCCGAGCTTCGTGCATACATTTGCGAGAACCTTGCATATATGGGAATTAAGTGCAATGATGAGGCAAACGCTGTTCGCGGCAAGGAGATTAAAATTTCCACCGATGATTCTAAGGTTAACGTTTACGTAATTCCTACTAATGAAGAGCTTGCCATTGCACGCGATACAAAAAATCTTATTTCTTAAGGTGTTGCTATAATGAACGTAACTGACATTAAAAATAAAATAATTACAGGCAAATGCGATAATATGCTTGGTGCACTTTACAGTAACGTTCCTGCCGCTCAGGCGCGTTACGCAAAGGCCTGTGATAGCTTTATCGATTTATTCGGTAATAGGGAAGGTATTCGCATATTCAGCGCTCCAGGCAGAACTGAGGTTGGCGGAAATCACACCGACCATCAGCACGGCAGGGTGCTTGCAGGCAGTGTAAACCTTGATGTTATAGCGATTGTAGCCCCTAACACTGACGGGGTTATTCGCATTAAGTCAAAGGGTTATGATATGGATATGGTACATATCAGTGAGCTTGAGGCTGTTCCAAGCGAAAAGGGAAGGGCTATTTCTCTTATCCGCGGTATGTGTGCATATTTTAAGATTGGTGGCTATAATATTGGCGGTTTTGATGCCTACACAACCTCTAACGTTTTAAAGGGCTCGGGACTTTCCTCCTCAGCTGCATTTGAGGTTCTTATAGGCACTATCCTTAACTATATGTATAACAATTCTCAGGTTAAGCCTGTTGAGATTGCAAAGATTGCTCAAAAAGCTGAAAGCATTTACTTTGGTAAGCCTTGTGGATTGCTTGACCAAACTGCAAGTGCAATGGGAGGATTTACAGCTATTGATTTCAAGGATACCTCAAATCCCATTGTTGAGCGTGTAGATTTCGATTTAAAGCAGCACGGATACGTTCTTTGCGTTGTTGATACAGGGGGTAATCACGCTAATCTTACTCAGGATTATGCCGACATTACCGTTGAATGTAAGGATATAAGTAACGCTTTTGATGAGAATTATCTAAGGGACGTTAATCCTGATGATTTTTATTCCCGTATAGGTGAGCTTCGTCAAAAAGAAAGTGACCGTGCAATTCTTCGTGCCTTCCACTTCTTTAATGAGGACCAGCGTGCAGAGGATGAAAAGATTGCCCTTAAAAATGATGATTTTGACGAGTTTTTGCGTCTTGTAAATGAATCGGGTGAGTCATCATTTAAATATCTGCAGAATATTTATTCCAATTCTGACGTAAGTGAGCAGGGGCTTTCCTTAGGCCTTGCCCTTACTGAGCGTTTTCTTAAGGGAAAGGGTGCCTGCCGTGTTCACGGTGGCGGTTTTGCCGGTACTATTCAGTGTTATATTCCTGAAAATCAGCTTGATGATTATAAGAAAATGATTGAGGCTGTTTTTGGACAGGATAGCTGTAGTATTTTAAATATTCGCTCCTTTGGCGGATGCGAAATTGTAGCTGAGTAATATAACAAAGACCCGTTTGCATCGCAAACGGGTCTTTAAATTTAATTGAAGCTACAGTTTAAAAACAATTCCTAAAACTGCGCCGCCTAAAATCCAAAATACAGGATGTATTTTTTTAATTTTCTTAATAAACATAAGTCCAAAACAAAGGGCAGTAATACCAATTAAAAACCAGCTCAGAGATCCGTTAACCACAAGGGAAATTTTAAATATTCCATAAACTGCAAATGTAACAAGGGCGGCAACACAAGGCCTAATTCCGTAAAAGGTACTGCGTACAATTTTATTTTGACTAAAATTCTGTAAAAATTTAGCGATAATAATTACAACAATTATTGATGGTGTTATTAGGCCCAGTGTTGCAACAAAACCTCCCAAAAGCCCGCCGGGAACGCCCCAGACAGAAAAACCTGCATTATAACCTGCATAGGTCGCCATATTAACTCCAACAGGTCCCGGTGTGCTTTCACTTATGGCGATAAGGTCTGCAAGCTGTGCTTTATCGAACCATCCGTAATTACTTTCCGCAAGGTCATATAAAAAGGGAATTGTCGCGGGTCCTCCGCCTATAGCGAAAAGACCAATTTTAAAGAATTCGTAAAAAAGGAGTAAAAAGGTCATTTCTTTTTAGCCTCCTTTATTTTGCAGTAAATGTTACCTATAATGGCACACGCAATAATTAAAATAATAGGCGGACAATCCGTAAAGAAAAGCAGAGGAATTGCGCAAACAAAAATTATCACACAAAAAATATCAACAAGGCTCTTTTTTGCAAGAGATATAACGGTGTGACCGAGAAGTGCGCACACAACAGCACGGATACCATTAAGAGCATGACCAACAATTTCATACTCAATGAAGCCTTGTAAAATCGAGGCAAGTAACAGTATTATAATAATACTCGGAAAAACAACGCCTAACGTTGCAATAATACCGCCCATAATACCACATTGATTAAATCCGATAAAGGTTGCGGTGTTAACCGCAATAATTCCGGGTGTGCATTGACCTATCGCATAATAATCCAATAGTTCATCATCAGTTGCCCAACCTTGTTTTTCCACAATTTCCTTTCGAAGAAGCGGAAGCATAGCAAGACCACCGCCAAAGGTTAATACACCAACCTTTGCAAATGATATAAAAAGTTTAAGAAGTTTTTTCATACAAACCTCCTTTAATTACGTTAAAAATAGTATATCATAACTTGAAATAATTATCAATAAGCGGTATAATATAAATAATCTTCTTTTGTGAGGGATTTTTTTGCAAAAAAACGATAAAATAGTTCTTGAAATTACGGATTTAACAAGCGACGGCAGTGGTATAGGCAGATATGAAGGTATGGCGGTTTTTGTTCCTATGACAGCGGTGGGGGATACCGCCCTTGTTCACGTTGTAAAGGTTAAAAAAACCTATGCCTACGGAAAACTTGAAAGCATCATTAAAGCATCAGATGACAGATGTGAAAACGATTGTTATGTTTTTAAACGCTGTGGCGGCTGTGTTTACAGGCATATTACATACACTGCAGAATGCAGGTTAAAACAAAACCACGTGGAAAACTGCATTAAAAGAATTGGCGGTATTGATATTAATGCCAATCCCATTATTCCTGCCGTTTCGCAATATAGATACAGAAATAAGGCCCAATTCCCATTAAGTGAAAACGGCAAGACAGGCTTCTTTGCTAACCATAGCCATAATATTATTGAGTGCGAGGATTGTCTGCTTCAGCCACTTGAGTTTGCAAAAATTTCACAGATTGTATCCATTTGGATAAGTAAGTTTAATATTAGTATTTATAACGAGTTACAGCATAAGGGAATTCTTCGCCATTTGTATCTTCGCAAGGCGGAAAAAACAGGGGAAATAATGGTGGTTATTGTTGCAAACTGTGAAAGCGTTCCCCATAGTAATGACCTTGTTGATGAGCTTGTGAAAGAGTTCCCACAAGCCATCAAGAGTATTGTGCTGAATGTAAACACCGAGGATACCAATGTTATTTTAGGTAAAAAATGTATTAATATTTACGGTCAGGATTATATTACCGACGTTCTTTGTGACGTTAAAATAAATATCAGCGCATTATCTTTTTATCAGGTTAATCACGATATGACTGAAGTTCTTTATAAAAAAGCACAGGATTATGCTTGTCCACAAGGTAAAACCGTTTTGGATTTATATTGCGGGGCAGGTACAATAGGGCTATCAATGGCAAATGTTGCAAAAAATATTATTGGCGTGGAAATTATTCCCGCGGCTATAGCTAATGCCAAAGAGAATGCTAAAAATAATGGCATAGATAATGCAAGATTTATTTGTGCAGATGCAACCGAAGCAGCAAAACAACTTGCAAAAGAAGGACTAACCCCAGACGTTGTTATTCTTGACCCTCCAAGAAAAGGATGCGATGAGCAGGTTTTAAAAACCGTTGCAGTTAATTTTTCTCCTCAAAGGATAGTATACGTATCTTGTGACCCTGCAACCCTTGCGAGGGACTGCGCCGTGCTTGATAAATATGGTTATAAGCTTACGGAATATACACCTGTTGACCTTTTCCCAAGAACAGGTCACGTTGAGACGGTATGTTTATTGTCCAAACTTAATGCAAAGCAACATATCGAGATTAATTTGGATATGGACGAGCTGGATTTGACCGATGCGGAGAAGAAAGCTACCTACCAGGAAATCAAGGATTATGTATTGGAGCACGGCGGCTTGAAAGTCAGCAGCTTGTATATCGCACAGGTAAAACAGCAGTGCGGTATCATCGAGCGTGAGAACTATAATAAGCCGAAGTCTGAGGACGCTAAACAGCCCCAATGCCCGCCGGATAAGGAAAAAGCAATTAAGGAGGCACTCCAGCACTTCGGCATGATTTAAGGAGGGCGGATATGACGCATTTGATTTCTTGTGAGTTCAACATGGATACTGCCTGTGTGGAACTGAAATTCACCGATGGCAGTATGATTGCGATTGATACTATCGCCGTAGAGAACGAGGTTGCTGATAATATGTATCAGCGGTCAGAGCTTGACTATCTGATCTACAATGCACCGTTGGAGTATGCAGACCTTGTTTTGAACGGTGATCCTGAAACCTATTTGAAAACCGTCACAGAGTATAAAACTTTAGATAACTGATTGTTGTCCGTCCGTAAGAATCATCTTGCGGACGGATTTTTTTGTGAACATTGTAAATTTTCTTTGAGATTTATTGTAATTTCGACGATTTTGTGCTATAATATTTTAGCCAAACAAAGCTAAATAAGGAAAAGGATCACTTTTTACCAAGGGGATACTATACCCTTTTTTGGTTATCATCTGATATGAGTTCGGTAAAAGCGCAACTCCACTCAGATGGTAACAAGGGTTTTCCTTTTCTGTTTGGGCTTTGTTTGTCGACAATCGGAGTTTGCGTTTTTCGGTGCGTGGCTTCGGTCACGCACTTTTTTATTTTGTGGCAGAGTTAGCGTACAGCCAAACTCAAAAAGAGAAAATATTCAGTTTGACAAAGGAGATAAACATGAAAATTTACAGGATTCTTTGTATTCTGTTTGTAATAGCGGCATTTTGTTTTCTGGCAGGAACCGTTAACCATATTGTAAACACCCATGAAGGATGGCTATCTTCTCTGTTATTGGCTGGTGGATGCCTATGTGGAGCGTTTATATTTTATAAAAAGAAATAAGCTTAAAATAGAGAGGAAATGAAACATGTTAAATGTATCCCACGTAACAAAACAATATGCAAAGGTGACAGCTTGCAATGATGTAAGTTTTCACTTAGATCCCGGTAGCGTTACCGTTCTGCTGGGTCCGAATGGTGCAGGCAAAAGCACCATTATGAAGTCTATCATCGGTTTTCTGCGCTATGATGGAGAAATCACAGTTGGAGGTTTTCCCAACAAGACTACCGATGCCCGGAGATTGCTCGGTTACATACCAGAAATGCCCTCCCTCTATCCGAACTTGACTGTATCGGAACACATGGAGTTTTTGGCTCGTGCTTACCGTTTGACAGATTACAAACAGCGAGTGGACGAGTTGTTTGACCGTTTTGAACTGAATGATAAGCGAAAGAAATTCGGTGACGAGCTTTCCAAGGGTATGCAGCAAAAGCTGAACATCTGCCTCGGATTGCTGTCGGAACCCAAGATGCTGCTGCTCGATGAACCCATGATCGGATTAGACCCCCATGCTATTAAGCAACTCAAGAGCATCATCGAGCAGATGCGTAATGACGGAAAGACTCTGCTCGTCAGCACCCACATTATTGACAGCGTGGATATGCTTTGGGATCGCACGATTATCATGCAGGACGGTCAGATTCGTGCCAACTTGACTCGTGAGGAATTGGAGCAGGATGGCAGAACGCTGGAACAGCTATTCTTTGATGTAACAGAGGGAATCGGTCGGGACGCTATGTCGCACAGTGAGGATACCTCATCCCAGGAGGGCTGATTCTATGAGACTATTTGGATATTACGCATGGCACTCATTCATAAATCAGCTACGTAAGCTCTTCAAAACATGGGTGCTGATTTTCCTTGTTGCTTGTATGGCGATTGGCGTTTTGATCGGTGTGGGCGCTGCCATGTTGGACGATGCAGCCGGTGGAGATGAAGAAATCGTTGAGAGCGAGGTGGTTGAAGAGGAAGAGCCCGGGGCTTTGGAACAGTTAGGCATGGAACCGGAAGGATTTGTCGAGCTTATCGCAGGTGGGATTATTCTTGTGTATTTTGTCTTTCAAGCAATCGGTGCTGACAAAAATGGCAGCCGAATCTTTCTGCCCGCCGACGTGAATCTGTTATTCTCGTCACCTATGAAGCCGCAGTCTGTTCTGCTGTTTCGGCTAATGACGCAGCTTGGCACAAGTATTCTGGCAAGTGTGTATCTATTATTCCAACTGCCAAATTTGGTACTTAATCTTGGATTGAGCATCTGGGTGGCACTGGCAATGATTGCTACATGGTGTCTGACAATCGTTATCGGTAAGCTGCTACAGATTCTTTTGTATATCGTATGCTCCACCCATATGAAGCTGAAAAATCATCTTCGTAATGGTGTTTATGCGTTTCTTCTGGTGATTGCAGGCGCTTATCTTCTGTACTGGAAGACAAGCGGAGATCATTATTTGATAGCAGCTACAGGCTTCTTCAATAGTTCGGTTTCTCGTTTTGTTCCGCTGTGGGGTTGGCTGAAGGGATTCTGTATGTTTGGCATAGAGGGTAACATTGTGGGGCTGCTGGTGAGTTTTGCCGCAATCGTAGTTGGCGGTGTCCTGCTCACCTATATCATTTGGCACATTAAGGCAGACTTTTATGAGGACGCTATGGCTAAGTCCGAGGAAACGGCGGAGCTGCTTGCTGCCGCACAGTCGCAAAAGGGCGGTGTTGCCATTGTCAAGCGCAAGAAAGACCGCAGCGACAATCTGCGGCGGGATGGTATGCGACACGGTTCCGGTGCAAACGTATTTTTCCATAAAGCTATGTACAACCGTTTCCGTTTTGCCCACTTCGGTATTTTTACAAAGACCTCGGAAACATATCTTGTCGCAGCAGTTGGTGCTGCCGTTCTGTGCCGCTTTGTCATCCAGACAGAGGGTTTGATTCCTGTCATTTTGACATTGGGTGTTCTTACTTTCTTCCGTGCTATGGGTAATCCTCTGGAACAGGATACGCAGATGGATCATTTCTTGCTGATTCCGGAAAGCACTTGGGGCAAGCTGTTTTGGTCGTTGATGGGCGGTACTGCAAATTGTTTCTTGGATTTGTTGCCTGCGGTGATCTTTTCGGCACTTTTGTTGGGCGAGAATGTGTTGATTGCTCTGGCATGGCTCCCACTGATTGTTTCGGTTGATTTCTTTGCAACGACGGTCGGGGCGTTTATCGGATTTTCTGTTCCGGTATCTGCAGGCAAAATGGTGAAGCAGTTGGTTCAGATCATGTTTATTTACTTTGGTCTCCTGCCGGATGTCGCTATCATGGCGATAGGTCTGACCTTTGACCAGCCGGTATTAGCTGCCGTTGGATGCACGATCATCAATGTTCTGCTTGGCTTGGTGTTCTTCTTCCTGTCACCGCTGTTCCTCGAACCAAAGGACGGCAAGAAATACGCACCGGAAATGCCCTTTACAGGAGATCTTAATGAAGCTAAGAAACATTTTGCAAAGCTCGGTATCGGTACTTTTTCAATTCTTGGCATAGGCACCGTTGCTCAGATTCTTCTGGTGTATGTAATCGGAGCTGTATGCCCGCAAGTGATGGAGCATTCTTGGGGAATGTGGCTTATCACCTTTGCACCGCTTTATTTGATAGCGGTTCCCATTGGGCTGTTGCTTCTGCGTAAAGTTCCTACCAAACCTCTGGAAAAGCATGATTTGAAACCGAGCAGATATATTGTTACGGCTATCATCTGCATCTTTATGATGTACGCCGGTAATATACTTGGCACGATCATTACTGCTCTGCTGCAACTGCTGCCCGGAGTGTCCGCAGGGAACCCGATCTTGGGTTACGCCACAGATAATGCGCTCCTTCCTAAAGTGCTGTTTATGGTGATCCTGGCTCCTGTGATTGAGGAGTATATCTTCCGCAAGCAGCTAATTGACCGTATGCACATCTATGGAGAAAAGCTGGCTGTCATTACCTCTGCTCTGATGTTTGGCTTGTTCCACGGAAACCTGTCTCAGCTTTTCTATGCCTTTGCATTGGGGTTGGTCTTTGGCTATGTGTATCTGAAAACCGGAAAGCTTCGGTACAGCATCGGTCTTCATATGCTAATAAACCTTATTGGCAGCGTAATCGGACCGCTGTTTTTAGAGAAAATTGCTGTTCTGGATACGATGGAAACCTTGGACTTAGCAGCTTTGGAGCCGATCATGCCGTGGCTTATTGGCTTCGGTGCTTATGTGGTGGTGCTGATCGGACTTGCTATTGCTGGGCTTGTCCTTCTGTGCATCAATAAGCGCAGAGTATCCTTTGCACAGACAGAAATGGACTTGCCCAAGGGAAGTCGGTTTAAGACAGTTTATATGAATGTAGGTATGATTCTATTAGTCATCAGTTGCATGGCACTGATTATGGCCAGTGTGATATCGCTATAATATCATACATACAATGCAAAATTTGCCGCAAGTCTTTTTTGGAAAAATTGTATTGCGGCAAAATGAAAACCGCTGTATTTTTCATCCTCGCAAGGATGGAGATTACAGCGGTTTTGTATTTTCTGAGGAAAGGTGTCAAACTGCATTTTTACAGTTTGGGTACCATTTTCGAGGAAAATATACGGGTGTCCAGAGGGGCGCAGCTCCTTGGCTCTGGGTTTCCAATAGGGGCGAGAAGCATCCCTGATGGCACACGATTTTGCTTGCAAAGTCTAGTGTGTTATACCTTTTGCGACCACTGACGCTGGAAAGGGGCTGTCCCACGCTCGACAGACACTTTTCGGCGTCAGCAGAACAGGCGGATTTTGTGGGCTGTAAGGTAAAAAAGACAAGGAATTTGCTATAAGCAAAATCCGCCTGTTCGGGGGTAGTTGGCATAGGAAATCTTGTAGCTGTGCGGAAAGATTTTCTGTGCCAACGGGGGCGCAAGAGGTATATAAAAACCCGCCGCAGCGATCAGCTCCTGTATCGTATTTTCTCCTGCTCCAACTCAAAGGGAATTGTCAATTTCTTCGGAAGCTCACTCATGGAGAGTTTCAGAATTTGACGGATTGCAATTTTCGCAAACACGTTCGTTCTGCTCAAATCGCCGTCTGCCAGCTTTACGATCTTCGCTGTTCCGGCAGAAAAGTCAAAACGGATTTCTCCCCATTCATCG
>JAZSEH010000033.1:0-6570 GCA_045531585.1 Acutalibacteraceae bacterium
ACTTTCTGTACATAACAGAAAATACAATAATTTTCCTATGCGTCCTCTTAATTGGAAATCTCCTGCTGATTTTTTAAATGCTTTTCTTATTAATGGCGAAGTTTTCTAATTTTGTAACACATCATTGACAAACCTACAATACCACAATATATATTAAATATAAATACTTGAAGTGGCAAAGCTTTTATGTTATAATATAGTGAATTATTATTTTTTGGAAGTGACGCATAGTGAATTTTGTTTTTTCAGATAATGCAAGGGGCGTTAAGCCCTCTGCAATAAGAGAAATACTAAAGCTTTCAAGCCAGCCGGGAATTATCCCCTTTTCTGCAGGCAATCCTGCAGGTGAGGCCTTTCCCGTTAAAGAGGTTACGGCTATTACCGAGGAGCTTTTAAGCAGTGACCCAATCGGCGCTTTGCAGTATTCGGTGACCGAGGGTTATCTGCCCCTTAGGGAGCACATTTTAAAATATATGAAGACCACCCACAACGTGGGCAGGGATTTTGATAAGCTTATCACCACCGCAGGCGCACAGCAGGTTATGAATCTTACCGCCAAGGCTCTTTGCAACAGGGGTGACGTTATTGTTTGCGAAAACCCATCCTTTGTGGGCAGTCTTAACGCCTTCCGCAGTATGGGCGCAAAATTAGTTGGTATTGATATGGAGGCCGACGGCCCCAACCTGAGTCAACTTGAGGATACCTTTAAAAACACTTCAAATGTTCGTTTTTTCTATACAATCCCCAATTTCCAAAACCCCACAGGCATTACCATGAGCCTTGAAAAGCGTAAGGCTGTTTATGAGCTTGCAGTTAAATACAACATCCCCATTTTGGAGGATAACCCCTACGGTGACACCCGTTTCAGCGGTGAGGATTTACCCACCATTAAAAGTATGGACGAGGCAGGCCTTGTAATTTACGCAGGTACCTTTTCAAAGGTTTTATCCCCCGGACTTCGCGTGGGCTTTGTAATTGCTCCCGAGCAGTTTGTGGATAAGCTGGTTGCCCTTAAACAGACACAGGACGTTCACACCAATATTTTAGGTCAGCAAATAGCCTATAAGTTTATGACCGAGTATGATTATGACGGGCACCTTAAGAAATTAGGCGAGATATACGGCAGAAAATCCGCTCTTTGCAAGAGTGAATTTGATAAATATTTTAAGGGTAAAATACAGCGCACCGACCCTGACGGCGGTTTGTTTGTGTGGTGCACCCTGCCCGAAGGCGTTGATATGCTCGCCTTTGTAAGGGCTGCCCTTGATAAAAAGGTTGCAGTTGTGCCCGGCACCGCCTTTTTAACCGATGAAAGCGCACCCACACAGAGCTTTAGAATTAACTATTCAACCCCAAGTGATGAAATGATAATAAACGGTATGGCACTTCTTGCCGAAGCCGCACAGGAGTTTTTAAAATGAGTGAAATAATACTTGAGAACAAAAAAAGAGTGCTCAGTGCCATTCAGCCCAGCGGTATGCTGACTCTGGGCAACTATCTTGGTGCCCTTAAAAACTGGCTTAATATGCAGGAGGAGTTTGATTGCACCTTTGCGGTAGCCGACCTGCACAGTATAACCGTTCGTCAGGAGCCTGCAAAGCTTCGCGCCCAAATTTATTCCACCTGTGCTTTGCTTTTAGCCCTGGGCCTTGACCCCGATAAATCGGTTATGTTTGTTCAGTCCCACGTGGCGGCACATTCTCAGCTTTCATGGCTGCTTTCCTGCTACACCCAGTTTGGCGAGCTTTCCCGTATGACACAGTTTAAGGAAAAAAGCGCCCGTCACGCCGATAACGTTAACGCAGGTCTTTTCACCTACCCCGTTTTAATGGCGGCAGATATACTGCTCCACCAGCCCGACTTTGTTCCCGTTGGTGCCGACCAGAAGCAGCATTTGGAAATTGCCCGTGACATAGCAAACCGCTTTAACGGAATTTACGGTAACGTGTTCACCATTCCCGAGCCCTACATTCCCAAGGTTGGAGCCCGTGTTATGTCCCTTCAGGACCCAAGTAAGAAGATGTCCAAATCTGACGAAAACGTTAACGCCTGGGTAGCCATTCTTGACAGCAAGGACGATATTATAAGAAAATTCAAGCGCGCCGTTACCGACAGTCAGGCGGTGGTTTGCATTGGCGAGGATAAGCCCGGCATAAACAACCTTATCGGTATATATTCCGCCGTAACAGGCAAAACTGCCGATGAGATAACAAAGGAGTTTGAGGGCAAGGGCTACGGTGACTTTAAGCTTGCCGTAGGTGAGGCTGTTGCCGACGAGCTTGCTCCCATCCGCGCAAAATATGAGGAGTATATCTCCGATAAAAAGGCCCTTGAGGAAATTTATAAGCAGGGCGCCGAAAAGGCGGCAAGAACTGCCTACCGCACCCTTGGTAAGGCTATGAAAAAGGTTGGCTTTGTGCTATGATTTTTCCCCTTATAGGAAATAAACGTATTGAAGACGTTACAAAAAGCTTTATAACAGGCGGACATTTTCCCCACGCCATTCTTATTGAGGGGGAGGCAGGTCTTGGCAAAAGGACCCTTGCAGGATACCTTGCCGCCGCTGCTGCCTGTACGGGAGATAACCCCCCCTGTGATAACTGCAGAAGCTGTCACCTTTACAAGGTGGGCTCCCACCCTGATATAAGCTTTACACGGCCTGAGGATAAGAAAAAATCCGTTTCGGTTGACCAGATTAGAGAGCTTAGGGACGCCGCCTATATAAAGCCCCAGCTTAACGGCAGAAGGGTTATGGTAATTGAGCAGGCGCACACCCTGAACGCCAACTCCCAAAACGCCCTTTTAAAGGTGCTGGAGGAGCCCCCCGGTGCTACGGTTTTTATTCTGCTTGCAGACAATAAGGCCTCCCTGCTGCCCACCGTACTGTCCCGCTGTGTTATTTTATCCCTTGCTCCCCCTGAAAGGCAGGAGGCTAAGGAATATTTAAAATCCCACACCAAGGCAGAGGAGGAAAAGATAGATAACGTTCTCCTTGCGGTGCGCGGTAACATTGGCCGAGCCCTTGCACAGCTTAAAAAGAAAAAGCTTTCAAAGGGCTACACCGCCGCCAAGGAGTATATAACCTCCTTTATGGAAAAAAGAGAGGCGATAGAATTCCTGCGCATTACCCATCCCCTTGAAAAGGAAAGGGTTTCGGCGGACGAATTCACCCGTGAACTTAAAATTTTTATAGCAGAAAATTTAAAAAAGCATTGTGCCCAACCTTCCCTTTGTGCCCGTCTTGTAAAGCTTGACGAGCTTATAAACGAAATGGCACCGCTGCTTATTACAAATATAAATCTTTCACTGTTTTTCAGTGCCTTTGTAAGCAAAACAAAGGAAATAGGGTAGAATATTTCTACCACAGGAGGTATTTATGGCTGAAGTAATTTCGGTAAAATTTAAAGAAGACGGCAGAGCCTATTACTTTGACCCCTGCGGTCAAAGGTATACCCTTGGCGTAAAGGTTATTGTTGAAACCGCCCGAGGGGATGAATGCGGAACGGTGTGCGAAACCAACCGTCAGGTAGATGAGGACAGCATTGTAAAGCCCCTTAAAAAGGTGCTTCGCTTAGCCACTAAAAAGGACCTTGCCCGTGTGGAGGAGCTAAACGCCAAGGCTAAGGACGCCTTTGCCGTTTGCGAGGAAAAGATAACCGAGCACGGTCTTGATATGAAGCTTGTGGACGTTGAAATTTCCTTTGATTCGGGAAAAATGCTTTTCTACTTCACCTCTGACGGCAGGGTAGACTTCCGTGAGCTGGTAAAGGACCTTGCGGCCAAATTCCACGCACGAATTGAGCTTAGACAGATTGGTGTTCGTGACGAAGCCAAAATGCTGGGTGGCATAGGAATATGCGGTCAGCCCTATTGCTGCCGCCGTTTCCTTGACGATTTTCATCCCGTTTCCATTAAAATGGCCAAGGAGCAGGGTCTTTCCCTTAACCCCACCAAAATTTCGGGCAGCTGCGGCAGGCTTATGTGTTGCCTTAAGTATGAGCAGAACGCCTACGAATATTTAAACTCCATCTCCCCCAGCGTTGGCTCCACCGTTAAAACCCGTGACGGCGTTGGTACGGTACAGGATATAAACCTTATTACAGGCAATATGCTGGTTAAGGTGGGTGACAGCGAAATACCCACCAAGCTACACAGAGATGAGGTTAAGCTGCTGCACAAGGGCAAGCGAAAGAAAAAAGACCAGGAGGAAATTGACCTCCCCGACGAGCTTAAAGAATAAATTTTTGGTGATTTTATGAGCAATTTTGTTATGGACACCGCAGGTGTTAATGAAAAGGGACACCTTACCTTAGGCGGTGTGGACTGTGTCTGTCTGGCAGAAAAATACGGCACCCCCCTTTACGTTATTGACGAGGATGCGGTAATTGACCATTGCAGACAGTATAAAAATTCTATTGACAGGTATTACGGCGGTAAGGGCAAGGTGCTTTATGCCTCCAAGGCGCTGTCAAGCATATTTATGTATAAAACCGTTAAGGAATGTGGCCTTGGTGTTGACGTTGTGTCGGGGGGCGAGCTTTTCACCGCCCTTAAAGCAGGCACCGACCCTGAGGATATATGCTTCCACGGCAATAATAAAACCGCCCATGAGCTTAAAATGGCGGTGGAAGCAGGCGTTGGCAGAATTATTGTGGATAATAAGGAGGAGCTTTTCCGCCTTGATAAAATTGCAGGACAGCAGGGCAAGAAGGTTAAAATAATGTTCCGCATTAAGCCCGGTGTTGACGCCCACACCCACGAATTTATTATGACGGGACAGATTGACTCCAAATTCGGCGTTGCTCTGGAAAACGGCGAGGCTATTGATATTATGCGTGAGGCGGCCACCCTTAAAAACGTTACCGTTGTTGGTGCCGACTGTCACATTGGCTCCCAGATTTTTGAGGTTGCACCCTTTAAGCTGGCGGCACAGCGTATGATAGAGTTTATGGCTCAGGTGCGCCGAGAGGTAGGCATTGAGCTTACCGAATTAAACCTTGGCGGCGGCTTTGGTATTAAATATACCCCTAAGGATAGACCCGTGCCTTATGAAAACTATATTCATCAGGTAAAGGACGTTATTGAGGAAACCTGCAAGGAGCAGAATATGCCCCTGCCCTTTATATATATGGAGCCGGGCCGCTCAATTGTGGCAGGCGCAGGCCTTACCCTTTATACCGTAGGCAGCGTTAAGGAAATAAAGGATGTTAGAAACTACGTTAGTGTTGACGGTGGCTTAGGCGATAATCCCCGTTACGCCCTTTATAAAAGCGAATACTCCATTTGCATTGCCAATAAGGCCGATGCCCAGCCAGACTATATTGCCACCGTTGCAGGCAAGTGCTGTGAAAGCGGCGACCTTATTCAGGAAAACGTTAAAATGGTTAAGCCTATCGAGGGTGATATTATGGCGGTGCTGGCAACAGGTGCCTACAACTACTCAATGGCATCCAACTATAACCGCAACCCCCGCCCCGCAATGGTTGCCCTTAAGGGCGGTACGGACCGCGTTGTTATAAACCGCGAAACCTATGAGGACCTTATTAAAAACGACGTTGAGTAAATCAAATAGCATATTAAAAACCCATCCTCTGATATGCACCCCAAAAGTTAGACACTTTTGGAGGTGCATATTTTTATGGCAAAAAAAGGAACAATACAACAAAAGTATAGTGCAGAATTCAAAATAGGTGTTATAATGGATATGCGAGAACACCATATGGGATATCGAGAAACTGTACGAAAGTATTGGGATGTAAGTAAAGGACAAGAAGCAAATTACAAAAATGCTGTACAACGGTGGGAACGCATATATTTGGAAGAAGGAGCCGAAGGCTTAATGAAAGGAAGACGAGGCAGAGCTTGTTCCGCTAGCGGAACAAGAAAAGGCAGACCACCTAAGTTAGATAAAAAGGTTGAGGAGGATTTAATTGCCGAAAACCAACGACTTCGTATGGAAATAGAATACTTAAAAAAACTCGATGCCTTAGTTCAGAAAAGGTTGCAAGAGGAAAGGAAAAAGCAGCAATAGTCAATGAATTAAGGCAAGAATATCGATTAAATGACTTGCTGCAACTGAAAATATTTAAACACAGATAAATACGAATGCGAAAAGCAAGAAATTGTAGATATCTACAATGCGAATAAGGGCAGATATGGATACCGTAGAATTACAATCGTTTTGCGTAACAAAGGTTATGTAATTAACCACAAAACCGTACAAAAACTAATGAAACAACTCGGTTTGAAAGGTAAACAACGTAAAAACGATAAATACCATTCATACAAAGGTACAATCGGTAAAGTTGCTGACAATTTATTGAAAAGAGATTTTTATGCAGAAAAACCTTTTGAAAAGATAACAACAGATGTTACACAATTTAATGTTTGTGATGAGAAAGTATATCTTTCGCCAGTTTTAGATTTATTCAACAATGAGATTGTATCTTATTCAATTTCAACAAGTCCTAACTTATGGCAAATACGAGAAATGTTAGATGGTTTGTTTGAGAAACTTCCTGCTGATGCAACACCAATATTTCATTCTGACCAAGGTTGGCAGTACCAACA